>NZ_MUMI01000026.1 GCF_002155975.1 Amycolatopsis kentuckyensis
CGCCCCGCGCGGGGCGTCAGGTGATCATGAGAATTCCCCGGCGCTGTGCGCTGTTGGTCTCCGTCATCGGCCTCCTGGCCGCGTTCGCTGCTCCTGCCACAGCGGAACCCGTGGTCCCGTCCGGCTTCCAGCCCGCGTCGACGAGCTGGACCGGCCCGGACACCGGGTACGTCCTGGGGTACTCGCCGTGCGCGAAGACGTGGTGCCCGGCGCTGCTGGGCACGACCGACGCCGGGCGGCACTGGCGGCGGCTGGGCGCGCCGCCGATGCCGCTGCCGGACAACCACAACCACGTCGCGCTGCGGTTCTTCGGCGACCGCGTCGCGTACGTCAGCGACGGCGTCCACGTGCGCGCGACCCGCGACGGCGGCACCACCTGGCAGCCGGTCACCCTGGCCGGGGCGCGGGAGCCGTACTACCTCTCGAAGATCGCCGAAACCGGCGGCCGCGTCTTCGCCCTGCTGACCGGCTACGGCGAGGGCCGGGGCTCGACCCGGCTGTACTCGGGGGCCGCCGGCTCGCCGGTGCTGGTCCCGGTGCCCGGGTTCGCGGTCACCGGCGGCCTCACCTACGGCGACCTGGCCGTCGGCGGCGGCCTGCAGGTCGCGCTCGGCGCGGACTACGGCACCGAGCAGTACTGGACCTCCCGCGACGGCGTCCGGTTCACCCCGGCGGATCCGCCGTGCCCGGAAGGGGAGGTGGCCTCGCTCTCGGCCGTCCGCGAGCGCCGGGTCGCGGCGTTGTGCAGCGGCAGCCCCGGCTCGCCGCAGCCGGGCTCGATGGAACGGCAGTTGCGCCACGCACCGCAGCTCGGCGCCCGGTTCAGCGGAGAAGACGCGGCGCCGTTCACCGGCATCAACCAGGGCTTCGCGGCGGCCTCGCCGACGTCGGCGACGATCGCGGCCGTGGGCGGCGGCGTCGGGTTCCTGCACAGCACCGCCGACGGCGGCCGCACGTGGACGACGCTCGAGCTGCCGGACCGGGGCTTCGCGCTGACCGATCTCGACTTCCCCGGCCGGGGCACGGGCGTCGTCGTCGACGGGCAGCCGGACGCTTTCGGTGGCTCTGCGGTGTACCGCACCACGGACGGGGGAAAGACGTGGGGAGAGGTGCGTTTCGGGTAGCGAGGTCTCGCCGGCGGCGGGCGGCCGGACGCTCCGCCGGGTGCCGGACCACGGATGGGGGAAAGGCGTGGCGGGAACGTGTTCCGGGTAGTTGTGCCTGGCAGGTAAGGCCCTTGTGCCCGGTTCACTTGGTGAACCCCATGTCGTAACCTGAGCACTGTCCGTTGCCGGACACGGTGAGCGAACCCGGGCAGGGGTGTCGCCACCACGCGCAGAGTGGGAGAGCAGCCGATGACGCCTGGCGACCTGCGGTCCGGAACCGAGGGCGGTGCGGCCGCCCTCGATTTCAGCAAGGCGAGCCTGGCCCGGTTGTCCGACGCGCTCCTCGGCGGGCACGACCACTACGAGGTGGACCGCGAAGCGATGCGGCGGCTGCTGGCCATCGCGCCCGGCGCCAAGGCGATGGCGAAGGAGCACCGCGACTGGCTGGTGCGCGCGGTGCGGTTCCTGGCCGGCAAACGCGGCATCGACCAGTTCCTCGACCTGGGTTCCGGCATGCCCACCGCGGAAAACACCCACGAGGTGGCGCAGCGGTACAACCCGGACGCGCAGGTGGTGTACGTCGACAACGACCCGGTCGTGCAGGTGCACGGCCGGGCGCTGCTCGAGGAGAACTACCTGACCCACGTGACCGGCGCCGACCTGACGCGGCCCGCCGAAACCCTCGCCGACGAGGTCGTCAAGGAGTACCTCGACTTCACCCGGCCGGTGGCGCTGATCCTCACCTCGATCGTGCACCACATCGACGACTACGACCGCGCGAGGTCGATCGTCTCCGCCTACGTCGACGCTCTCGCACCCGGATCGTTCCTGCTGCTCACGCACCACTTCGACCCGGAAGAGGACTCCCCGCGCCAGGAGCTGGCGCGGCTGCTGGAAACCAGTTTCCAGGGCACCGGGCTGGGCAGCGTCCACCGCACGCGCGAGCAGATCGCCGGGTTCTTCGAGGGCACCGAGCTGCTCCGGCCGGGGCTGGTCTACCTGCACGAATGGTGGCCGGACGGCCCGCGGCTGCACCCGCTGGGCGAGCTGAACTTCCTGACGCTGGGCGGGGTCGCCCGCAAGCAGTGAGCGGAATTGACCCGTTCGGCTGACAAGCGTGCCCGTTTCATGATTGTTTGTCCCCGCACGTGTTCAGCGAGATCCAGGGGGACAGACAAGTGAAGAAGAAGATCGCGGCGGCCGCCGCCGTCATGGGCGCGTTGGCGTCCACGGTCGTGTTCGCGCCGCCCGCCAGCGCGGGGGACAGCCAGATCATGAAGTACCAGTGGAGCTACCCGGCGGCCTACGAGTACGACTGCTATTCGGACGGTCAGTGGTACGTGCAGACCGGCGGGTTCGTGCGGTTCGAGTGCCGGCCCACCACCTGGACCTGGGAGCTGTGGGCCGTCACGCGGTGACCACGGCGCCGTGAAGGCCGCCTTGAGGGACTTCGCGTCCCTCAAGGCGGCCTTGCCGGATCAGGCGGCGTTGAAGGTGTCCGGGTCCGGGCCGGTGCGCTCGCCGCGGTCCAGCGGGGTCAGCGACGCCATTTCCTCCTCCGTGAGGGTGAACCCGAACAGGTCGAAGTTCTCCTCGATCCGGGACGGCGTGACCGACTTCGGGATCACCACGTTGCCCAGCTGCAGGTGCCAGCGCAGCACGATCTGCGCGGGCGTGCGGCTGTGCTTCACCGCGAGTTCCGCGACCGCGGGGTCGCCGAGCAGGCTGCCGCCCTTGGCGAGCGGGCTCCACGCCTCGGTCGCGATGCCCTGCTTCGCGTCGAACTCGCGCAGCTCGGGCTGCTGCAGGTACGGGTGCAGCTCCACCTGGTTGACCGCGGGGGCGATCTCGGCGGCGTCGAGCAGGCGCTCGAGGTGCGCGGGCTGGAAGTTGGAGACGCCGATCGCGCGGACCCGGCCGTCGGTGTACAGCTTCTCGAAGGCCTTCCAGGTGTCGAGGAACTTGCCGCGCGCCGGGGTCGGCCAGTGGATCAGGTAGAGGTCCAGCTGCTCCAGGCCGAGCTTGGCCATGCTTTCGTCGAACGCCTTGAGCGTCGAGTCGTAGCCCTGGGCCGAATTCCACAGCTTGGTGGTGACGAACAGCTCGTCGCGGGCGATGCCGGACTCGGCGATCGCCTGGCCGACACCCTTTTCGTTGCCGTAGACGGCCGCGGTGTCGATGCTGCGGTAGCCCGCTTCGAGGGCGGTTTTGACGGCGGTGGCGGTCTCGTCGTCCGGGACCTGGAACACGCCGTAGCCGAGTTGCGGCATCCGCACGCCGTTGTTGAGTTCGATGACGGGCACGCTGGTCACGAGGGGTCCTTTCGGTGGGTGGTTCATCGGGCGAGTACCCGTTCCCCGGCTTCGAAACTAGCCGGGGTCCTGCGGTCGAGCAGTCCGGAGACGAGCGCCACGGCGAGGCCCGCCGCGGCGAGCCCGGCGCCGATCCAGTTGGGGGCGGTGTAGCCGAGGCCGGCGCCGATGGCCTGGCCGCCGAGCCACGCGCCACCGGCGTTGCCGAGGTTGAACGCGGCGATGTTCGCCGCCGACGCCAGCGCCGGGGCGCCCTCGGCCTTGGCCAGCACACGGGCCTGCAGCGGCGGCACGGTGGCGAAGCCGGCCGCGCCGAACAGCGCGATCGTGATCGCCGCGGGCACCTTCGCGTGCGCGGTGAACACGAACGCCACCAGCACGAGCGCCAAGGCGGTGAGGATGACGTAGAGGCTGGGCATCAGCTTGCGGTCCGCGGCCTTGCCGCCGAGCAGGTTGCCGGCGAACAGGCCGGCACCGAAGAGCACGAGCAGCCAGGTGACGGCGCCGCCGGAGAAGCCCGCGACCTCGGTCATCATCGGGGCGATGTAGGTGAACGACGCGAACACCCCGGCGAAGCCGAGCGCGGTCATCACCAGTGCGAGCCACACCTGCGGGCGGCGGAACACGGCGAGCTCGCCGCGCAGGCCGGCCCCCGGCTCGGGGTCCTGGTGCGGCACCAGCGTGAGGATGCCGATCGCGCCGACGACGCCGAGCGCGCTGACCACCCAGAACGTCGAGCGCCAGCCGAAGGCCTGGCCGAGCGCGGTGCCCGCGGGTACGCCGAGCACGTTCGCCACGGTCAGCCCGGTGAACATCAAGGCGATCGCGCCGGCCTGCTTGGCCGGGGCGACCAGCGACGCGGCGACGACCGAGCCGACGCCGAAGAACGCGCCGTGGCTCAACGCGGCGACGACCCGGCCGGTCATCAGCAGGCCGTAGCCCGGAGCGAGCGCCGAAAGCACGTTGCCCGCGATGAACAGGCCCATCAGGGCGACGAGCACGGTCTTGCGCGGCACCCGTGAGGCCAGCGCGGTGAGCACGGGAGCACCGACGACGACGCCGAGCGCATAGCCGGAGATGAGCAGGCCTGCGGACGGGATCGAGACGCCGAAATCGGCCGCGACCTCGGGCAGCAGGCCCATGATCACGAACTCGGTGGTGCCGATCCCGAAAGCGCTGATCGCCAGTGCGAGCAGAGCGGCGGGCATGGAACTTCCTTCTTCCCGGAGTAGGCTGAGGAGCGTGGGCAACTACAAGCGTCCGAGATAGTTGCACACGCGGGATATTGCACAAGCTTGCGACTTGTCGGGCGGTCCGCGCAAGCCGGGAAGAGGTGAACCGTGTCACTGGACGACGACGCCGTCGAAGCGCGCGCGCAAGGCTGGCGGACGCTGGCCGCGCTCCACGCGCGGATCGAAGACCGGCTGCAACGGGCGCTCGAGCGCGACCACGAGCTGTCGGTGAGCGAGTACACGGTCCTGGACGTCCTGGCCCGCCAGGACGGCTTCCACCTGCGGATGAACCAGCTGGCGAACGCGGTGGTCCTCAGCCAGTCCGCGACGACGCGGCTGGTGGCGCGGCTGGAGGGCCGGGGCCTGCTGGCGCGGTACCTGTGCGCGGACGACCGCCGCGGGATCTACACGGAGGTGACGCCGGCGGGGCAGGCGTTGCTGACGGCGGCGCGCCCGACGCACGACACGGCGCTGGCGGAGGCGCTGGAGGAAGCGGAGACGCGGCCGGAGCTGGCTCCGCTCGTGTCGGCGCTCGGGGCGCTGAGTTTCCGCGGGACCGCCTCGGCCTGAGAGCCGCCGGATGGCGGCGCTCTGTCCGCTTCCGCGGGACCGCCTCGGCCTGACGGAGTCGCCGGATGGCCGCGCTCTGTCCGCCAGGTTGTCCGCGCAGGCAGGCCGGTATGGGCGTTTCTCCCGGTATCGTGCCAATGGGGGCTGACGGCGTCGGCCGTGAAGTTCTTGTCGCTCAAGGAAACCCAGTACCGCCGCGCCGGCCGGAGCCATGGCCGGCGCGTGATCTCGCTGTGTGGACCCGCGCCTGACCGGTGCGGGCTGGACCGGGGAACTGGAGGAACCATGGGGAAGCTCGGTGTCTGGCTGATCGGGGCGCGCGGCTCGGTGGCCACCACCGCCGTCGCCGGGGCCGCCGCGCTGCGGGCGGGACTCGCCGCGCGCACCGGCTGCGTGACCGACCTGCCGGACTTCGCCGGGGCCGCGCTGCCCGGCCTGGGGGACCTGGTCTTCGGGGGACACGACGTCGTCGACACGCCGCTGGTCAAGCGGGCCGAACACCTGGTGGCCGCCGGCGTGCTGCCGCCCGCCCTGCCCGGCGCCGTCGCGGCCGAGCTGGACGCGGCCGAGGCCCGGCTGCGGCCGGCGCCGTCCGAAGGTGGCCGCGCGGCGATCGAGCAGGTGACCGCCGACCTGGCCGAATTCCGGCAGGAGCTCGACCACGTCGTCGTCCTCAACGTCGCCTCCACCGAACCGCCGTGTCCACCGCACCCGGCGCACGCTTCCCTGGCCGCCCTCGACGACGAGCTGGAAACGCTGCCGCCGAGCGCGCTCTACGCCTACGCCGCCTTCCGCGCGGGTTGTGGCTTTGTCGACTTCACTCCGTCCACCGGTGCGCGGCTGCCCGCCCTCGACGAACTCGCCCGCGCCACCGGGCAGCCGTACGCGGGCCGGGACGGCAAGACCGGCGAGACGCTGCTGCGGTCGGTGCTCGCGCCGATGTTCGCCCAGCGCGGGCTGAACGTCCTGGCCTGGTCGGGCACGAACCTGCTCGGCGGCGGCGACGGCGCCACGCTGGCCGATCCCGCGGCCGCGTCGAGCAAGAACGCCTCGAAGCGGCAGGTGCTGGACCAGAACCTCGGCCACCCGGTCGACGGCGAGGTGCACATCGACTACGTGCCGGCCCTCGGCGACTGGAAGACCGCCTGGGACCACGTGCTGTTCGAAGGCTTCCTCGGCGCGCGCATGACGCTGCAGCTCACCTGGCAGGGCTGCGACTCGGCGCTCGCCGCGCCGCTGGTGCTCGACCTCGCCCGGCTGACCGGCAAGGCGTGCCGCGACGGCGTCGCCGGGCCGGTCGCCGAGTTCGGCTTCTTCTTCAAGGACCCGGTCGGCGACGGCCCGCCCGACCTGGCGTCGCAGTACGCGGTGCTGCGTGAGTGGGCGCACCGGTGAAGGCCCTGGCCGAACTCGTCCGGGCGCCCGCCGCGCTGACCGTGCCGGGCGACGCCGTCGCCGGGGCCGCCGCGTCGGGCTGGCCGTTCGGCCGCCGCACGCTCGCCCTGACCGGCGCTTCGGTCTGCCTCTACTGGGCGGGCATGGCGCTCAACGACTACGCCGACCGCGACCTCGACGCCGTCGAACGTCCCGAACGGCCGATCCCCTCGGGCCGGGTCACGCCGGGGACGGCGCTCGGCGTCGCCACCGGGCTGACCGCCGGTGGGCTGGCCATCGCCGCGGCCGCCGGCGGACGGCGGGCCCTGCGCGTCGCCCTGCCGCTGGCCGCGACCGTGTGGGCCTACGACTTCGCGCTCAAGAACACCGTGCTCGGTCCGGCCGCGATGGCCGCGGCCCGCACCCTCGACGTCCTGCTCGGCGCGGGCGGGAGGAGACCCGCCTTGCCCGCGGCGCTGACCGTCGGCGCGCACACCTACGCCGTGACAACGCTGTCAAGGTCCGAAGTGGACGGTGCGAAGCCCGTGCTGCCCGTGGTCACCCTGGCCGCGACGGCCGGGGTGGGCGTCGCCGCCGTCCGGGGCGGCCTGCTGTCCACGGCGCTGCTCGGGACGTACGCCGTGACCACCGGCGGGCCGCAGTACGACGCCGTCCGCGACCCGGCCGCGCGCAAGATCCGGCGGGCGGTCGGGGCCGGGATCCACGGGATGATCCCGCTGCAGGCCGGGCTGATCGCGCGGACCGGCGCGTGGCGCTCGGCACTCGCCGTGGCCGCCGCCTTCCCGGTCGCGCGGGCGCTGGGCCGGAAGGTGTCGCCGACATGAGGTTCGGGTACGGCACCAACGGCTTCGCCAACCACCGGCTCTCCGACGCCCTGCGCGTGCTGGCCGACCTCGGCTACGACGGCGTCGCGCTCACCCTCGACCACCAGCACCTGGACCCGTTCGGGCCGGACCTCGCCCGGCGCGTCGCCGACGTCGCCGCGGACCTGGATTCCCTCGGCCTCGCGGTCGTGATCGAGACCGGTGCCCGGTTCCTGCTGGACCCGTGGCGCAAGCACTCGCCGACGTTCCTCGACCCCGACCGCACGCGCCGCGTGGAGTTCCTGACCCGGGCGGTGCGGATCGCGGCCGACCTCGGGGCGGAGGCGGTGTCCTTCTGGAGCGGCAACAAACCCGCGGACCTCGCCCCCGAGGACGCCTGGGCGTACCTGGCCGACGGCTGCGCGGAGGTGGTCGAGGCCGCCGACGAGCACGACGTCCGGCTCGGTTTCGAACCCGAGCCCGGGATGCTCGTCGAGGACCTCGACGGGTACTTCGCACTGGCGGAGAGACTCGGCGACCCGGACCGGTTCGGGTTGACGCTGGACATCGGGCACTGCCGGTGCAACGAGTCCGCGTCCGTGCCCGACTGCGTCCGCCGTGCCCTGCCGCGGCTGGTGAACGTCCAGATCGACGACATGCGCCGCGGCACGCACGAGCACCTGGAGTTCGGGCAGGGCGAGATCGACTTCCCGCCGGTACTGGCGGCCCTGGCGCCGTACTCCGGGCTCGTGGCCGTCGAACTGCCGCGGGACAGCCACGCGGCCCCGCGGATCGCCCGCGAGTCCCTGGCGTTCCTGCGGAAGGCGGCGACGCCGTGAACGCCTGGCTCGACGATGCCCTGACCAAGGTGGCGGCCGACGCGACGGCGCTGCGCACGGTGTTCCCCGCCGTCGGCCGCCGGGTCGGCCGGGGACCGTCGGACGTCCCCGGCCGGACGGTCGACGACGTCGCCCGCGTCCGGCTCCTGGAAGCGGCCCCCGGCGCCGCGGCGGAACTGCCCGATCTCTACCGCTACGGCGACGCGGCGGAGAAGCGGGCGGTCCTGCACGGGCTGTCCGTTGTGGACACCGGCGAAGCCGGGGTCGAGCTGGTCGCGGACGCCCTCCGCACCAACGACACCCGCCTGGTGACCGCGGCGATGGGCGAGTACGCCGCCACCCACCTCGACGCGCCCGCGTACCGCCACGGCGTCCTCAAGTGCGTCTTCATGGGCATCCCCCTGGAAGACGTGGCCGGCCTGGACCGCCGGACCGACGAAGAACTGCTGCGCATGCTGCGGTCCTTCGCCGCCGAACGCACCGCGGCGGGCCGCGAAGTCCCCGCCGATCTCCGCACCCTGCTGAACGAACAGGACGGCTGATGCGCATCTTCGATCCCCACATCCACATGAGCTCCCGGACCACCGACGACTACGCGGCCATGCACGCCGCCGGCGTCCGGGCACTGGTCGAACCGGCGTTCTGGCTGGGCCAGCCGCGCACGAACGTCGGCAGCTTCACCGACTACTTCGACGCACTGGTCGGCTGGGAACCGTTCCGCGCGAGCCAGTTCGGCATCGCCCACCACTGCACGATCGCGCTCAACCCCAAGGAGGCCAACGACCCGCGCTGCGCCCCGGTGCTCGAACTGCTGCCGCGGTACCTGGAGAAGGACGGCGTGGTCGCGGTCGGCGAGATCGGTTACGACTCGATGACCGCGGAGGAGGACAAGGCCTTCGCCGCGCAGCTCGCCCTGGCCGTCGCCCACGACCTCCCGGCGCTCGTCCACACCCCGCACCGCGACAAGGCGGCCGGGACCGAGCGGAGCATCGCCGTCGTCCGCGAGTCGGGGATCGCGCCGGACCGCGTGGTGCTCGACCACCTCAACGAGGTGACCGTCGCGATGGTCAAGGAATCCGGCTGCTGGCTGGGCTTCTCGATCTACCCGGACACGAAGATGGACGAGGACCGGATGGTCGCGATCCTGCGCGAGTACGGCACCGAGCGCGTGCTGGTGAACTCGGCCGCCGACTGGGGCAAGAGCGACCCGCTCAAGACCCGCAAGACCGGCGACGCGATGCTGGCCGCCGGGTTCACCGAGGACGACGTCGACCGGGTGCTGTGGCGCAATCCGGTGGAGTTCTACGGCCGGAGCGGGCGGCTTTCCCTGGAAGGGGTCTCTTCGGAAGCCGAGTTCGCGGGCAACTCGATCCTGCGCGGGGCGCGCAAGTGAGGTTCCGGCACCGCGACGGCACGCTGGTCCACCTCGCCTACTGCACCAACGTCCACCAGGCCGAAGACCTCGACGGCGTGCTCGCCCAGCTGGCCCGTTTCGGCGAGCCGGTCCGCGAGCGCCTCGGCGTGGACCGGCTCGGGCTCGGCCTCTGGCTGGCCCGGCCGGTGGCCTCCGAGCTGGCCGGCGACCCGGCCGCGGTGGCCCGCCTCAAGCGTGAGCTGGCCGCCCGCGGCCTGGAGGCCGTCACCTTCAACGGGTTCCCCTACCAGGGCTTCCACGACCCGGTCGTCAAGCACAAGGTGTACCGGCCGGACTGGTCGGCACCCGAGCGCACGCGGTACACCCTGGACCTCGCGCGGCTGCTGGCCGAGCTGATGCCGGACGACGCGGTGCGCGGCAGCGTGTCGACCCTGCCGCTCGGCTGGCGCACGGACTGGCGGGGCGACGACGGGCAGCTGGACGTCCTCGCCAGGGGACTGGCCGCGCAGGACCGGCCGGTGCGGGTGGCGTTCGAGCCGGAGCCCGGCTGCATCATCGAGACCACCGCGCAGGCCGCGTCCCTCCTGTCCGAAGTGGACAATGAGCGACTGGGTGTCTGCCTCGACACCTGCCACCTCGCGGTGGGCTTCGAGGACCCGGCCGCCGCGCTGGGCCGGCTCGAAGCCGCCGGGCTGGCCGTCGTCAAGCTGCAGGCGTCGGCCGCGCTGGAAGCCCCGGATCCCGCCGATCCCGCCACGCGGGCCGCGTTGGCCTCCTTTGTGGAGCCGCGATTCCTGCACCAGAGCACCGAAGGAGCCCCACCCGGAGCCGACGACCTCGATCTCGCGCTGGCCGGCGGCCTCCCGGGCCGGGCGCCGTGGCGGGTGCACTTCCACGTCCCGCTGCACGCCGAGCCGGCGCCGCCGCTGACGTCGACCCGGCCGGTGCTGGCGGGCACCCTGCACGAGCTGTTCGGCGGCGCGGCCGCGCGCACCGACCACGTCGAAGTCGAGACCTACACCTGGCAGGTGCTCCCGGACGCACCCGCCGACGACGCCGGGCTGGTCGCGGGCATCGCGGCCGAGCTGGACTGGACCCGGCGGCAACTGACCACCCTGGGCCTGGAAGAGGTGTCCGCATGAGTTTGCTCGTCCTCGACGTCGTCGGGCTCACGCCGCGGCTGCTCCCGCACATGCCGAACCTGCGCAAGATGGCCGAACCGGGCTTCACCGCCGAGCTCGGCACGGTGTTCCCCGCGGTCACCTGCTCGGTGCAGTCGACGTTCCTCACCGGGCTCACCCCGGCCGGGCACGGGATCGTCGGCAACGGCTGGTACTTCCGCGAACTCGGCGAGGTGTTCCTGTGGCGCCAGCACAACAAGCTGGTGCAGGGGGACAAGTTCTGGGACGCCGCCCGCCGCGCGCAACCCGGCCACCGGGTCGCGAACGTCTGCTGGTGGTACGCGATGGGCGCGGACACCGACCTCACGGTGACCCCGCGGCCGATCTACCACGCCGACGGCAAGAAGTCCCCGGACTGCTACACCCACCCGCCCCGGCTGCACGACCGGCTGGTCGGCGCCCTCGGCGAGTTCCCGCTGTTCACCTACTGGGGCCCGACGGCCTCGATCACGTCGTCGAAGTGGATCATCGCGGCCGCACAGCAGGTGCTGGCGCAGGACAAGCCGGACACGACGCTGGTCTACCTCCCGCACCTGGACTACGACCTGCAGCGCTTCGGCCCGGACGCCCCCGAGGCGGCGGCCGCCGCGCGGGAGATCGACACGGCTTTGCGGCCCCTGCTGGACTTCGCGGCCGCGGGCGGGCACACCGTCGTCGCGTTGTCGGAGTACGGCATCACGAACGCCCGCCGGCCGGTCGACGTCAACCGGGCGCTGCGCCGCGAAGGCCTGCTCGCCGTGTACGTCCAGGCGGGCATGGAGTACCTGGACCCGTGGACGTCCCGGGCGTTCGCGGTCGCCGACCACCAGGTCGCGCACGTCTACGTCGCCGATCCGGCGGACGTCCCGCGGGTGCGGGACATCGTCGCCGGACTGCCCGGAGTGGACGCCGTGCTGGATCGCGCCGGCCAGGCCGGGCTGGGCATCGACCACGAACGGGCCGGTGAACTGGTCGCGATCGCCGAGCCGGACAGTTGGTTCACCTACTACTACTGGCTGAGCGACGACCGCGCGCCGGACTTCGCGAAGACCGTCGAGATCCACCGCAAGCCCGGCTACGACCCGGCCGAGCTGTTCTTCGACCCGAAGGACCCGCGGGCCAAGCTGAAGGCGGCGGCCGCGCTGGCCCGCAAGAAGCTCGGCCTGCGGTACTCGATGCAGGTCGTGCCGCTGGACCCGGCGCCGGTCCGCGGCAGCCACGGCCGCCTTCCGGACTCGCCCGGGGACGGGCCGGTGCTGCTGTGCTCGGACCCGGCGTTCGCGCGCGAGAAGATCCACGCCACGGAGGTCAAGGACTTCCTGCTGGCGGCCGCCGTTCCGACCAAGTGAGGAGGTTCCCCGTGCGGGTGCTGGTGTTCTCCAAGACGGCCGGGTACCGGCACGACTCGATCCCGGCGGGAATCCGGGCGATCCGGGAGCTCGGTTCGGCGCACGGGTTCGACGTCACGGCGACCGAGGACGCGTCGGCGGTCACGGCCTCCTGCGACGCGGTGGTGTTCCTGTCCACCAGCGGTGAGGTCATGGACGCGGCGCAGCAGGCGGCGTTCGAATCCTATGTGGAGGGTGGCGGCGGCTACGTCGGCGTCCACGCCGCAGCCGACACGGGGTACGACTGGCCGTGGTACGGACAGCTGGTGGGGGCCCGGTTCAAGACCCACCCGGAGATCCAGCGGGCCCGGGTCGTGACCGAAGACGGCACGCACCCGGCGACCGCCCACCTGCCGCCGGTGTGGACCCGGACCGACGAGCTGTACGACTTCCGCGCCAACCCGCGTGGCCGGGTGCACGTGCTGCAGACGCTGGACGAGTCCAGCTACACCGGTGGCGGGATGGGGGTGGACCACCCCATCACCTGGTGTCACCCGCAGGGCCGCGGCCGGGCGTTCTACACCGGGCTCGGTCACCCGGGCGAGTCGTACGCCGACCCGGCTTTCCGCGCGCTCCTGCTGGGCGCGATCCGCTACGCCGCGGGAGTGCTTCCCGCGGCGTAGCGGCCGGTCAGCGCACGCCGAGCAGGTGCTCCAGGGCGAGCTGGTTGAGCCGGGTGAAGTGGTAGCCGCGCGCGGCGGCCGCGTCGAGGTCGAACTCGTCGTTCAGGACGTCGTCGAACGTCTCGCCCGGCGCCAGCGTCGGCGTCGAGAGGTCCGGGACCCGCGAAGCTGCCAGGGCCTCCGCGACCTCGGGGTCGGCCCGGAACGCGGCCGACTTCTCCTTGAGGATCAGGTACGTCCGCATGTTCGCCGCGGCGGACACCCACACGTCTTCGGCGTCCTCGGTGCGCATCGGCTTGTAGTCGAAGTGGCGGGGGCCGTCGTAGCCGCCGTTCTCCAGCAGGTCGACCAGGAAGAACGCGCTCTTCAGGTCGCCGTGGCCGAAGATCAGGTCCTGGTCGTACTTCGGGCCGTGCTGGCCGTTGAGGTCGATGTGGAACAGCTTGCCCTGCCACAGCGCCTGCGAGATGCCGTGCACGAAGTTCAGCCCGGCCATCTGCTCGTGCCCGACCTCGGGGTTGAGGCCGAACATCTCCGACCGCGCGAGCTGGGAGATGAAGCCCAGCGCGTGCCCGATGGTCGGCAGCAGGATGTCACCGCGCGGCTCGTTCGGCTTGGGCTCCAGCGCGAACCGCAGCGAGTAACCCTGCTCGACGACGTAGTCCGCGAGCAGGTCCAGGCCCTCCTTGTAGCGGTCCAGCGCCGCGCGGACGTCCTTCGCGGCGTCGGACTCGGCGCCTTCGCGGCCGCCCCAGACGACGTACGTCTGCGCGCCCAGCTCGGCCGCCAGGTCGAGGTTGCGGCGCACCTTCCGCAGCGCGTACCGGCGGACGTCGCGGTCGTTGCTGGTCAGGCCGCCGTCCTTGAACACCGGGTGGGTGAACAGGTTCGTCGTCGCCATCGGCACCTTGAGGCCGGTCTCGGCCAGCGCCTTGCGGAAACGCTCGATCGCCTTGTCGCGGTCCGGCTCGGTGGCCAGCAGGTCGTCGTCGTGGAAGGTCACGCCGTAGGCGCCCAGCTCCGCCAGCCGGTGCACGCTCTCCACCGGGTCCAGCGGCGGCCGCGTGGCGACCCCGAACGGGTCGGCGGCGGGCCAGCCCACGGTCCAGAGGCCGAAGGTGAACTTGTCGGCCGGCTGGGGAGCGAAGTCGCTCATGACTGTCCCTTCATTTAGTTCACGTTGTAGACTAAATATGCGCCGCGGCGGTCCCCGGCGTCAAGAGGCCCGGTTAGAGTGCTTCGGAGGAGGGACACGATGACGCAGGCCGTGCGGCACGAAGAGATGCGCGCCCGCAACCTCGAGGTCGTGCTCGGCGCGGTCGGCCGCGGTGGCCCGCTCACCCGGGCCGCGCTCGCCGAGGTCACCGGCCTGACCAAGTCGACCGTCTCGAAACTGGTCGGCGACCTGGTGGACGCGGGCCTGCTCGCCGAGACCGGCCCCGCGCGGGCGGGCGAACGCGGCCGGCCGGGCGTGGCACTCGTGCTCAGCGGGGCGCGCGTGGCGTCACTGGGCCTGGAGGTCAACGTCGACTACCTCGCGGTGCGCGTGCTCGACCTCACCGGCGAGGTCCGGGTGGCCGCCCGCCGCGACCGCGACAACCGCGGCTCCCGGCCGAAGAAGGTCCTGGGAGAGCTGCAGGACCTGGCGGCGGAGGCACTCGCCGAGGCGCACCGGCTGGGGCTGGAGGCGGCGGGCGCGGTGCTGGCGGTGTCCGGCCCGGTCGGCGACGGCGTGCTGTTCAGCGCCCCCAACCTCGGCTGGCAGGACGTCCGCCCGGCCGACCTGCTGCGCCTGCCGGTCCCGGTCGAGCTGGACAACGAAGCGAACCTCGCGGCGCTCGGCGAGCTCTGGTACGGCGACGGCGAACCCGACTTCCTCTACGTCTCCGGCGAAATCGGCATCGGCGCGGGGCTGGTCGTGAACGGCGTGCTCTACTCCGGCGCGACGGGCCTGGCCGGCGAGCTCGGGCACGTGGTCGTCGCTCCGGAGGGCGCGCCGTGCCGCTGCGGCGGCAGCGGCTGCCTGGAGACCTACGCCGGGCAGGAAGCCTTGCTGACGGCGGGAAAGGCCGCCTCGGTGCCGTCGTTGCTGGCCGCTCTCGAGGGCGGCGACGAGACGGCGCTGGCGGCGTGCGCGGCGGCCGGGCGTGCCCTCGGCATCGCCCTGACGTCGGCGGTGAACCTGCTGGACCTCGACCGCATCGTGCTCGGCGGGGTGTTCACGCAGCTGTACCCGTGGTTGTCCGGGCCGGTGTCCGAGGTGCTGGCGAAGCGCCTGGGCGGCCTGCGCGGCACGCCTCCGGTGCTGACGGCGTCCCGGCTGGGCGGAGACGCGGCCACCCTCGGCGCGGCCGGCCGGGTCATCCACCGCGTCCTGGCGGATCCGGCGCCCTTCGTCACCCGGGCTCAGGAAGCGTGAAGGCCGCCCCGGGGATCCCCGGGACGGCCTCCACGGACCTGCGGACTAGCTCACCGCGTTGATCTGCACCAGCGAGGTGCCGACCGTGACGCCGGTGTCGGTCTGCACGGCCAGCTGACCGCGCAGGGTGCGGCCCGCGGCCGGGGCGGCCGTGGCGGTCACCGTGGCCGGCACGGTCCACGAGCTGCCCGACGCGCGCAGGGCGTTGGCGTCGTTCACCGTGACCGACCCGAAGGCCGGGTTGGTGAACACGTCGAGGTAGTCGTACTCCGTGGTGCCGGCCGGCACCGCGTAGCCGTCCACCAGCGCGACCCACGTGCCCGCCGCCGGGTTGGGCACGGTCACCGACTCCTCGGAGTCACCGTCCGCGCTCACCGCCGCCTGCACGCAGGATCCGGTCGTGCAGTTGTACAGCACCAGGTCGAGGTCGGCGCCGACGTCGGACGTCTTGCCGATCGTGACGGTCAGCGACTGCGAGCCCGCCGTCACCGGGATCTGGTACTGCTGCTGCACGCCCTCGGCGATCGACGGCCGCTGCGTCTTCGCGCTGCCCAGCGTCGCCCCGTTGAGCTTGCCGGTGAACGCGCCGAGCGTGTTCTGCACCGTGTAGGACCGCGAGATCGGCGTGTTCAGCGTGGCGGACGCGATGACGTCCGGGTTCGGCGAGATCGCCGTGCCCAGCACCGCGGCCGACAGCTTGTACGGCGCTTCGTCCACATCGGACGTCCGGCGCGCCTCGACGACGATCTCCCACACGCCCGGGAGCGGGTTGGCGATGGTCCGGCTGGTCGGCGTGCCGCCGGCGCAGCCCGCACCCGCGTCGGGCAGGTAGCACGCGGTCGTCGCGGTGCTGGCCTCGGCCGGGACACCGGTCGGGTCGTACCGCAGGAACCGCACCTGGCCCTTGCCCGGGGCGCCGGCACCGGCGTCCAGGTCCACCTTCAGCGCGCTGGCGCCCTGCGGCACCCGCACGAAGTAGCTGGTCGCCTGGTTGCGGGCGGCCTTGCCCGAGTTGTCGACCTGGAAACCCTTGCCGGCGACGAACTCCTGCGGCGCGAAGACCGTGTTGAGGGTCTGCACGTCGATGCCGATGGTCAGCGGGTTGTCCAGGTACAGCAGGGCCGAGTGGACCCCGGTGCCCTTCGGGTTGACCTTGACGTCGAACTTGACCGGCGTGTTCAGCGGCAGGACCACCGTGGAGCCGGAGGCGAACGTGCCGTCGTTGCCGACCCACCGCACGAAGTACGGCACCGGGTGCGCCGAACCCGTGGTGCGGGTGATCGTGTACGTCCGGGTGTAGGCCTTGCCGACGGTCACGCCTTCGCGGTCGTGGATGCCCACGCCCGTGTTCGGCTTGGCCAGCAGGCCCGACAGCGCGGTGTGCACCTCGACCGACGTCGAAACCGTGTCCGGCTTCGGGTTGAGCGAAAGCGCGACGAACGCGGCCGGGACGTTGAACAGACCCGCGCCCTGGGCGTACGCGCCGATGCCCGGCACGAACCGCGCGGTCGACTTGATCGCCGCCCGCAGCTGCGCCACCGGCGGCCGCTGGCCGTTGTGGGTCGCCTTGTACGCGCTCACCAGCAGGGCCGCCGCGCCGGTCGCCTGCGGCGCCGCCATCGAAGTGCCCTGCAGCATCGCGTAACCGGCCGGCAGGGTGTACGTGCCGGCCACCGGGCTCGGCTGCTCCCACCGCGGAACGGTGGCGATGGCCGCGCCGGGCGCGATGATGTCCGGCTTGAAGCCGCCGTCCTCACGCGGGCCGCGCGAGGAGAACGGGTGCATCGACTCGGGGTTCTTGGTGACCGAACCGTAGTTCGACAGCCAGGTCTCCTTGGTGATGTACGAGCCGACCGAGATCGCGTCCGTGGCCACCGACGGGTCGCCGACCGTGTTCGCCCCGGCGCCGCTGTTGCCGGCCGAGATGAAGATCTGGACGTTGTACTCGGCGATCGTGCGGTTGTAGAGCTCCGCACGGGCGTTGTTGCCGTCGTTGAGGGCCGGCAGGCCGCCGATCGAGATGTTGATGACGTCGGCGCCGTGGCTGGCGGCGTAGACGACACCGTCGATCAGGCCGGAGGAGGTGCAGCCGGCGCTGGTGAGGCACACCTTGACCGCGAGCACCTTCGCACCGGGGGCGGCACCGTCCATCTTGCCGCCGAACAGGTCGTTGCCCGCGGCGATGCCGGCGACGTGCGAGCCGTGCTCCGCGCCGGCGATGCCGATGCCGACGAAGCCCGGCTTGTCGGTCTGGACCACGAAGGCCATCCGCTCGGCGATGTCGGTCGCCGGGTTGTCGGTGCCGAAGAAGCCGACGTCGTACTTCTTGTTGTAGTCGGTCATCGGCTTCTCGTCGGTGAAGTCACCGTTGCCGTTGAGGTCGACCCGGACCTCCTTGGCGGCGGGGTCGAGCAGCACGCCGAAGGAGTCGGCGCGGTCGCCGTCGCGGTTGATGTCACCGCCGGTCTCGCTGTCCGCGGCGCCCAGGTCGCCCGCGGTCTCGCCGAAGAGGCCGAACGTGTACGGGCCACCGGTCGCCGGGGCCGTCCAGGTGCGGCCGTTCGACGTGAAGGTGCCGGTGTAGGTCTGGGTGGACTGCTTGACCCAGGTGCCGTCGCCGGAGTTGGTGGCGTTGGCGTTGTACCAGTCGACGATCTTGCGTTCGCCGTGGCTGGTGGTGGCCAGTGCGGGGGAGTCGAGGTCGACGCCGGAGTCGAGCACCGCGACCGTGGTGTCCTTGCCGTCCCAGTTGGGCAGGACCTGGCCGAACTGCGCGGCGTAGGTGTCCCCGGTCGGCAGGTACGGGTTGACGCGCGGGGTGTTCTTGCCCGGGGCCGGCTGCGGCAGCGGGGTGGTCGCGCCGTCGGGCTTCGGGTCGTCGCGCACGATGAGCCCGTCGACGTCGACCGCGTTGACCGACTTGAGCTTCGCGGCCTTCTCGGCCTTGGCCGGCGGGATGCTGACCTTGACGTAGTCGAGCTTGGTGTCGGTGGACTGGACGACGCCGCCGAGGGCCTTGAGCTCGTTCACGGCGGTGCCGGTCTGGCCCTTTTCCGCGGCGATCAGCAGGGTGACGTCGGGCTTCCCGGCCTTCTCGGCTTCGGCGACGAGCGCGCGGTCGTGCTCGTCGAGGGTCTTGCCGTCGGCCGCGCCGTTGGTCGGCGGGGCCTGCTGGGCGGAGGCCACCGGGACGGCCACGCCGAGGACGGAGGCGCCGAGAGCGGTGGCGAGGATGGTGATCCCGGCCCGCCGTCTCCAGCGCGATCTGTGCTGTTCCACTGAAACGACCCTTCGTGAAGATGTGCGTACCGAGCAGTACACAGGCTGGGATCTTCGGCAGCAATCAGACAGTTAGCCCATAGACCGCAATTGGTTGCGAGCCAAATGGAGTAATGCGCTGCCCGGTTAGGCCGTCACCGAAAGCGCCGCCTTCGCGTGAAACCGACGCCTTGCTATATGTGCGAGTAGCGGACTATATTCTCGTGTAGTCGACTACATGCACGTATAGGACTGCCGATGAACGCCGAAGACCTCACCGCACGGGCCCGGATCCGCGACGCCGCCATCCGGCTCTTCACCGAGCGCGGCATGGAGAAGACGTCGATCCTGGACATCGCCAAGGAAGCCGGCGTCTCCGGCGGCCTGATCCGCCACCACTTCGGCTCCAAGGACGGCCTGCGCGAGGCCTGCGACACCTACGTCTACGACGAGCTGCTGAAGTTCAAGGAAGAGGTGCTCGCGAAGGGCGCCGCGAACGCGGAATTCCTCCCCACCTTCGACGCCCGCCAGCTGCTCTTCCGCCGCTACATGGGCCGGGCGATGGTCGACGGCTCCGCGGCCGCGGCCGCGCAGTTCACCGAGATCGTCGACGGCACCGAGCGCTACCTCCGCGACCAGGGCCCGGCGATGCCGGACCCGCGGGCCTGCGCGGCCGCACTCGCCGCCATGACCGGCGGAATGATGATCCTGCAGGACCACGTCGCCCGCGCGCTCGGCGAGGAACCCGGCACCCACGAAGCGATGCTGCGCATGTCGCTCGCCGCCGGGTTCCTGTTCACCCATCCGCTCGCCACCCCCGAAGCCCTGAAGAAGGCCAGTGAATCGCTGGCCGCGTACCCACGGAAGGAATGACGATGGCCGACGCGATCACCGCCGACGGCCTCACCAAGGCGTTCGGCCGGACACGAGCCCTCGACGGGCTCGACCTGACCGTCCACACCGGCGAGGTGCACGGCTTCCTCGGGCCCAACGGCGCCGGCAAGACCACGACGATCCGCGTCCTGCTGGGGCTGATGCGCGCCGACGGCGGCCGCGCCACCCTGCTCGGCGGCGACCCCTGGACCGACGCCACCGAGCTGCACCGGCGGCTCGCCTACGTCCCGGGCGACGTCACGCTCTGGCCGAACCTCACCGGCGGCGAGGTCATCGACCTGCTCGGACGGCTGCGCGGCGGCCTCGACACCGCTCGCCGCGCGGAGCTGATCGAGCGCTTCGACCTCGACCCGCGCAAGAAGGGCCGGGCGTACTCGAAGGGCAACCGGCAGAAGGTCGCGCTCGTCGCCGCGCTGGCGTCCGATGTGGAGCTGCTGGTCCTCGACGAACCGACGTCCGGGCTCGACCCGCTCATGGAGGAGGTGTTCCGGGAGATCGTCGCGGAAGAACGCGAACGCGGCGACCGGACGGTGCTGCTGTCCTCGCACATCCTCTCCGAGGTCGAGGCGCTGTGCGACCGCGTCACGATCATCCGGGCCGGCCGCACGGTCGAGTCGGGCACCCTGGACGAGCTGCGGCACCTGGGCCGGATCACCATCGACGCCTCGCTCGCGCAGGTGCCGGCGGACCTGGCGGCGCTGTCCGGCGTGCACGACCTGAGCACCTACGGCTCGCACGTCCACCTGTCCGTCGACCCGGCGTCGCTGGACGACGTGATGCGGCACCTCGCCGGGGCGGGGCTGCGGAGCCTGGTGAGCCGCCCGCCGACACTCGAAGAGCTGTTCCTGCGCCACTACCGGCAGGACGAGCCGGTCGGAGCGGCCCGATGACCGGGACCTGGGCGCTGCTGCGGCTGGTGCTGCGCCGCGACCGCCTGCTCATGCCGTTGTGGATCGCCGGTCTCGCGCTCGCGCCGGTGGGCTACCTGTCGTCGATCAAGGCGGCGTACCCCGATGCCGCGGCACGTCGGCACTTCTACGACCTCAACGCGTCGAGCGCGACGTTCGTGGTGCGCAACGGCCCCTTGTACGGCTCTTCGCCGGGGAACCTCCTGGCCTGGCAGTGCGGGTTCGTCCCGGTGGTCGTGGGCCTGATCGCGCTGCTCACCGTGGTCCGGCACACCCGGACCGAGGAGGAAGCGGGACGTCGCGAGCTCACCGGTGCCACCGTCGTCGGCCGGCACGCGGGGCTGGCCGCCGCGGTGCTCGCCACCTGCGGTGCGTGCCTGGTGTTCGGCCTGCTGGCCGCCTTCGGCGTCGCCGCGCAGGGCGTTCCGTTCGCCGGCGCGCTCGCGCTCGGTCTCGGTTTCACCTCGGCCGGCTGGGTGTTCGCCGGGGTCGGCGCGGTCGCGGCGCAGCTGACGTGGGGTGCGAGCGGGGCGCGGGGCTTCGGCATCGGAGCGCTGGTGCTGGCGTTCCTGCTGCGCGCGGCGGGGGACGGCAGCGGCTCGGCGGGCTGGCTCGCGTGGCTGTCGCCGATCGGCTGGGCGCACCGGCTGCGGCCGTTCGCGGGCGAACAGTGGTGGGTGCTCGGGTTGGGCGTCCTCGCGACGGGAGTGTTCGTGGTGGCGGCCGTGGCGTTGTCCGCTCGTCGTGACCTCGGCGCGGCCCTGCTGCCGGCGCGGCTCGGGCGTTCCGGCGCGAAGGCGTCGCTGCGCTCGCCGCTGGCCCTGGCCTGGCGGCTGCAGCGGGGGACGCTGCTGGTCTGGACCGTCTGCCTGGGGCTCGTCGGGCTGCTGATGGGCGGGGTCGCGCAGAACGTCGCGGACATGATGCGGGACAACCGGGCGGTCGCGGACGTGTTCTCCCGCATGGGCGGCGGTGGTGCGGTGCTGGACGCGTACCTGGCGGGGACGATCACGCTGTTCGGCTTGGCGGCGGCGGGTTGTGCGGTGCAGGCGACGCTGAAGCTGCGGGCGGAAGAGGCGGCGGGCCGCGCGGAACCGGTCCTGGCGACGGCGGTCGGGCGCGTCGGCTGGGCACTGGCCCACCTGACGTTCGCGGTCTTCGGGCCGGCGTTGGTGCTGGCGGTGACCGGCTGGGCGACCGGGGCGGCGTACGGCAGCGGCTTCGGGCTGGTCCCGGCGGCGCTGGCCCAGCTGCCGGCGGTCTGGGTCCTGACGGGGCTGGCGGTGCTGCTGATCGGCTTCCTCCCGCGCTTCGCGGCGGCGGCGTGGGGGCTGCTGGCGGGGTTCCTGTTGTTGTCGCTGGTGGGGACGGCGTTGCGGTGGAGTTCGGTGGTGCTGGGGATTTCGCCGTTCCAGCACCTGCCGCGCCTGCCGGGCGGCACGTTCTCGGTGACACCGGCGCTCTGGCTGGCGGCGATCGCGGCGGCGGCGGGCGCGGCCGGCCTGTTCGCCTTGCGGCGGCGGGACATGCCGGTGGGCTGACCACCCAACGGGACCCCGCCAGGGGGCTTGCCCCTGGCGGGCGTCCGGGGGTTCGACCCCCCGGGAAACACCGCGAGGCGAGGCCGGCGCGCGCTTTCCGCGCACCGGCCTCGCCCCGAGAATCGCGTGGCAACCGAGGGAGTCGAACCCTGCGCGGCTTGTGAAGGCGGCGCTCTTCACCGGCCCTGACCCTTCGGCGGGCGACGGCTGCCATCTCTTACAACGTCTCTGGTACCCGAGCCATTTCACTTTCATGCGCGGCTTCACCCGGACGGGTCCGGCTGGCAAGGTGTCCGCATGGATGATCTCCTGCTGCGCCGCGTCCGGCCCGGTCTCGGTGGCGAGCTCGCCGACGTCCGGGTCAACGACGGGCGGGTCACCTCGATCACCGAGTCGGGCTCCGGCGGGTTCGCCGCGCGGGTGGTCGACGGGCACGGCGGGACGCTGCTGCCGGGGCTGGTCGACGCGCACGTCCACGTGGTGCAGTGGGCGACGTTCCGCCGCCGCATCCCCCTCGACGCGGCGCGCTCGGCGGGGGAGGCGATCGAGCTGCTGCTCGCGCACCTGCTGGCGACGCCGGCGCCGCAGACGGAACTCGTCGTGGGCGCCGGGTTCCGCGACGGGCTCTGGCCGGACAAGCCGCACAAGGACCTGCTGCAGCGGGCGCTGCCCGGGCGCGCGGTCGCGTTGTTCAGCGCGGACCTGCACACGCTGTGGCTGAGCCCGGCGGCGCTGAAGCTGATCGGCCGCGACCACCCGACGGGCGTCCTGCTCGAGGGCGACTGCATGAGCGCGACGGCCCAGCTGCCGACGGCGGCGATCGACGTCCAGGACCGGTGGGTGGCGGAAGCGGTTGCCGCGGCGGCCGCGCGGGGCGTCACACAGATCGTCGACTACGAGTACGCGGACACGGTGGCGGACTGGACCCGCCGCGGCGCCCCGGCCGCCCGCATCTCGTGCGTCGTCGCGAAGCACCTCCTGGACCAGACCATCGAGCGCGGCCACCGCACCGGCGACGTCCTGCCGGACTCCGGCGGGCGGCTGACGGTCGGGCCGTTCAAGCTCTTCGTGGACGGCTCCCTCAACACCCGCACGGCCTACTGCCACGACCCGTACCCCGGCGCCGAATCGCCGGGGTTGCTGGAACTGCCGCCCGGCGAACTGGTTCCGTTGCTGCGGCGGGCGTTCGACCACGGGCTGCTCCCGGCCGTCCACGCCATCGGCGACCGGGCGAACACGATCGCGCTGGACGCGTTCGAGGAGGTCGGCTGCCCCGGCCGCATCGAACACGCCCAGCTGCTGTCCCCTTCCGACGTTCCCCGGTTCGCCGCCCTGGGCGTGATCGCGGCGGTCCAGCCGGCGCACCAGCCGGACGACCGCGACGTCGCGGACCGCCACTGGCACGGGCGCACCGAGCGGGCGTTCCCGTACCGGTCGCTGCTGGAGTCGGGTGCCCGCCTGGAGTTCGGCTCGGACGCGCCGGTGGCGCCCCTGGACCCCTGGGACGGCATCGCGTCGGCGATCTCCCGCACGGACGACGACCGCCCGCCGTGGCACCCGGAGCAGGCGATCCCGTTCGCCGACGCACTGGCGGCGTCCTCGGGCGGCCGGCGCGGAGTGGCGGTGGGCGACGTCGCGGACCTCATGGTGACGGCGGCGGACCCGTCGACGCTGTCCCCGGCGGACCTGCGCACCCTCCCGGTGACGGCGACGATCCTCGACGGGCACGTCACGCACCAGGTCTGACCCCGGCCCACCGTTTCCACGCGGCCTGCCTGCTGACGCCGAGCGCGCCGGCGATGGCGACCCAGGTGACGCCGGCTTCGCGGGCGAGGGCGACTTCCCGGGCGAGCAGGCGTTCGGCGGCCACCGCCAGTTCGGCGGTCCGTGAGATCCACTCGCCGAACGGCCCGGTCCCGGCGTCCGCCGCGGCCCGGTGGCGTTCGGCGAGATCCGCGTAGTCGCGTCCCAGCGCGGCCACGGACTCCGCGTGAGCGTGCAGCATCCGCCTACCTCCCGACGCGCTGCCCCGGAGCTTCGATGAAGGTCTGCCAGGGGGTGATCTTGTCGATGTGCACGACGGCGTCGAACGCGGCGAGCGGGTTCACCAGCTGCTTGTAGGGCCCCTGCCGGGTGCCGTCGATCTCGGCGAAGCGGCGGGCCACCTCGCCCTCGCCGGGGACTTCGCGCAGGTCGAGCAGGGCGAGCGGTTCACCGGCACTGGCGAGCAGGACGTCCAGATCGCCCGGGTCGGTGCCGGGGGCGACGTCCTCGTAGAACACCTCGGTGTGGCCGGGCGGCCCGTCGGGCAGCGGCCGGTGACCGAACACGCGGCCGCTGTCGTAGGTGGTCGCGATGACCACCATCCGGTCGCCGAGCGAGCGGGCCAGGTGCTGGCCGAGCATGACCTGCTCGTCGTTGATGATCGGGGGCACGCGGTACGGCCAGCGCTGCAGGTGCCCGTTGGCCGCCCCGACGACGACGCGGTCCTCCCGGGCGAGGATCCACTCGACGTTGTCGGCCATCGCCGCGTCCCGGACGTTGGCGCCCCGGTAGGTGCGCCCCGGCGCGGCGGCCATGCCGGCCAGGAAGGCGTCCGCGTACCTCGCGGTCACCGCGCACTGCAACGCGATGTCGGCCCTCGTGGCGTCCACAGTGGAGTACGGGACGCGCAGGGCGCGGAGGCGTTCGGTCAGCTCGCCGATCCGGGCGGTCAGCTCGTGGCGGTGCGCGGCGCCGAGCGCCAGGTAGGCCTGGATCGCGGGCGCGGCCCAAGCCAGTCCGGTCCGGTCGGACGGCAGGTAGTCGAACAGCGGCAGCAGGTGCTCGCGGGCCGCCGCGGCGTAGGCCGGGTCGGCGTCGTCCAGGAACGCCAGGGCAGCCGTGACCCCGGGCCGGGCGGACGCGCTGGAGTCGGGGATGTCCATGCCGTAGAAGCGGATCTTGCGGTCGTGGGTGCGGTTGTGCGCGCGCATCCAGCGCAGCTGCTCGCGCATCTCCGCGCACTTGCCCATGTGGTAGGTGATCCCGGTGTGCAGGAGCCGGTCCAGGTCGCCGTCGCCGCCGAGCACCCAGTCGTGGACCGCCCAGCCTTCCGGGAAGCCGGACTCCATCGCGAACCCGGTGAAGCCCAGCTCCTCGGCCAGGAACCGGGTCACCAGGTGGCGCAGCTGGTAGAACTCGTGCACCCGGTGCGTGCTCTCGCCGATGGCCACCACGCGAGCGTCGCCGACGATGTCGCGCAACGGCTCGAGCTCGTCGTTGGCGGCGTCGTCCGGCTCGAGCGTCCGCAGGCGGACCAGGTTCTCCCGGAGCCAGCCGGTGATGTCGACGTCCATTCACTCGTCCTTTTCGTCTTCGTCGCCCGCGGCGCGGGCTTTGCGCAGGTAGTCGACGACTTCGGCGGCGCCGCCCGGCCCGGACCAGCCGAGGCGCCCGTCCAGTTCCCGGCCCAGCCCGGCGCGGTTGTCCTCCCACAGCGCCGTGGTCGCCGCCTCGAACGGGCGGTCGCCGGGGTGGAACGCGGCCGCCGTCGCCCGCCAGCGGGCGACCAGCTCCCGCACGGCCGGATCGTCGACGGGTGTCCCGTCGAGCAGGTGCTGCCGAAGCCGGGTGAACAGGTCGAGCCACTCGGTCTTCAGGCTCTCGATCGCGCCGCTGCCCAGCTGCGCGGCCCGTTCGGTGATCGTCGCGAGCTGGGCGGGGGACAGGTAGCGGCCGGCGTCGACGGACATCGGCTCCAGGGCGGCGAAGAACTGCTCCGGAGCCGGCATGGCCTCCTCGGCCAGCCGGGCGAGCAGGCCCCGGAGCCGCTGGGCCGACTCCTCGATGCGCGCGGCCCTGGCCTCCAGATCGGCGAGCTGCGCGGTCAGCAGGCCACGCAGCTCGCCGAGGTCGTCCGTCGCGTTCCGCAGGACGACGGCCACCTCGTCCAGGGACAGCCCCAGCCCGCACAGGGTCCGGACCCGGTAGAGCCGGCGCACGTCCGCCTCGAGGTACCGCCGGTGCCCGGCCGGCGTCCGTTCGCTCGGTGACACCAGGCCGATCCGGTCGTAGTGGTGCAACGTGCGCACCGTGACGCCGCCGGCCCTGGCCAGCTCGCCGATGCTCCACCTGCGTTCGCTCACACCTCGACGGTAAAACCTGACGTCACGTCAGGTTCAAGGCTTTCCGGGCTTGATTTGTCCACCGGACAACGGAAAAGATCCCACCGTGCATGTGACAACGTTGTCAGGAGGACACGGATGAGACGGCGTACGCGCGTCCTGGCCACCCTGCTCGCCTCAGCCACGACGATGGCCCTCGCCACCCCCGCCGAAGCGGGCCCCCGATTCGCCGGCGACCCCACCACGCTCGTCGACACCTCGATCGGCAACAACGGGGACGGCACCACCTTCCCGGGCGCCACCACTCCCTTCGGGATGGTGCAGCTCAGCCCGGACACCCAGCTCAAGAAGTACGCGTCCTACGACTACGCGCAGGACACCACGCTCGGCTTCAGCCACACCCACCTCTCCGGCGTCGGCTGCCAGACCATGGGCAACTTCCGGTTCATGCCCACGACCGGCGCTGTCACCAGCAGTGACCCCGCTCAGTACGGCGCGAAGTTCAGCCACGCCGATGAGACCCGCCGGCCCGGCTACTACGGCGTCAAGCTCGCGAACGGCATCGACGCCGAGCTGACCGCCACCCAGCGCACGGGTCAGCACCGTTACACCTTCCCCAGTGGCGCGACCAGCGAAAACGTCCTCATCGAGGTCGGCGAGAGCAACGGCTACACCTACGCCGGCGACGTCCACGTCGTCGGGGACGACACCGTCGAGGGCTGGCTGCAGGGCGGCAACTTCTGCTGGGAGACGCAGAAGGAGCGCTACAAGGTCTTCTTCAGCGCCAAGTTCGACCGCAAGTTCACGAGCTTCGGCACCTGGACCGATGGCCGGCTGACGCCGAACCAGCGTGACGCGAAGCTCGGCAGCCTGCGCACCGGGGCCTGGCTCACCTTCGGCACCGACAAGAACCAGGTCGGCGCCTCGGTCGGGCTGTCGTACACCTCGATCGACGGCGCGCGGCTCAACCGCGGCGCCGAGCAGCCGAAGTCGTTCGACAAGGCGCGAAAAGCGGCCCACGACACCTGGGAAGACGAGCTGAACCGCATGCGCGTCGCCGGCGGGACGACCGCCGACCAGCGCACGTACTACAGCGCGCTGTACCGGTCGCTGCTGCACCCGTCCGTCGGGTCCGATGTGGATGGTTCCTACCGCGGCTTCGACGACGTCGTGCACCGCAGCCGGGACACCTACTACCAGATGTTCTCGCTGTGGGACACGTATCGTTCGCAGAACCAGCTGGTCGCGCTGCTGCACCCGGACAAGGCCGCGGACATGACCAAGTCCGTCCTCAAGATCTACCAGGACGGCGGCTGGGTGCCGCGCTGGGCGCTGGCCGGCGGCGAGACGAACGTGATGAGCGGCGACCCCGTCACGCCGTGGGTGGTCGACAACTACCGCCGCGGCATCCTCGACGACAGGACCGCCCGCCAGCTGTTCGACGCGTTGTGGCGCAACGCCAACGAGGTCCCCGCGGACCAGTCGATCTTCCGCGGCCGCGACGGCAACCCGACGTACGTGAAGAACGGCTGGATCGGCTACCAGGACCTGCCGGGCTACACCTACGGCGACACCCGCCAGGCGGGCTCGGCGACCCTCGAGTACGCCCTCGCGGACTGCGCGCTGTCCACGATGGCGGCCGGTTTGGGCTACCGCGACAAGGCGGCGACCCTTTCCGCGCGCTGCGGCAACTTCGCGAAGCTGTGGGACACCAGCGTCGAATCCCACGGCTTCACGGGCTTCCCGCGCACACGAGCGGCGGATGGCACGGGCGTCGGCGACCCGGACCCCGCCCAGTCGACCGGCTTCCACGAGGGCACGCCGTGGCAGTACCAGTGGCTGGCCCAGCAGGACACGGCGAAGCTGTTCGGCCTGATGGGCGGCCCGGCCCAGGCGGAGAAGCGGCTCGACACGTTCTTCGACACGCCGCTGTTGCTGACCGACCCGGCCAAGGCGGCCAAGGACTCCTGGGTCCACGGCGCGTACGACTACCACAACAACTTCGCGTTCAACCCGAACAACGAGCCGGACCTGCACGCGCCTTGGATGTACAGCTGGACGGGAGCGCCGTGGAAGACCTCGGCCGTGCTGCGCGCGGCGCGGACGTTGTTCACGGACACGCCGTACGGCATGCCGGGCAACGACGACCTCGGCACGATCTCGTCGTGGCTGGTCTTCGGCATGGCGGGGGTGTTCGAAGCCCAGCCGGGCTCAGGGACGTACCTGTTGAGCACGCCGATGTTCGAGAAGGTCGAGATCCACCCGGCCGGCGGCCGCGAGATCGAGATCTCGGCACCGGGCGCCCGCGCGGCGAAGCTGCAGTACACAAAGGACGTCCGGATCGGACACCGCGGGTACGACCGCAGCTGGATCTCCCACGCGGACCTGCTGCGCGCGGGCAAGATCGAGTTCCGCCTGAGCGAGACCCCGACGGCATGGGGGACTGCCTCGCCGCCGCCGGCGATGTAGGACCGTGGCGGCCTCCTCGACGCCGGGGAGGCCGTCGCGCTGCTGGGGCGCCGAACGCTGCCCAGTGCTCTGTCCATGAACGTTGGCCGGTGTGGTGACACGCCGGTCAGCGTTCGCGGCCGGTGATCGACGGGCCGTCAGGCTGGGTGGATGGCAGATCCAGTCCGGGAGCGCAGGCTGACCGATCATGGAGGTCAGCGGCTGCAGCAGATCGTGCGAAGAGGAACCGGCTCAGCGGTGCGGATGCGCCGGGCGATGGTGGTGCTCGCGTCGGCCGGCGGGAACACCGTCCCGGCGATCGCCCGGCTGGTTCAGGGCGACGAAGACGCGATCCGTGGTGTGATCCACCGGTTCAACGAGACGGGGATGGCCAGCCTGGACCCTCAGTCGGCGGGTGGCCGTCCCCGCCTGATCAGCTCTGAGGACGAAGCCTTCGTTGTCGCGACGGCCACCACGCGACCCGAAGCACTCGAGCAGCCCTTCACCCGCTGGAGCTTGCGCAAGCACGAGATCAGCTTCCAGCGCACGAAGACCTGGAAGGAGTCCAACGACCCGGACCGGGACGCCAAACTCGCCCGGATCGAGCACGTCACCAGCACGTTCCCGGACCGGGTGTTCGCCTTCGACGAGTTCGGGCCACTGACCATCCGGCCCCACCTGGGTGCCGGCTGGGGCCGCAAGGGACATCCCGACCGGTTGCCGGCGAACTACCACAAGCTGCACGGGGTCCGGCAGTTCCACGGCTGCTACTCCGTCGGCGACGACACCCTCTGGGGCGTCCTGCGCAAGAAGAAGTCCGCCGCAAATACCCTCGCCGCGCTCAAGTCGATCCGCGCCGCCCGCTCGGACGGAGCACCGATCTACACCATCCTCGACAACCTCTCCGCCCACCGCGGCAGCGCGATCCGCACCTGGGCGGCCCGCAACAAGGTCGAGCTGTGCTTCACCCCGACCTACTCGTCCTGGGCCAACCCGATCGAGGCGCACTTCGGGCCGCTGCGCACCTTCGTCATCGCCGGTTCCGACCATCCCAACCACCCAAGGCTGGCCCGCAAGCTGCACGGCTACCTGCGTTGGCGCAACGCCAACGCCCGCCACCCCGACGTCCTCGCCGCGCAACGTCGTGAACGCGCACGAGTCCACAGCGAGAAGGGCATCCGCTGGGGCGGGCAACACCTCACCCCAGCAGCCTGAGCGACCCGGCGAACCTATCTGGACAGAGCACTAGCCGTGGCCGTCGTAAGCGGTTGGTCGGGGCTTGGTAAGAGGCTTTCGGGTGTTGGTGTCCGCTGGAGCGGACAGTTTGACTGGACACCATGTTGAGGTGGCAGCAAGCGGAGGGAAGGCGCCACGCGCTCAACGGGCCGTTCCCTCTGCGTCCGGAAGAACAGTTCGTGGCTCTGTGTGGGGAAGAAGTGACCGTCGCGGTGAGTGATGTTCCGCAGCTCGGGGGACATTGGTTCGATCCGACCTGCGCCGAATGCGAGTCGGCGTGGCTGGCGCGGTGCTGAACGGCGCCGATCGGGACCGGCGGCTGCTGGAACGCATCCGTGACCTGCACGCCTCGCTCGTGCCCGATCTGACGTGGCTGGCCAGGACCGTCGGAGAGGAGGCGCCGCGCCCCGACATCCTCCGCGATCTCGGGGAGCGGCTCGCCGATCTCGGCGCGGACCTGATCACCCGCGCCGACGAGCTCGACGCCCAGGTCCGAGCCGGCCTCCCGCACGACGGCTGGCTCCCCGAAGCGGGCGCACGGCGGCGCGCACTGGCCGTCGCCCACCAGGTCGGCCCGCACCCCCTCCGGTGCGGGCCGATCTTCCTAGCCATCTGCGGCGCGGCCTGCTACCCGTTCTACGGGACGGACCCGACCGGCCGGACAGCCCGGCACGAACGGTGCGAAAAGTGCCTCCACGTGCACTGATCCGCCGTTTCTGCTGAGCTGGAGCCATGACGAACACGACGGCGACCGAGCGGTTCTTCCGGATCGCGATCGCGATCAAGGGCCTCGACGGCGCGCTGCAGGTGGTCGGGGCACTGATCCTCGCGTTCATCCCGGCCTCGACGGTCAGCGGCTTCACCCACGCGGTGATCACCCGGGACCTGCTCGGCGACCCGTCGGGCACGCTGGCCCGCCACCTCCAGTCGGCGACGGAGAACTTCCTCCACGGCGACACGAAGACGTTCGCGGTGGCGTACCTGCTCGCCCACGGCCTGATCAAGCTGGGCCTGGTGTGGGCGCTGGCCCGCAAGATCGTCCGCGCCTACCCGGTGGCGGCCGTCATCCTGTCCGCGTTCGTCGTCTACGAGATCTTCCGGGCGGTGCACACCCACTCGATCGCGCTGCCGTTCTTCGCCGCGCTCGACGTCGTGATCATCGTGCTCGTGCTGCGGGAGTACCGGCAGCTCAAGCGCGCGGCCTAGGGTTCACGCGGCGACGGGAAATCGGACCGTCGTGCTGTCGACCTCCAGCGGTTCGACGTAGAGGGCGGTCGCGTTGTCCGAGCCGCCCCGGGCCAGGGCGGCTTCGACGAGTTCCGCGGCGCCCGCCTCCGGCTGGGCCAGCACCGCGCGGATGCCGCTGCCGGTGAGCGGCTTGTGGACGCCGTCGCTGGTCAGCAACAGACCCGCGCTCGACGTCTCCGCCGTGCCGATCTCGTCCGCTTCCGCCGTGCGGACGCTCGTCGTCACGACGTGCTCCATCCGCGGCGTCACCGGCTGGTGGCGTGAGCGGAAGAACTCGGCGAGCGTGTGGTCGGTGGTCAGGCGGCTCAGCGTCGTGCCGTCCCAGGCGTACGCGCGGGCGTCGCCGACCCAGGCGATGCGGTACCCGCCGCGCTCGGCCGGCATGGCGACGACGAGCACCGCGTCCCCGAGCGTCTGCTCGCGCACCGCGCGCTGGGCGGCGAGAACCGCCTCGACCGGTCCTTTGTGGATCGGCGTGCGCGCGGCGGCCGCGGCGGCGGTACGGGCGGCGCGCGCCGCCGCGGGATCGTCGCCGACCCCGTCGGCGAGGGCGAAGGCGATGCCGGGCCCGCCGGCCGCGGCGTACGCCCCCACGGCGTCGGCGTTGAGTGAGCGCGGCCCCTGCGCACTCGCGGTGTGCCAGCGTGGGTAACCCGGACGTGTGGTGATCATCGCGGCCTCCTCGTCCCCTCTGCCCTCCATGATCCGCGCCCAACCTAAGGACCGGCTGAGACTTTCCGCGTACCTTGGGAAGGGGGTGGGGGATGGAGTTCCGGATTCTCGGGCCGCTGGCAGTGTTGCGCGCCGACGGCCGCCCGGCCGCGCTCGGCGGCCGCAAGCCGCGGACGCTGCTGGCGGCGTTGCTGCTGGCCCGCGGTCGCGTGGTGCCCGACGCACGGCTGATTTCGCTGCTGTGGGAAGGCGAACGGCCCTCGACGGTCGACGCGCAGGTGTGCACGTACGTCTCCCGGCTGCGCACGGCCCTCGGGCGCCCGGCGCGGCTCGTCCGTTCCGGCGGCGGCTACCTGCTGACACCGGGCGGGACCGTCGACGCCGAGGAGTTTTCGCGGCTGGCGTACCTGGGGCACGACGAGCTGCGCGCGGCCCGGCCGGTCCGGGCGGCGGGGCTGTTCCGCGCCGCCCTCGAGCTCTGGCGCGGTCCGGTGCTCGCCGACATCGCCGAACCGCTCCGGGCGGGCGAGGCGGCGCGGTTCGACGAGCTGCGGCTGGCGGCGCTGGAGGGCCGGATCGAAGCCGAGATCGCGTCGGGCGACCACCTGCGCGCGGTGCCCGACGCGACCGCGTTCGTCCTCGAACACCCGCTGCGGGAAGGCGCCCGCGCCCTGCTGATGACGGCGCTCTGCGCGAGCGGGCGGCCGGCGGACGCGGTGGCGGTGTACCACCGGGGCCGCCGCCTCCTCGACGAGCGGCTCGGGATCGCCCCGGGCCCCGCGCTGCGGGCGGCGTACCAGCGGGTGCTGGACGCTCAGGCGGGGTAGGGCGCCGACTGGAAGTCGTGGTCGAGCTGGGCGGGCGAGCGTGGCAGCCAGTACCGGGCCAGCGCGCGGACCTGTTCGCGCGGCAGGCCGGGGTTGACGTGGCGGTGGTCGGGTTTCGCGATGGACTGCAGCGCCCAGGCGAAGCCGATCATCGGGTCGATCCGCGCCCATCGGTGCCGGTCGATGCCGAGGACCAGCTGTGCCCGCAGGACGGAGTGCCAGAAGTGGTAGCCGTTCGGCGGGTTCCCGTTCATGGTGTGCACCTCCGACTCCTGCGCTGCGCGCCGCGGGTCGAAGAGGACGCCCTGCCCGAAGTAGGCGAAGGCCTTGACCAGACCGGCTTCGTCACCGCGGTAGAAGTGGTCGAAGTTGTCGAGCTGCAGCTTCGAGAGGACCTTCAGCGGCCCTTCGACCGGCTTGGCGAACTCGGCGTAGTTGGTCGGGTACGCCGGTTCCCGGCTCAGCTCCCGCCATTTCTCGTACAGGCCTTCCGGAGCGTTCTGCTGGATGAACGGGAAGAGCACGCCGTAGGCGTCCTGGACTTCCTGGGACTGGTGGTACAGCGCGATTTCGTCGAGCTGGTACCAGAGTTCGTTGGCCCGCCGGTCCCCGAGCATCCCGGGCACGGGCGGCAACCCGGTATCGGCGGCAGCGGTCCCGATCCCGGTCCCGCTGAGCACGACGGCCCCGGCAACGGCGCCGACCCCGACCTTGAGCAGACTGCGGCGATCCACGGTGCACCCCCTGATCCGGCGGCCCCCTGCCACCGTTCGCCGCCAAGGTACGGAAGATTTCTATACTTTCTCTGTAAGATCGTTTCCGTGGACGACTACCGCGCGCTGCAGAACCTGGTGTTTTCGTACGCGGAACTGGTCGACGCGGGAGACTTCGCAGGAGTGGGCGAGCTGTTCGCCGCCGGCTCGTTCGCAGGCAGCGGCGGCGTGCTGCGAGGTGCGGCGGAGGTCGAGCGGATGCTGCGCGAGTCGGTGATCGTGTACGAGGACGGGACACCGAGGACGAAGCACGTGACGACGAACGTGGCGCTCGAGGTGTCGGGTCCGACAGCTTCGGGGCGCGCTTACTTCACGGTGTTGCAGGCGGTCCCGGGGTTCCCGCTGCAGACGATCGCGGCGGGCCGGTACGAGGACAGCTTCACGCGAGAGGAGAGCGGCTGGCGGTTCACGGAACGCCGAGTGACGGTGGACCTTCTCGGCGACGTCAGTCATCACCTGCGTGCGAAGGGGTCGTGAATACGGTCCGAGATGGTCGGTATCCGTCAATCCGCCGTTCGGTGGCCGAAGGCCGCGGTTCGGTTCATTTCGAGGACGTGTAGGTAGCGAATTGCTGCCCGGCTACCGGCTCCGGGTGGATGATCGCGCGGACGGGTAGGGTGATCGCTCACGGCGTTGGCAACCGGTGAGGTGGTCGCGGAATGATGGTGACGCACGCGAGTTTCAGCGGCTTGGTTCTCGGTGCGTTCCCCGATGTCTCGGTCAACTTGATCGCCGCCGCGATCGGTGGCGCGGCGGTATGGCTGGCGACGAGAACCGGCAGGCGCGTCAGATTGCTCCGTGCTCGGCGGTTCTGGAAATCCATGGGAAGCCGAGGGCCATTCATCGTCCTCGGTGCTCCGGATTGGGAGCCTCTCGGTACGTGGGAGAAGTCGGGAATGGTGGGGAAGGGGGAAATCCTTGCCCTCGTTGAGATCGAAACCCAGCTGCGCGAATTGGGTTTCGAAGGAAAGATCGTCGAGTCCAAGGAGCTGAATTCACGAGATCTGCGTTCGGACCTGGTGCTGATCGGCGGCCCGGACGGCAATTCCGTGACAGCGACTATGCTGGGAAGACTCGATCAGGTGGTCTCCTACGAGTTCACCCGGGACACGGGCGGCGGCAACGCGGTGATCGATCGCAGAACCGATTCCGCTTCGGCGCCGCAGTACGACCAGTCCGGCGATCCGATCAGTGACTACGGACTCATCATCCGTGCGGCGAACCCGCTGGCGCCCGAGACGGCCGAGATCGTCATCTTGGCCGGCTGCTGGGGGTACGGCACGACGGCCGCGGCCGAGAAGCTGAGTGATCGGAGATTTCTACGTAAGCAGCGGAAGTCGAAACACTTCGAGGCGCTGGTGGAGACGACTGTAGTGCGTGGTGCGCACTACAACACCAGGGTCCGGGACACGCGGGAGATCACGCCGGCCACCGACGACTGATGCCCGGGCTTCCGAAGAAGCCCGGGCATCGTCGTCAGCTCTGCAGGTCGTACACCGTCTGGCCGTCAACAGTGGTGGCGGTGAAGTTCGCCGTCACCCACTCGGTGATCTCCGACGATCCGCCGCCCGGGCCACCTCCCCGGCCGCCTTCGATGTAGTACTTGACTTCACCAGCGGCCACGTACGCCTTGAACTCGTCCAGCGTCGGGGCCGGATCCGAACCGCTCCAGCCGCCGATGCCGATGACCGCCTTGCCGCTCGCCAGCTCCAGCGACGCCGCGCTCTGCGAACCCGTTGTCGCCGCCGCCCACTTCGTTGTCGTCTGCGCCAGCAGCGTCCCGATCGCGCTCGACGACGAGTCGGGGCCGCCGCCGAAACCGCCGCCCATGGCGCTCGACGTCGGGCCTGAAGTCGGGATCGAGCCGCTGTGGGCCACCGACGCCGTCTCGACGCCGTACGCCGCGGACGACACCCCGATCGTCAAGACCACCGCCGCCGCCACGACGGCGACCAGCCGGCGAGACGCGGGCACGCCCATCACCAGCACCGTGCCCACCAGCACCCCGAGCACCGCGACGATCCAGCGCAGCGCCGGGAACCACTCCGGCGTCCGGTCCAGCAGGATGAACGACCACACCGCCGTCGCCACCACCATGCCGGCCAGCACGGCCCGCGGCGCCAGGTGCGCCCGGCCCTGCCACAGCGCGCGGCCCGAAATCGCGACCAGCGCGGCGATCGCCGGGGCCAGCGCCACCGCGTAGTACGGGTGCACGGTGCCGCTCATGTAGCTGAACACCAGCGCCGTCACGACCAGCCAGCCACCCCACAGCACCAGCGCCAGGCGCGTCCGGTCCGTGCGCGGCGCGCGGCGGGTGAACCACAGCCCCGCCACCAGGCCGATCAGTGCGGCCGGCAGCAGCCACGAGATCTCCGTGCCGAAGCTGGCGCCGAACATCCGGAACAGGCCCGTCGACCCGCCGAACCCGGTGTTGCCGCCCATGCCGCCGCCACCCATGCCGCCGCCGTTGCCTTCGCCGCCGAAGATGCGGCCCAAACCGTTGTAGCCCAACGCCAGTTCGAGCAGACTGTCCCCTTCGGACCCGCCGATGTACGGCCGCGACGACGCCGGCCACAGGTCCACCAGCGCGATGAACCAGCCCGCCGAAACGACCAGCGCCACCACCGCGCCACCGAGGTGCAGCAACCGCTTGCCCAGCGACGTCGGCGCCGCGATCAGGTACACGAGCCCGAAGGCCGGCAGCACCAGGAACGCCTGCATCATCTTCGTCAGGAAGCCGAACCCGATCGCGGCCCCAGCCAGCGCCAGCCACCGCGGGCTCGCCTGTTCCGTGGCGCGCACGACGAAGTACGCACCCGCGACCATCAGCAGCACCAGCAGCGCGTCCGGGTTGTTGAAGCGGAACATCAGCGCCGCGACCGGCGTCACCGCCAGCATCGCGCCGGCCATCAGCCCGGCGGCCGGGCCGGAAGTCCGCTTCACCGTCAGGTACAGGATCCCGACGGACGCGACGCCCATCAGTGCCTGCGGCGCCAGCACGGTGAAACTCGAGAACCCGAAGATCCGGGCGAACGCCGTGCCGACCCAGAGCGCCGCGGGCGGCTTGTCGACGGTCAGCACGTTCCCGGAGTCGAGCGAGCCGAACAGCCAGGCCTTCCAGCTCTGCGTCCCGGACTGGACGGCGGCGGCGTAGAACGAGTTGCCGTAGCCGGACGCGGTGAGGTTCCAGAAGTACAGCACGGCGGTGGCCGCCAGCAGCCCGAACACCGCCGGGCGGACCCAGCGCGGTGGCGCGTGCGCGGCGGACTCCTTGCGGTGCCGGGGTTCGGAAACCGGGGCGGGCAGGACGGCGGTCATCAGTACTCCTTCTGGGTGGTGGCCTGGCGGCGCGGGTTGAACACCCAGCCGCGCAGGAGCAGGAACCGGAGCACCGTGGCGGCGAGGTTCGCCAGCACCAGCACGGTGATCTCCAGGACCAGGCCGGGGGTGGTGGATCCGTTGAGCAGCGCCAGCGATCCGCTGGTCAGCGCGAGCCCGAGGCCGAACACGATCAGCCCCTCGAACTGGTGGCGCCCGGCACCGGCGCGGCCTCGGATGCCGAACGTGAGCCGCCGGTTCAGCGCGGTGTTCCCGATCGCCGTCACCAGCAGTGAGGTGAAGTTCGCCGCCTGCGCGCCGACGACCGTGCGCAGCAGCAGGAACAGCACGAGGTAGGCGAGGGTGCTGCTGACGCCGATCGCGGCGAAGCGCACCAGCTGCGTCACCAGCCGCGGCGGCACGCCCGGTGCATCGACGCCGATCGGCTGGCGGCCGAGCTGCTCGCGCAGGCGGCTGACCGGGATCTCCCCGGTGAACGTGGCCTTGGTGACCCGGACGATGCCCTTGAGGTCCTCGGTGGCCGTCTTGACGATGTTGACCGACGAGTCCGGGTCGTCGACCCAGTCGACCGGCACCTCGTGGATCCGCAGCCCGGCCCGCTGGGCCAGGACGAGCAGCTCGGTGTCGAAGAACCAGCCGGTGTCCACGACGTGCGGCAGGAGTTCGCGGGCGACGTCGGCGCGGATGGCCTTGAAGCCGCACTGCGCGTCGCTGAACTTCGCGGCGAGCGTCGAGCGGAGGATCAGGTTGTAACAGCGGGAAATGAACTCGCGCTTCGGGCCGCGCACCACTCGCGCCCCCCGGGCGAGCCTGCTGCCGATGGCGAGATCGGAGTGCCCGGACAGCAACGGCGCGACGAGCGGCCCGAGCGCGGCGAGATCGGTGGAGAGATCGACGTCCATGTAGGCGAGCACGGCGGCGTCGGAGGCCTGCCAGACGGCGTTGAGCGCGCGGCCGCGGCCCTTCTCGTCGAGGTGGTGGACGGCCACCTCGGGAAACTCGCGGGCCAGTCGTTCGGCCACCTGCAGCGTCGCATCGGTGCTCGCGTTGTCGGCGACGGTGATCCGGTACGGGTAGGAGACGTGCTCGGCCAGGTGAGCGTGCAGCCGGCGGATGCACGGTTCGAGGTCGGTCTCTTCGTTGTAGACCGGGATGACGACGTCGAGAACGGGCTGCGGGCCGGCCAGATCGACGGGGACGGTCCCGGGCCGCGATGCGGGGGCGGTGGCTGTCATGCCCCTACGATCGCGGCCGCCGCTTTGGTGATCGTGTGTTCTCTCTGTGCGGTTCCTGTGCGGTGCCCGGCTCCGCGGCCGGGCACCGGCGGGCTCAGCTGTGAGCGCGCAGCGGCACCACGTTGCTCGGCAGCGAAGCACGGCCCGGTTCACGCTTCGGGGCCGTCGGGCTGATCGTCAGCGTCACCAGGCTCGCGTACCTCGGGTGGCGGTCGACGTACACCTCGGGCACCGCGCACGCCGCGGCCAGGACCGTGCGGTGGCGGTGCAGGTGCTCGAACGCCTCGCGCCCGAAGAGCGACACCACGATGTCGCCGCCGCGCGGGCGGCTCCAGAGGATGGCCGGGAGGCGGCCGCCGGGGAGGCGCAGGTGGGGGAACACCGCCCGCAGGCGGTGCTGCAGCCGGATCGCGTGGATGCGGGCCTGCACCTGGCGGCGGCGCAGCACCGCCACGCCGAGCGCGGTGGCGAGAACCGCCGACGCCCACAGCGGGCCGGCCCACAGCGCGAAGGTCACCACGACGTAGGGGAGCAGTGTCACGGCCAGGATTTCCCAGCGCCAGTGGTAGATCCGCAACGGGAAGTTCGGAGGCGTGCTGGTCATTTCCGTGCTCCTTTCGGTGGGACGGCGGCCGAGGGAGCCGCCGAGGTGGCGCAGGAGACGTCCGGCACCGGCAACCAGCACGAGGGCGGCGACGATGACCGGCCCGGACGTCATGTCGGGATCCGGGTCTTCGGGGCGGGCTCGGGTTTGACGTCGCGGTCCCGGCCGAGCCGCCAGGTCCAGCGCCAGCCGGCCCAGATCGCGGCGGCGGAACCGAGCAGGACGAGGACGAAGGCCTGACCCACCAGCCCGTCGAGCGGGGCGAGCCGCAGCAGCACCAGCAGCGCCCACACCTGGGAGGCGGTGAAGGGGATGACGAGACCGGCCGCGTAGACGCCACGGCGCCAGCGGCTCCGGCGCGGTGGGGTGGTGTAGGGGTCCATGGAATGCCCTCCTCTGCCCGTGGATCCAGGAAACCTCCGGCCCGCCCTGTCCTCTGTGTCAGCTGACACAGAGCGCGGGATTCAGCTCGCCAGTCGCCGAAGTTCGGCCATGCGGTGGATCGTCACCGGTGCCGGGTACTCCTGAACGATGGAGCGAACCGGTCGGGTCGGTGATACGTAGGTAGGGGGTATGTCCTTGCAACGTGACTGCGACGGGTATAAAACACCGACTCTGACGAGCCACCCGAACAGATCGCCACCGACGGCCGTGAGGGCCTGTCAAACACTCTCCGTGAAGCCCCAGCCGCGAGCGGTCGCGGCGCGATACGGCAAAGAGGTGGGACGTGAGCTGCGCAGACAACCCATTCGGGCGAGCCCAGACCCTGGACGGGTCGGGATGGGATAAGGTGCGCTCTGTGTCCGCAATTTGTCACCTCCTACACTTGTCCTACGTAAGTAGGTAAGTCCGGTGTCGCATGCTTACCTACATTCTACGTCGGCTGCTGGGCGGCCGGTAGGTACTGAAGTGGTAACGGTGAGCGTCGAACAGGTAGGTGCCGAGTTGCGCCGGTTGCGCAAGGCGGCCGGGCAGACCCAGGCGGATGTGGCCCGGATCGTCCGCGTCAGCCGGGCCAACCTGACGCAGTGGGAAACCGGGCGTTACCTCCCGTCCGTCGAGAACGCCCAGTCGCTCGACGCTCACTTCGAACAGGCGAATCGCCTGGTCGAGATGGTGGAAGCGGCACGTTCCCCCGGCTCGACGGCCGTCGGTGCGAGGTCGTCGGGCACCTCGCTGCTCGACGTCTTCCGGCTGGCGGGGCACAGCCTCGCCGGGCACCTCATCCGCGACGAGAACGGCCGGCCGGTCGGCTGGCGGCACAACCTCCAGCAGCACGGCGAGCACACCACGCTCGCCACCGCGTACGGCATCAGCGCAATGGTCGTGGTAGGCGAGCCCTACATCGACCTACATTCGGTCGTGGACGATCTCTACGGCAAGCGTTCCCCGCAGGGTTGGCAGGGGCGGTCGAAGGGCAAACGGCCCGAGGTCACCGCGGCCGTCGTGGACGCGCTGTTCCAGGCCAGCACCATCCTGTCCGCCGAGGAGGGGCTGACCCACCTCGAAAACTCACTCGACGACTACAGCCGGACCCGGCCCTTCCTGCTCGCCACCGCACTGCGCACCTCGATCCGGCTCGGCCCCGATGCCCCGCTGACCCGCCGGCTCGCGGACGAGCTCCTCGCCGCACGGCTCGATTTTCACGGCGTGCCGTTGTGGGGCGAGAAGAAGGAACCGGGGCTGGTGGCGCCGGAACCGTCCACGGCGCACACCGCGAGGGCGGTCGTGGCGCTGCGCGACCTCCTGCGCGCCGGGGACCGCGCCGACGTGCGGGAAGCCGTCGACGTGGGCACGCAGTGGCTGATCGAGCGCACCCATCCGGACGACGGGATCATGGAGGACCTCGCGCTTCCACAGCCCGGTGGCCGGGAGGACGTTCGCGTCAACATCAAGCACTTCACCTCCGCATGGGTCGTCCAGGCCCTGGCCGAGGCACCCCAGGTGCCGAAAGCCCGGCTGAGCCGCGCGCTCGGCTCGCTCTGGGAGCGCTACGACGCCGGTCTCGGGCTGTGGGCCTGGGGCAGCGGTGATCTCCCGATCTGGATGACACTCGACGCCGTCACCGCCCTGCGCGCGGCTGCGCTGGCTTTCGCGGCACCCCCGTTCCTTCCGTTCGCAGCCGCAGAATAGAGACACCCCGCACGATGAGCGCCATTCCTTCCTTCGCCGTTGCCGCCGATCGTTCGGCCGATCACGCCTTCCCGCGAGAGATCGCGGACGCCCTGCACGGCGGCGGTTCCCGGCCCGGCCTGGGCCGGCTCGAAGCGGCGGCCCGCCGCATCCGCACCGGCCGGCGTGAACTCGCCGGCTGGCTGCGGGAGCTGATCGCCGACCAAGCGGCGGTCGCCGAAATCGCGAAACGTTCGTACTGGCATCCGAACGGCTTCGCGAAGATCGTCCTGCACACGAGCGTCGACCCGGAGTTCCGCGTCCGCCTTCACGTGTGGCCGCGCGGCGAGACGCCCTCGCGCGGGGAGTCCAATCCGCACAGCCATCGCTGGGAATTCGCGTCCTACGTGCTCACGGGCACCGGCATGCACATGGTCGAGTTCGCGGAGAGCCCCGAGGGTGGCAAGCCGTACCGGCGATACCGCTACGGCACGGATCCGGCGAATCCGGCGACCCTCGTCGCCGACGGCGAGGTGCGGTTGAAGCGCTGCGGGGTACCGCACGTGCAAAGCGGCGATGTGTACACCTGCGACACCTCGATCGTGCACACGGTTCGCCCGATCGATGCGGGGCTGACGGCGACGGTCGTGGTGCAGGGGCCGCGGCGGACCCCCACGACGGTCGTCTACTGCGAGCCGGGGGAAAGCGACGACCAGCCCAACGGTGAGCTTACCGGCGCCGATTTCGTGGAACTCGTGAGCGAGTTACTGCCAACCCTCGACAGCGAGGTCGCACGATGACGTCCGTGGAGCTGAAAGTCCAGGTCGAGGAGGCCATGGAGCGCGGCGTGCTGACGGACCGGGCCATCCGGCGGGCGCGCGAGACCGGCGAGTTGCGGGTGGAGCCGTTCGACGACGCGCTCGTGCGCCCGGCAGCCCTGAGCCTGCGGCTCGGGCACGAGGCGTTCACCTTGGTGACGACCGGGCCGGTCGACGTCGCGGACCGGTCGACCCACCCCGAGCTGGTCGCCAAGGAGCCCGACGTCCACGGACGCCTGGCCATCGAGCCCGGCGAGGTCGTGCTCGCGCCGACCCTGGAGAAGATCGGCCTGTCCGAGCACCTGGTGGGTCTCGTCGACGGGACGAGCGACTACGCCCGGCTCGGGATCAGCGTGGTGCTGTGCGGTCAGGTCAGCCCCGGTTTCGGGCGCGACACCGGAGCCGTGCTCACCCTGGAGATCGTCAACCACCTCCGGCACCCGGTGCTGTTGTATCCAGGCGCCCGGATCTGCAACTTGATGCTGTTCGCTTCGAGCGGGAGCGAGCTGCCCTACGGCGAAATGCCGCACAACTACTCGAACGACCACGCGGTCGTCGCTTCGCGATTGGCGGATCATGTCCGACACGACTGAGCTGCGCCTCGGCGACCTGGGGGAGCGGGGAATCCAGGAGACGGTGCTGCGGCCGCGCTACCACGGCACGGAAGGCTTCGGCGACGACAGCGCGTTCCTGGCGGAGGTGAAGACACCGGCAGAACTGGTCGCGACGACCGACAGCTGTCCCACGCCGCTGGTCAACCTCCTGGCCGAACCGGACCTCTACCACGCAGGCTGGCTGCTGGCGACGATCAACCTGTCGGACCTGGCTGCGGCGGGAGCCGAGCCGCTGGGATTGGTCGTCAACTACACGCTGCCCAAGACGACGACGGTAAGGGAGTTCGAGCGGCTCCTCGACGGTGTCGACGCCTGTTGCGCCGCGCACGGGACGAAGGTCGCCGGCGGAGACATCC
>NZ_MUMI01000260.1 GCF_002155975.1 Amycolatopsis kentuckyensis
GACCGCGATCGCGGTCCCCGGGCCGAACACGCGCCGGGAGCGCCGGAGGTTGCCTACTTCCCGCTGGAGTACAGCGCGCTCACGTCCGCATCGGACAACGCCCGGTCGTAGACGTGGACCTGGTCGACGGCCCCGTTGAGGAAGTCGACCGGGTTGCCGCCGTACTTGCCGCGGCCGATCACCGTGTGGCCGGTCGACGCGTCGCCGAGGCAGACGCTCTTGGTGGCCACCGGCTGACCGTCGACGTACAGCTTGAGCGTCCCCGCGGCCGCGTCGCGGACACCGACCACGTGGTACCAGCGGTTCGCTTCCGGAGCCGTGGGCGCCAGGGCCCGCGTGCCGACGAAGCTCATCGCGAGCCGGTGGTCCGCGCCCGAGTACTGCAGGAAGAACGCGCTGTTGCTGTCGCCGTCCTGGCTCACGATCGTCTGGAAGCCGTCGCCGACCGCGGTGAACTTGACCCACGCCGCCGCGCTGTAGCTGCCTTCGGTGTTCACCAGCGCCGCGCCGGTGTCGGCGAACTGGCCGGAACCGTTGGTGGCCAGCGCCGATCCGCTCTTGCCGGCCGTCCAGGACGCGCCGCCGGCGAGCGTGGCGTCGTGGTCACCGACGACGTCCGCGGCCACCGTGCCCGCGTTCTCGTCGAACGGATACGCGGCGATGCCGTCGATCCCGGGGGTTCCGGCGGGCACCGACGGCCCGGAAACCGGGGCACCGGTGGCGCCCTTGATCACCGCGAGGTTCGCCGCGCGGACCGCCGCGAAGTCCATCTTCTTCACCTGCCGGTCGTAGGTGAAGAAGCCGTTGACCTCCTTTTCGACGTCGGTGGTCTGCGTGTAGACACCCGCGGACACGCCGCACCGCTGGGCGACCAGCAGCAGGCGCTGCTGGAGCTCGCCGTAGCGCCGGGTCAGCGTCGCGCTGTCGGGCTCCATCTCGTAGGCGAAGCTGCCCGCCGGGTCGAACTCGTGCCCGGCGACCTTGAGGCCGAGGCCGCCGTACTCGCCGTTGACGGCCGCGCGCTGGCCGGTCTGCACCGGCGTGCCGGGACCGGTGTAGGTGTGGTCGTCGTAGATGTCACCCTTGCCGCTGTCCGGTTCGGACCGGCAGCAGTTGACGCCGGACTCGGCGTTCACCAGCCGCGTCGGGTCCCAGGACTTGACCAGGTCGGCGATGCGGCCGACTTCGTAGTCGCCCCAGCCTTCGTTGAACGGCACCCAGCTGACGATCGACGGGAAGCTGCGGTGCTGGTCGATCATCCGCTTCAGTTCGGACTCGAAGGTGACGCGCGAAGCCGCCGACGGCTCGATGTCGTCCTTCATCGCCGGCATGTCCTGCCAGACCATGAGCCCGAGCTTGTCCGCGTAGTAGTACCAGCGGTCCGGCTCGACCTTGATGTGCTTGCGCACCATGTTGAAGCCGAGCGCCTTCTCCTGCTCCAGGTCGAACTTCAGGGCCGCGTCGGTCGGCGCGGTGTAGATGCCGTCCGGCCAGAAGCCCTGGTCGAGCGGGCCGACCTGCATGACGAACTTGCCGTTGAGCAGCATCCGCTGCTTGCCGTCGGCGGTCTTGCCGAGCCCGACCGTGCGCAGCCCGAAGTACGAGCCGACCTCGTCGCCCGAGGGGACGAGCTTCACCCGCAGGTCGTAGAGGAACGGGTCGTCCGGCGACCACAGGTGCGGCCGGTCGACCTTGAGCTTCAACGGCTTGTTCGCGTCGCCGGACACGCGTCCGACCGGGCGGCCGCGGTCGTAGGCCACCGCTTCGACGTGCTGCTTCACCGGCCCGCCGACGACGGCGTTCACCGTCACGGAACCGAGGTCCGGCGTGACGTCCAGGCGGTCGATGCGCGTGGCCGTCACCGGTTCCATCCAGACGGTCTGCCAGATGCCCGACGACGGCGTGTAGAAGATGCCGTCCCCGGGTTTGCGCTGCTTGCCGATCGGCTGCCCGCCCTGGTCGTTCGGGTCGGCGACGCCGACGATCAGCTCCTGGTCGCGGGCGGTGGTCAGGGCGTCGGTGACGTCGACGGAGAAACTGTCGTAGCCACCGGTGTGCCGGGCGACGGTCCTGCCGTTGACGAGCACCGTCGCGTCGTAGTCGACGGCCTGGAAGTGCAGCAGGATCCGCTGCCCCCGCCAGTCGCGCGGCAGCTGGAACGTCCGCCGGTACCACATGTTCGTCTCGTGGCGCATGATCCCGGACAGCGCCGACTCGACCGGGTACGGCACGAGGATCCGCTCGCCCAGTGTTCTCCCCACCGGCGCGGCTTCGCCGGGCTTGGCCGAGGAGAACTCCCAGACGCCGTTGAGGTTCTGCCACTTCGAGCGGGTCAGCTGCGGTCTCGGGTAGTCCGGCAGGGCGTTCGTGGGGGAGACGTCGTTCGTCCACGGCGTGGACAGCGGCGGGGCGAGCCGTTGCCACTGCGGTGGGGACCCGGCGTGCGCGGCGGGGACCGCGAGTCCGGTGAGGGCCAGCGCCAGTACGGCGGCCAGCCGGGCGGGGCGGAACATCGATGAACCTCCTGATAGGGGACAGGGGTCAGCGGGTACGGGAGCGCGCCAGCAGGCGCTGGATCACCACGACGACGAGCAGGAAGGCCCCGCTCACCACCGTCTGGTAGTTGGCGTCGAGGGTGCCGATCTGGTTGATGACGTTCTGGATGAGCGTGCGCAGCAGCACACCCACGAGGGTCCCGATGATCGTTCCGGCGCCGCCGGTGAGCAGCGTGCCGCCGATGACGACCACGGAGATCGCGTCGAGTTCGGTGCCGACGCCGATCACCGTGACGCCGGACTGCAGGTACGCGGCGGTGAGGATGCCCGCGACGCCGGCGAGCGCGCCGCTGAGCGTGTAGAGGCTGATCTTGGTTCGGGCCACCGGAAGTCCCATCAGCACGGCCGACTGCTCGGCGCCGCCGATGGCGAACACGGACTGCCCGAACCGCGTGCGGCGCAACAGGAGCCCGCCGAGCGCGAAGAGGACCAGCGTCAGGTACACCGGGACGCCGATGCCGAAGATCGTGCCCTGGCCCAGCCAGAGGAACGCCGAGCCGGGGTCCACTTTGTACGTCGTCGCGCCTTCGGACGTCAGGGCCAGCAGAAGCCCCCTGGCGAACAGCAGCGACGCCAGTGTGACGATGAACGGCGCCATCCCGGTGCGGGCGATGAGCACGCCGTTGACGAACCCGATCAGCGAGCACACCGCCAGGGGCAACAGGATCGCGACCACCAGGCCGTACTGGGCGCCGTACGCGGCGAGGACACCGCCGAGGGCGTAGTTCGAGCCGACCGAGAGGTCGATGCCGCCGGAGATGATCACGAACGTCATCCCGAGCGCGATCACCGCCAGGAACGAGCTCTGCAGGGCGAGGTCACGCAGGTTGTCGGGGGACCCGAAGCGGGGGAAGGCGAACCACGCGGCGGCCATGCCGAGCACGAGGACGACGGCGGCGCCCTGGCGTTGCAGGACTCCGGCGAAGGCGGCGTTGCGTTCCGCGGTCTGAGTCATCGGCTGCTCCGCTCGCGGGCGACGTAGACCGCGACGACGATGATGGCCGCCTGGACCATCTGCGCGGTCGAGTCGGGCAGGTTGTGCTTGATCAGGGTGGCGTGCACCAGCTGCATGAGCAGCGCGCCGAACACGGTGCCGAGCACGCGGACCCGGCCGCCGGTCAGCGGCGTGCCGCCCACGACGACCGCGGTGATCGCGGACAGCTCCATCAAGAGCCCCAGGTCGTTCGGGTCACTGGCGCCCAGCCTCGACGTCGCCAGCACACCGGCCACCGCGGCCAGC
>NZ_MUMI01000261.1 GCF_002155975.1 Amycolatopsis kentuckyensis
CCTGACGCGCTGCGCCCGCGAGCAGGGGGCGGAGCTGGCCGCGGGCGCAGCGCGTCAGGATCTCCCGTGGCGAACCGCCGGTTTCGTCCGCCTGCTCCACCGCCGCCGCCAGGAGCCGGCCCGCCAGCTCGTACTGGCGCTCGGGCAGCGAGACGCTCACCTGCCGGTCGGAGCGCCGGTACAACTTCGCCGGACGGCCCGCGCCCGGCCCGCTCCGGCCCGTCCGGCGCTCGTGGCCGACCGCCAGCAGCCGCTCCGCCACCAGACGGTCGAGGTGGAACGCGACCGTCGCGCGGGGCACGCCGAGGGCGGCGGCCACGTCGTCGCGGCTCACCGGTTCCGGGCGGCGGACCACATACTCGTACAACCGGCGCCGGGTCGGCTCGTCGAGTGCGGCGACCGCGGCCAGCGCCTGAGGCTCCTGCATCACCGCATTCTAAAACAAATGCCTGTTGACGAAAACCCCGGGAGCTTCTAACGTCGGTCTGTCTTGATTTTAGAAGGAGGCGCCCCAGTGACCGTCGAACCGATCCCGTTGCGGCACCTCGGTGTCGTCCCCGACCGCGACGCCGTCGACCTGCACGCGGCCGAGCGCGCGGTCGCCGACCTGCTGCGGGCCCTCGGGAAGGACCCGTCGTCGGAACACCTCGGCGACACGCCGCGGCGGGTGGCCCACGCCTACGCGGAAATGCTGCAGCCGCGCGACTTCCGGCTGACGACCTTCCCCAACGACGAGGGTTACGACGAGCTCGTGCTGGCGAAGGGCATCCCGGTGCAGTCGCTGTGCGAACACCACCTGCTGCCCTTCCGCGGCGTCGCGCACGTCGGCTACCTGCCCGGCGAGCGGATCCTCGGCCTGTCCAAGCTCGCCCGCGTCGTCGAGATGTTCGCGCGCGACCTGCAGGTGCAGGAGCGGCTGACCAAGCAGGTGGCGGACTGGCTGCAGGCGCACCTGGACCCGAAGGGCGTCGGCGTGGTGATCGAAGCCGAGCACCTGTGCATGTCCCTGCGCGGCGTGCGGGCCGGCGGCGCGCAGACCGTGACGTCGTCGCTGCACGGCCTGCTGCGCGAGGAACCCAAGACGCGGCAGGAGTTCTTCGCCCTGACCGGGGTCAGCGCCTGACGTCGTGACCGGCGAGCCCCGCCAGGCCGGTCTCGATCAGCCGGGCCGCGGCGCGCACGTCGGCGGTGACCGCTCGACGGACCTGGTCCGGGGTGCGCTCGCCCTCGAGGCTCCGGTTCAGCGCCGCGGACTGGACCCGCCAGAGTCCCAGCAGGGCGGTCGCCGCGATCTGGCACTGCGGGTCGTCGGCGGCGCGGCCGGTCCGGGCGGCCAGCGCCTCGGCCGCGACCGCCTCCAGTTGCTCGGTCGTGTCCCGGTGGTGCGCACGCAGCGCAGGCGTCGACCGGACCAGCGCGGCGAACGCCCGGAGCCGGCCGCTCGCCTCGGCCGAATCCGGCTGGGCGGCCCACCAGGACAGCAGGGCGGCCAGCTCACCGTCCAGGATGTCCAGCACCGCTTCGACGGGCGTGCGGCCGGCCCGGGCCAGCCCGGTGCGCAGCGCGGCCACCGTCGCTTCGGACCGGTCGAGGATCAGCGCTTCCTTGCTGGGGAAGTGGTTGAAGACGGTCTTCTCCGACACCTCGCAGGCCGCGGCGATCTCGGCGACGCGGACCGCGTCGAAACCGCGCTCGAGGAACATCGCGGTGGCGGTGTCGGTCAGCCGCCGGCGCAGCTGCCGCTTCTTGCGCTCCCGCAGCCCCTCCGTGCCGGAGGTCTCCCAGTCCACCGTGGGCAGGCTCATGCGCCCACTGTAGGACGTTGCGCCGATAAGTTCAGTGACTGTAATCTTTCAGCGTGAGCACCTTTGTGCAGTACGCCGCGCTGTTCCTGATCGGGGTCCTCGCCGGCGAAGAGCTGATCGTCCGGTACGGCCTCCACCCGGCGCTGTCCCGGTTGGACGATCACGCGCACCTGCTGGCCCGCCAGGCCCTGGTGCGCCGCCTGCGGGTGGTGGTACCGATCGTGATGCTCCCGGCGGCCGCGCTCGCCGGGGCCGCGCTCGTGGTGGTCACCGGCCCCGGCCTCGCGCTGCGGTGGGCGACCCTCCTCGCGATGGCCGGGTTCCTGCTGCTGTCGTTCCTCGGCACGGTCCCGATCAACATCGAGGTCGACGGCTGGCGAGCGGACGCACCCCCGCCCGGCTGGCAGGCGGTGATCCGCCGCTGGGCCCGCCTCGACGTCTTCCGCTCGACGGCGGCGGCCACCGCGTTCCTGTTCGCCGTGCTCGCCGTCGCGCAGGCGCGGGCGAGCTAGTCTTCCCGCCGGTGCCGTCCACGACGGACACCGGCGAGGGCGCGGACCCGGTGCACCAGGTCGCCGCGGCGCTCGCGGTGGGCGTACTCCAGCAGCGCCTCCACCTGGTCCCGCGGCAGCCAGCCGCAGTCCGCGCCCGTCTCCAGGCGCAGCAGGTGGGTCACCAGCTCGCGGGACTCCTCGTCGTGCTCGCCCGCGAGTTCCGCGAACCGGCGGGCCGCCTCCGCCTCGCCGTCGCACCACGCCGTCATCGCCAGGAGCGTTGCCGTCGCCGTCATGATGTCGCCGCGGTGGACGCCTCCCTCCGCCGCCAGGTGCTCCGCCAGCTGGAAGCTGCGGGTGCCGACGCCGCCCGCCCCCTCGCGGCGCACCGCGTCCGCGAGTGCCCTGATCTGCCGCGTGACATAGTCCCCGCCCGACAACCCCGCCATGTCGTCCCCTCTGCCGGCGCACGCCACTTCGTGCGTCACCCGACAGGTGTACTCCATCGGGGGCTGGATACGTCGGACGCCCCACCGGTTTCGTCCGATCGGTCAGGAATTCAGCCCGATCGCCCGGGTTCGGCCCGCCGCTGGGACATGTAGACCGCCGCCGAGGTGCGCCGCTCGACGCCGAGCTTGTGCAGCACCGAGGAGACGTAGTTCTTCACCGTCTTCTCGGCCAGGAACAGCCGCTCGGCGATCTGGCGGTTGGTCAGGCCCTCCGCCACCAGGTCCAGCACCCGCCGCTCCTGCGGGCTGAGCTGCTCGTACCGCGGGTCGGGGGCCACGACGTTCTCGCCGCGCAGCTTGTTCATCACCGACGCGGTGAGCGTGGCGTCCAGCAGCGAGCCGCCCGCGGCGACCGTGCGGACGGCCTCGACCAGCGACCGGCCGGACACCTGCTTGAGCATGTAGCCGGCCGCGCCCGCCATGATCGCGCCGAACAGCGCCTCGTCGTCCGAATAGGACGTCAGCATCAGGCACGCCGGCGGCGGGTCCACGGTGGACCGGATCTCCCGGCACACCGCCACGCCCTCGCCGTCGGGCAGCCGGACGTCGAGGACGGCCACGTCCGGGCGGGCCTGCGGGATCCGCACCAGCGCCTCGGCCGCCGTCCCCGCCTCGCCGACCACCTCGATGTCGGCTTCGGGCTCGAAGACGGTCTTCAGCCCGGTCCGGACCAGCTCGTGGTCGTCCAGCAGGAACACTCCGATCGTCATCGTCCACTCCCCTGCTCGCCGGTCGCCGCCGGCAGTTCCGCCGTCCATTCCAGCCGGGCCCCGCCGCCCTCGCCCGCCGCCAGCACGCAGTGGCCGCTCCACCGGGCCGCCCGCGAGGCGAGGTTGGCCAGGCCGCTGATCCGGCCCGCCTCCGGCGGCGGGCCGGTTCCGTCGTCACGCACCACCAGCCTCAGCCGCCGGCCGAGCCGGTCCACGGTGACCTCGACCGACGACGACTTCGCGCCGGCGTGCCGGGCGATGTTCGTCAGCGCTTCCCGCAGCGACGCGATCAGGTCGGAGCGGACCGCGTCCGGCACCGCGGCGTCCAGCGGCCCGTCGAACCCGACGCGCGGCTCGAAGCCGAGCGCGTCCCGGGCGTCCACGGCCACCCGCAGCAGTTCCGCGCGGAGGCTGCCCTGCGCCTGCGCGGGCGCCTGGAGCGAGAAGATGCTGTTGCGGATCTCCCGGATCGTGCCGTCGAGGTCCTGGGCGAACCCGGCCACCCGCGCGGCGACCCCGGTGTCGGCGATCAGCCTGCTGACGCCCTCCAGCCCGAGCCCGGTCGCGAAGAGCCGCTGGATGACCAGGTCGTGCAGGTCGCGGGCGATCCGGTCGCGGTCGGAGAACACCGCCAGCTGCTGGCGCGCCTCCTGCGCCCGGGAGAACTCGACGGCGAGCGCGGCGTGCCCGGCGAACGTCTCGGCCAGCTGGACGTCGGAGTCGGTGAACGGCGAGCGGTCGCGGAACTTCGCGACCACCAGCACCCCGAGGGTCTCCTCGCCGACGATCAGCGGGACCGAGATCGCCGAGTCGAGGTCCTTGATCATCGCCGGCATCGGCCCGTCGTGGTTGCGCTGCTGTTCCTGCACGCGCTCGCCGTAGTCGCGGACCACGACCGGGCGCCGGGTGGTGAAGGCCATCCCGGTGGCGGTGCCCTCGGTCGGGACGGTCAGGCCGGTGAGCCGGTCGGCGTCCTCGCCCGGCGGCTCGACGACGTCGAACACGAGCCGGCCGGGGCCGTCGGGCCGGGCGATCGCGCCGGCCGTACCCCCGGCGACGACGCGGGCGCGTTCGGCGACCAGCCGGAGCGTGTCCCGCAGGTTCTGGGCCGCGAGCAGGGCGCGGGTGACGTCGTAGGAGGCCTCGAGCCAGCGTTCGCGGCGGCGCATCTGGTCGACGAGCAGCGCCTTCTCGACGGCCATCCCGGTGGCCGCGGTCAGCGCGCCGAGCACCTCGCGTTCCCGGCGGGCGAACTCCCCGCCGTCCGCGGGCTCGACGGTCAGGGTCCCGAACGTCTGCGTGCCCACCCGGACCGGCAGCTCGAGCGCGCCGGGCCCGAGCGCGCCCCGGCCGTATTCGGCCGTCCCGTTCTCGGCCAGGTCCAGCCGCCCGCGCCGGGCGCCGACCAGCTCGCACGCCGCCGTCACCGCGCGGGCCAGCAGTGCCGGCAGCTCCAGCTCGCGGGCGATGCCGCCCACGGCCGCCAGGATCGCCGGCATGCTGATTTCGTCCGCCACGTCCCGTCGACCCCGCTGGTTCCGCCCGAATCCCGGGCCTGCCCCGGGCCGTCAAGGGTCCCACAGGCCACTGCCCGTGTCGGCCCAATCCGGTTCGTCCATCCGGTGGGTCGATGACGGGCGCCGCTCCGTTACGGCAATCGGGAGATCACTCCGCGTGGCAGGCGATGCGGTGACCGCTGATGGTCTCCGCCGGGACGCGCAGGAACCGGTGGCTCACGCGGGCGGGCGCCGGGCACGGGCAGGGAAGCTCACCGAGGTCGACGGCACCGGACTCGGTGGCGCGCCCCAGCAGGCTGACGTACCAGCCGGCGCCCAGGTCGGCGGCGAACTCGTCGGCTTCGAAGGCGACGACCGCGTCGCACGCGCCCGCGTACAGGGGGCTCCCGGGCGTGACGGCGAACACCACGGCGTCGTCGACCACGGTGAAGCGCACCGGACGCACCGCCGGCATGGCCCGGTGGGTGTAGATCACCCGGCCGAGGCTCGCCGTCCGGAGCAAGGCGAGGCACTGCTGCCGGTCGAGCAGCAGCCCGAAGCCCACGTCGTCCACCATCTCGTCCCTGTGTTTCTCCTGTGAATTACCCGGCCACCAGCGTGATCGGTGCACCCGGTACGCCGATAGGGCCGTTCGGCCCGGCCGCCCGCGACGGCGGCGGCACGCACATCCGGGCCGGTTCGGCCAGGGCCGGAAGACCCGGTTCGGGACGGCCGCCCGGCCGGTGTGGCGGCCACGCGCAGTCACCTAGCGTCGTGACCGTCCGTTGCGATCTTCAGCAAAGAGGGGGTGAGCGCCCGATGCCGCCGCACTCCGCCGAGGGACGTTCCACGCCCACGGCGACGTTCTCCCTCGATCCGGCGCTCGTCCGGTCGGCGGTGCAGGGCAACCGCGCCGCGGTCGCCGGGTTGCTGCGCGCGCTGCGGCCGATCGTCTTCCGCTACTGCCTCGGCCGGCTGCGCACCTGGCAGGACGGTTCGTCGGACGCCGAGGACTGCGCACAGGACGTGCTGCTGGCGATCGTCCGCGCGCTGCCGGGGTACCGCCTCGATCCCGACGGTTTCGTGCCGTTCGTCTTCGGCATCGCCGCGCACAAGGTGTCCGACTTCCACCGCCGCCGGGCGCGCGACCGCACCAGCCCGGTCGCCGAACCTCCGGCCGGCCGCTCCGGCGGCTCCGACCCGACGGGCGAGGAGGTCGAACGGTCCGCGGCGCTCGACTGGTCGTCCGGGCTGCTCGACACGCTCCCGCCACGCCAGCGGGAAATCCTGGTGCTGCGGATCATCCTCGGCATGACGGCCGAGGAAACGGCGGCCGCGGTCGGCCTCGGCAGCGCCGGCGCGGTGCGCGTCGCCCAGCACCGTGCCCTCGCGACCCTGCGGCGCAGTCTGCTCGCGCACAAAGGGGCGTCCTGACGACTTCGCCGTGAATGGAAACCGGCGCCGCCATTCCCGCATTTCACGGCAATTCTCGGCACCGCCCGCACTGCGGGCATTCGACCGGTCTCACCGGGGGATACGGATGCCGGTTCACTTCGGTTCAAAGTTTTTTCCACGAGCCGGTCGCTCGCGGCAAATCCGCAGGTCAGGCGACCCTTTCGCTACAGAGGCGGGAACCCGGCCTGACGCGTTGTAACTGTCGAAAAGAACTTCTTGCCCGGTGTCAAGCGACCGTGTAGCTTCCATAACGGAACGATAACCAGCCGGTTGACGGCGCGGCCACGGGCAGGTGGGCGCGCACCCACTGATGTCGGGTCAGTGGACCAGCCGGGCATCGTGTCCTGCCGACCGTTTCGCAAGAACCCGCAAGCAAACCCGTGACAGAACCCCGCCTGTTCGGGACGAGCCTGGGCTCGTACCCGTTCAGTGTCGCGCGTTCCCGCCAGCCCGACACCGGAGGATTTTCCCATGTCCCGCACCCAAGGACGGCATCGCCTTTCCCGCCGGACGAAGATCGCGACCGGCGGTCTCGCCCTCGCGATCGCCGTCGGCGGCATCGTCGTCGCGACGACCACCGGCAACACCGGTGAAGCCAGCGCCGACGAGGCCAACCCCGCCTTCTTCGTCGACATCCTGAAGGTGAAGCCGAACCAGTTCGACCCGCGCCCGGTCACCGGCGCGTCGACGGGGACGTTCACCGTCGACTGCGGCCGCAACGAGAACCAGCACTTCAACCCGGACAACTTCATCGCCCAGCCCGGCGTCCGCAACGGCGCCCAGCACCTGCACGACTACGTCGGCAACCTGTCGACGAACGCCGACTCGAACAACAAGAGCCTGGTCAAGGCCGGGACCACCTGCAAGAACGGCGACAAGTCCGCCTACTTCTGGCCCGTGGTCCGGATCGACACCGGCGAAGAGGAGAAGAACGAGCCCGCCAAGGTCCCCGACGGCGACCGGGCGCAGGCCGACCGCGAGGCGAAGACCGTCCAGGTCGCGTGCCCGGACGTCGCCAGCAAGCTCACCGACATCCCCGACCAGGCCATGGCCGAAGTGGACGGCAACCTGGACCAGCTCGACAGCCAGGCCGACGAGGCCAACCAGCGCATCGCCGCGACGCAGGGCCAAGGCGGGCAGGACTTCGTGCGCAACGCGATCCTGAACCCGCTCAAGGACCGCCGCGCCGCGATCATCGACCGGATCCTCACCGCCATCGGCCGGTTCACGCAGAAGCCGGGCGACCTCGGCGGCCTCGCGCCGTGCACGACCAAGCCGGGCAAGGACACCGGCACGCCGACACCGCCCCCGAGCACCACCGCCGGCGGCGCGCTGCCCGGGCAGGACGAGAACAACGAGCTGCCCGGCAACGACGGCAAGATCCTGCGCCCGCAGAAGGTGCAGCTCACCTTCCGCGGCAGCCCGGTCGGGAAGGTCGTGGCGATGCCGCGCTTCCTGCGCGTGCTCTACGGCGACGCGAAGGTCTCGACCAACGGCCCCGCGAACGCCAAGGCGAGCTGGACCTGCACCGGCTTCGAGAACCGCCTGGTCGACAAGTACCCGATCTGCCCGCAGGGCAGCAAGGTCAAGCGGGTCCACACGTTCCCGAGCTGCTGGGACGGCAAGAACACCGACAGCGCCAACCACCGCACGCACATCGTGTTCCCGGACCAGTTCGGCCGGTGCGGCAAGGGGTTCAAGGCCGTGCCGCAGCTGCAGATCTCGCTGACCTACGACATCCCGCGGGACATCCAGCTCAAGAAGCAGTACAAAGTGGACGCTTTCCCGCAGGAGAAGCACAACCCGCTGTCCGACCACGACGACTTCGCCAACGTGATGTCGCAGCGGATCATGAACGGCCTGGTGAACTGCGTGAACCGCGGCCGGACCTGCCGGGCGTGACCGGCGGACCGGCGGCGCACCCGGGGATGGTGCGCCGCCGGTTCCGCGGGAGAATCACCCGATGGTCACCGGTGCCGACGTCCGCGCGTTCGCGGCCACCCTCCCGCGCGCCTACGAGGCGATCGTGCGCGACCGGATCAAGTTCCGGGTGGGACAGATCGTGTTCGTGGCCCTGTCCGCGGACGAAACCCTGATGGGCTTCGCCTTTCCCCGCGAGCAGCGGGAAGCGCTGATCGCGGCCGAACCCGGCAAGTTCCTCTTGCCCGAGCCCGCGGACCTGCGGTTCCGGTGGATCCGGTGCCGCCTCGCGGCGATCGACGAAGCCGAGATGCGCGAGCTGGTCGTGGAGGCATGGCGGATGTGCGTGCCGAAGAAGGTCTCGACCGCGTACCTGGAGACCCACCCGCTCTGACCGCCACCCGATCGATCGTGAAGGCCTCCTCGCCGGCGCTGCCGGTGGGGAGGCCTTTCGCCGTGGTGGCCCGGGTGTCCCTCCGGCACGGGCCATGAGGAACGCACGGGCCCGAGGTGCGTACCGCATTCCGGAAGACGTCGGGACGCCCGCCCGGGACCCATTCTTGGTGGCGTCACCCCCGACCCGGTGGCGCCGCCGGGAACCACTCCACATCCCTTCAGGAGGAAGCATGATCTCGACCTTCGAGCGCCCCTCGGCCGTCGTCGTCCACAACCGCGCCGTGGTCCACAACCGCGCGGTCGTCCACAACCGTGCTGTGGTCCACAACCGCGCCGTCGTGCACAACCGCGCCTCCGCCAAGTAGCCACGGCCAAGCCGCCGGCGTGCCGCGGCCCCGCCCCGGGGCCGCGGCACGGCCATGTCCGGCCCGTTTCCCGACCGAGGGGTCCGCCATGCCTGACGACGTCCGCCCGCAGCTGACCGGGGTCGAACTCCACGACCTCGAACCCGGGCTGTGCCTGCTCATCACGCCGAACGGCGGCCAGTTCTCGATCACCGCCCCGGTGCGGGAGTTCCGGGCGTGGGTCGGCCGGTGCGACGGCACCCGCACCCGCGAAGAGCTGCTGGCCGGGATGAACCCCGACTACGCGGAGGTGCTCGACGTCCTCGAAGCGGACGGCTGCCTGCGCGCGGGCCGGGACGAGGAAGCCGGCGCCCGCCGCCTCGCCGCGACCACGGTGCTGCTCACCGGCGCGGCCGAGCTGACCGAACCCCTCGCGGACCTCCTCGCGCCGTCCGGCTACGCGCGGATCGCCCCGCTCACCGGCCTCGACCAGCCGTTCCCGGTGGATCCGGCGGACACCGTCGTCGTCGCCGCGTTCGCCCATCCGGCCTATGCGGAACTCACCGCGCTGGCTGCGTTCTGCGCCGAGCGCGGGGTGCGGTTCCTGCCCTTCCGGTGTGAACGCGGCCAGGGGATCGCCGGGCCCGCCGTCACCCCCGGCCTCGGCCCCGACTTCGCCGACGTGCTGGCCCGCCGCCGGTCCGCCGCCCTCGACCCGCGCGTGCTCGACGCCTTCGCCGCCGCCGGCGCCCCGCCCGGCCCGCGGTTCCGGCCCGGGGAAACCCGCTGGCTGCTCACCGCGCTCGCCGTCCAGCTCGAACGCTGGGCCCGCGGTGCGCCCGCCGAGACCACGACCGGGGAGCTCGAGCTCGATCCCGGCCGGCTCACGGTGCTCCCCCGCCCCGTGCTGCCGGTGCCCGACCGGCCCCGGCCGGTGGTGGCGCACGGGCCGCGGCCCGACCTGCTCGTCGACGACCGCACGGGGATCGTGACCGCGGTCCACGAGCTGCCCGCCGCCCCGGGCATGCCCGCCCGGCTGCGGGTGTGCGCGGTCGACGTCGCCGACATGCGGCGGGTCGCCGACTGGCCCAACGACCGCCAGGCCTTCGGCACGTCGTGGCACGACTTCGAGCTCGCCCGCGACTCCGCGATCGGCGAGGCCGTGGAACGCTACTGCGGCAGCTGGCTCCCGCCGGAGCGCCGGATCCGCCACGCCAGCTACGACCGGCTGCGCCGCGACGGCGTCCCGGCGCTCGACCCGCGCCGCCTGAACCTCTACTCGCCACGCCAGTACCGGACCGCGGGCTTCCCGTTCGCGCCGCTCACCACCGACGTCGAATGCGCGTGGGTGGAGGGGTTTTCACACACGACGGAGGAGCCGATCTGGGTGCCGGCCTGCCTCGTCTCGGCCGACGCCGACGACAGCGGCGCCCGGTTCACCGACCCGCTGATCGCCGGGCTCGCCGGCGGCACCAGCATGGAGCACGCCGTCACCTCCGGCCTCGAAGAGGTGCTGGAGCGCGACACGACCATGCTCTGGTGGGCCAACACGCCCCGGCTGCGCCGGCTGCCCGTCCCGGAGGCGATCCGGGCGCTGATCGCCGACACCGCCGACACCTACGACGTCACCCTCATCCCGCTGGACAACGAGTTCGCCGTCCCGATCGTCGCCGCCGCGGTGTTCGACCGGACCCGGCGCTGGCTGTCGATCGGGTTCGCGACCCGGCCCGACGCGGTCGCCGCGGCCGAGAAGGCGCTCGCCGAAGGGTTCACCCTGCAGCACACCTGCCTCGCCCTCGACGACGAGCGCGAGCTGGGCGCGATGCAGGCCGACCTGCCGCACCTGGGCAACCTCAAGCCCTACCGCGCCGACCGGCGCTACCTCGACTCCTACCGCGAGGACTTCGCCGACGTCGTGGACCTGCTGTGCCAGCAGCAGGTCTACCTCGACCCACGGGCCGCAGCCCGGGTGGCGCCGTGGGTGCGCGACCTGGCGGAACGCAGCTGGGACGGCCTGCCGTCGCTCGGCGAGCGACGGCTCAAGGCCTACCAGGAGCGCGTCGAGGCACGCGGGTTCGAGGTGATCGGTGTCGACCTCACCACCCGGGACGTCGAGGCCGCCGGGTTCCACGCCGCCCACACGCTGGTGCCGGGGCTGGTGTCGAACTTCCCGGCCGGCTTCCCGTACTGGGGCGACGGCCGGATCCGCCGCGCGGCGGTCGACCTCGGCTGGCGGGCCGAGCCCCTGCCCGAAGAGCGGCTCAACGTCTTCCCGCTCCCCCACGCCTGAGGAGCCCGGGATGGCCGTCACCGAACTGCTCGGGCTGCCCCGGACCCGGGGCCGCCTGCCGCTGGTCGCCGCACAGGGTGTCGACGCGCTCGGCACCGGCCTGTTCCTGCCCTTCGCCGTCGTGTACTTCCACGCGGCCAAGGGAATCCCGCTGACCGCGGTCGGCGCCGCGCTCTCCGCCGCGGCGCTGCTCGCGCTGCCGTCGGGGCCGTTCGCCGGTCCGCTGGTGGACCGCTTCGGCCCGCGGCGGATCGTGCTCGCCGCGAACCTGCTGCGGGTGGCGACCTTCACCGGGTACGTCTTCGCCGGGTCGCTGTGGCAGCTGGTGGTGCTGGCCGCGCTGACGTTCTGGGGCGAAGGGCTGTTCTGGCCGGCGTCCGGGGCGCTGGTCGCGCAGGTGGCCGACGACGGCCAGCGCGCTCGCTGGTACGCGATGGAACGGACGCTGCGCAACGTCGGCATCGGCCTCGGCGGGCTGGCGGGCAGCGCGCTCGTCATCGCCGGCGGCTACGCCGTGATCGTGGTGCTGAACGCGGCCAGCTTCCTCGTCGCGGCAGCTCTGGTCGCGGCCTGGCGGGGAGGGCGGGCCGGCGCACCACGGGCCGCCCGCGATCCCGCGCGCCGCCAGGGGTACCGGGCCGTGATCGCCGACCGCGCGTTCCGGCGGGTGCTCGTGACGGTGTTCGTCTTCGCCCTGTGCGACCTCGCCTTGACGGTGCTGCTGAGCGCGTACGTGCTCGACGCGCTGCGGCTGCCGGCCTGGCAGCCCGGGGTGCTGTTCGCCCTCAACACGGTCCTCGTGGTGCTCGCGCAGACCGTGGTGGCCCGGCGCGTGGAACGCTTCGGCAAGCCTCGGACGCTGCAGGTCGCGGCGATGGTGTGGGCGGTGGCCTTCCTGCTGTTCGCGGCCGGGCCGCTGGCCGCGCCGCTGCCGGTCTTCGCCGTGCTGACCGTCGCCACCGCCGTGTTCACCGCGGCCGAGCTGCTGCAGGCCCCGACCAGCAGCGCGCTCACCGTCGCGCTGGCGCCGGCCCACCTGCGCGGCCGGTACCTCGGGCTGGAGGAACTGCTGTGGGGGGTGGCCCGGGTGCTGGCCCCGGTGACGTTCACCGCGCTGCTGGCCGCCGGTCCGCAGCTGCCCTGGCTGGTGCTGGCCGGGTCCTGCATGCTGGCGGTGGTCGTCCTCGCGGGCCTGAAGGTGGTTCCGGAAGCGGCCGCGACCCGGGAGACCGCGCATGCCTGACTGGGCCGAGCTCGGCGACGTCTACCTCGACGTCTACCGCGAAGCACCGTACGGCGAAGGCGAAGCCGAGGCGGCCGGGTTCCGCGCGACCGGGGCGCGGCACGCCCGCCTCCCGGGGTTCGCGGTGACCACCGTCCGCCACGGAGCGGGGCTGGGCGGGTTCGCCTACGGGGTCGGCCACGAGGCGGGCTGGTGGCACCCGCGCGCCACGGCGGCCGCCCCGCCGTGGCTGGCCCGGCATCCGGTGTTCTACGTGTACGAACTCGCGGTCCGGCCGGGGCTGCGCGGGCGCGGCCACGGCCGGGACCTGCTCGACCGGCTGCTGGCGGCGCGGCCGGAGCCGTACGCGGTGCTGGCCGCCTCGACCGCGGCGCCGGCGCACGCGCTGTACCGCCGGTGGGGCTGGCAGCCGATCGGCTCCCTCACCCCCGGGCGCTCCGAGCTGCTGGTGCTGCCCCTTCACCCGGACAGGATCGCCGCCGCGTCGAGTTTGCCCCAGCCGTAACGGGGGTTCCAGACCGGGCCGGTTGCCGCGTCCCGGCGGGCCGTGGTGCGGAGGCGCTGCTGGACGTCCTCCGGGGTCAAGGTCGGTTCGTGGGCCAGCATCAACGCCACCAGGCCCGCCACGAACGGCGTCGCCATGCTCGTTCCCTGGATCGTCAGGTAACAGCCGCTCGGGTGCAGGCGGGTCGCGAGGCGGGGGTCGGTGGCGAACTCCGAGTCCTTGCTCAGGGCGGCCGTCACCACCTGGCCCGGGGCCGCGATGTCCGGCTTGAAGCCGCCGATGCGGGTCGGGCCCTGGCTGGAGAACGCCGACAGCGTGTCGACCGGCAACGCCGGCAGCACCGACGGGCCGTTCGGGCCCTCGAAGCTGTTCCGGCTGATCAGCGAGGCCACCGAGATGGCGCGCTCTTCACACGCCGGGATGCCCACCGTGTAGCCGTCGAGCGGCGCGCCCGGGAACATCATCCGGCCGCCCGCGACCGTGCCGGCCCACGCGTGCACTTCGCCGTGGACCACCGAGACCGGGCGGACGCGCACCGTCCAGCGGTCGTCGACGTGGCCGTCGATCAGCAGGAACGTCAGGTTCTGGTCGCGGTTGAGCGGGTTCTCCACGAAGTCGGCCAGGAACGTGCCGTGCGCCGTGGTCACCTCGTCCGGATCCGGCGCGAACCGCGTCCCGTCCGGGGCTTCCACCCAGACGTCGACCACGTCGCCGCGCGGGATCCAGACGTCGCAGTAGAGCAACCCGGTGTCCGCGACGCGCACCGGGAACTCGAGGTCCTGGCCGGCCACCAGCCGGCCCGCGGCGTGGATGCCGTCGTCGCCCTCGTTGCCCGCCGCCACCACGATGATCCGGCCGGGCCCGGACGCGCGGGCGATCTCGTTCTCCAGCGCCGATGTGCCGTCGTGCGCGCCGAAGTGCGTCCCGCTGCTCAGGCTGAGCACGCACGGCCGGTCGCCGGCGAGCTCGAACGCGTCCCGGATGCCCCGGATCGTGTGCACGTCCAGCAGCGGTTCGCTGCGCATCGCGTACAACGCCGCCTCGGGCGCGACCCCGCGGAACCGCCCGCCGGCCAGCGCCAGCCCGTTGCCGGCCGCGATCGACGCGCAGTGCGTCCCGTGCCCGCCCGGATCGCCCTGCGGCAGCGCCGCGCCGCCGTCGAGGGCGTCCTGGATCTGCGCGGTGTCGAAGGTGGTGAACTCCGACGCCGGCGCACCCCGCTGGTGGCGGGCCCACACGAACCGCTCGAGCCGCGTCGAACCGTCGGCGAGCCGGAAGTCGTCGTGCGTGTAGTCGACGCCGCTGTCCACGATGGCCAGCAGCACGCCGGCGCCGGTCAGGCCGGCGTGCTCGGGCCGGGCGAGCGTGCCGTCGAGACCGGTGACCGCGCCGCGGGCCTGGTCGAGCCGGGCGAACAGTTCCTTGGGGGCTTCGGCCCGGCGGAGCCACGCCTGGCCGTCCAGTTCGGACAGCCGGTCGACCGGGACGTCGGCGAGCAGGACCGCGTCGCCGCTCGCCTCCGGCGGGGCCGACACCACGGACCCGCCGGCCTGCTCGCACCACGCCGCGGCGGCCGGCAGGGCGCCGGCGGGCACCAGCAGCTTGACCGTCGCCCGGGCGGGGGCGGCCACCTCCCCGGCGGCGGCCATCAGCCCGCCGACGTCCAGGGCACGCGCCCCGACGCCCTGCCCCGGTCCGCCGGTCCGCGCCGCGGCCATCGCTCCGCGCAGCCGCGCGTCCAAGTGGGTGTCACGCCGAGCTTCCATGAGAGCACCTCGTCTCCGGCCGGGCGCCGGAACCGTTCCGGTACCCCGAGGTGCGCGCCGGTCAGCCGGCTCCGAGCTGCCGGAGCTCCCGCGGCGGTTCGACCGCGGCCACCCAGGGCTCCTGCCCGATCCGGCGCAGGACGCCGGGGGTGACCTCGCCGGTCACCGAGCCCGGGCCGCGGTCGGCGACCGCCGTGCCGAGCTCCGCCAGCCGGTCCGCCGCCGGCCCCGGATCGGTGCCGGCACGCAGCCGGACGACGACCGTCCGCCGGGCCTCCCGCTCCGCGCGGCGGGCCCACCGGTCCAGCTCCGGTGCCACGGTTCCGCGCCTGGGCTCCATTTCGCCGAGCCTACGCGGGGTCCCGCCGTCCGGCGCACAACTCACCCCTTGAGTCGGTGGTCCCGCGGGCCGCGTAACGCGGATTCACCCTCATGCGCGCGCCATTTCCGGGCAACGGGAAATCACCGGGCGAGCAAAGATCCGGAAATCGGGAAACGTCACCGGATCGGGTATTCGCGCGGGCGTAACGCGGCACCGGGTGCCGGCGACTCACGAGGGTCCGGACCGGGGAGGAAGCATGGCGAAACGTCTGGTGATCTGCTGCGACGGGACCTGGAACAGTCTCCGCCAGCCGGCCCCGACCAACGTGGGCCAGCTCCAGAAGGTGGTCGCGCCCGCCGATCCGGCCGGCACCGAACAGCGGGTGTACTACCACGAAGGCGTCGGCACCGGAAAGCTGTGGGACCGCGTCACCGGTGGCGCTTTCGGCGTCGGGCTCTCGGCGAACGTCAAGCACGCCTACCGCTTCGTCGCCGAAAACTACGAACCCGGCGACGAACTGTTCTTCTTCGGTTTCAGCCGCGGTGCCTACACCGCGCGCAGCACCGTGGGCTTCATCCGCAACTGCGGCGTCCTGCGCCCCGGCGAGCTCGGCCGGCTCGACGAGGCCTACGGGCTCTACCGCGCCCGCGACCGGGCCACCTCCGGCCCGGACAGCCCGCGGGCCCGCGAGTTCCGCGCGAAGTACGCCCGCGAAGACCGGACGTCCATCCGGTTCGTCGGCGTCTGGGACACCGTCGGCGCACTGGGCATCCCCCTCAGCGGCGGCCGGCTGATCCACCTGCTGAACAAGCGCTGGCAGTTCCACGACATGGAGCTGACCTCGATCGTCCAGGCGGCGTTCCAGGCGCTGGCGGTGGACGAGCACCGCAAGTCGTTCAGCCCGGCCGTGTGGGCCCCGTCGAAGGCGGCCACCGGCCAGGTCCGCGAACAGGTCTGGTTCGCCGGCGCCCATTCCGACGTCGGCGGCGGCTATCAGCAGCCCGCCCTGGCGAACCTCGCCCTCCGGTGGATGGCCGACCGCGCCGAGCAGTGCGGCCTCGCGTTCGAGGAGAACGCCTTCGGACACCTGGCCGCGCGGGACGAACTCGGCGAACTGCACAATTCGCTCAAGAACTTCTTCCGGTGGTTCGGCTCGGCGAACCGCGTGATCGGCCGGGTGGACCCGGCGACGGAGTTCGCGGGGTCGTGCGCGCTGTACCGCAGTGAGCAGATGCAGCCGCCGTACCGGCCCGGGAACCTGCTCACGTACCTGGCGGACCCGGCGCACCGGATCATGAAGGTGTGACACCGGCGCCCCTTACGTCATTCGGCGCAACTTGAGCGAAGGCTGTCACGCCGACCGGGCCACCGCCGATACGCCTCGCGGG
>NZ_MUMI01000262.1 GCF_002155975.1 Amycolatopsis kentuckyensis
TGCACGAGGTACCTCGTGCACCGCTTTCGCGAGCATCGGCCGCACGGGCGGCATGACGGGCAAGTCCACGGCGCGAGCTTAAGACACGGGTACGACAATTCCCGGCGAACGACGGGGCCGGGCGTGATACACACTCCTTCGTGACCACCGAACGGCCCGCCCCGCCCCTGACCGGGGGCGAGCGCGAAATGCTGCGCACCTTCCTCGACTTCCACCGCGCCACCCTCGCGATGAAGTGCGACGGACTGTCCGACGAGGACCTCCGCCGCGCGTCGAGCCCGCCGTCCACGCTGTCGCTGCTCGGCCTGGTCCGGCACATGGCCGAGGTCGAGCGCACCTGGTTCCGCCGGGTGATCAACGCCGAGGACATCCCGCTGCGCTGGTCGGACGAAGGCGACTTCCAGGCCGCCTACGACGCGAGTTCGTCGACGCGCGCCGAAGCCTTCGAGGCCTGGCAGGCCGAGGTAGAGCAGTCGCGCAAGATCGAAGAGGCGGCGGAGTCCCTCGACGTCACCGCCCACCAGCCGCGCTGGGGCGAGGACGTCTCGCTGCGGCTGGTGATGCTGCACATGATCCACGAGTACGCCCGGCACAACGGCCACGCGGACTTCCTGCGCGAGGCGATCGACGGCGTCACGGGAGCCTGATGGACGTGCTCGCCTGGTTGCGCGACTCCGATCCGGCCCTGCGCTGGCAGGTGGAGCGCGACCTGGCGGGCGAGCCGCCGTCCGTCTGGGAAGCGACGCGGGCGCGGATCGCGTCGGAGGGGTTCGGTGCCCGCCTGCTGGCGGCGCAGGACCCCGACGGCCGGTGGGCGGGCGGCGCGTTCTTCCCCGCCGACTACCACGGTGCCGAGGACCAGCCGTGGACGGCGACGACGTGGACGTTGAACGCCCTCCGGGAATGGGGCCTCGACGCCGCCGTCCTGCGCGGCACGGCCGAGCTGCTCGACCGGCACTGCCGCTGGGAGTACGACGACCTGCCGTACTGGGGCGGGGAAGTCGACTGCTGCATCAACGCCTGGACCCTCGCCAACGGGGTGTGGCTCGGCGCGGACGTCGCCGGGATCGCCGAGTGGTTCGTCGAGCACCGGCTGCCCGACGGCGGCTGGAACTGCGAGTGGGTCGAAGGCTCGGCGCGTTCGTCGGTCCACTCGACGCTCAACGCGCTCAAGGGTCTGCTGGCGTACGAGACGGCGACGGGCGGCACCTCGGCCTCCCGGGAAGCGCGGCTGGCCGGAGAGGAGTACCTGCTGGAACGCGGGCTGTTCCGCCGGCTTTCCACGGGTGCGCCGATCGGACCGTGGGTGACGGAGTTCGGCTACCCGTTCCGCTGGCGCTACGACGTGCTCAACGCCGCATCCTACTTCCGCGACGCCGGCCGCCCGGACGAGCGGCTGGCCGAGGCGATCGCGCTGATCCGCGCGGCCCGGCAGCCGGACGGGACGTGGCTGCAGCAGCGGACGGACGCCGGCCGGGTGTGGTTCGCCGTGGACGTCCCCGCCGGGCAGCCGTCGAAGTGGCTGACGCTGTTCGCGACCCGGGTCCTGAACTGGTGGGACGCCCGTTAGCCGGGTGACCGGCGGCTTGCCGCCGGTTGAGGTGTGGGGTCGGTGATGATTGTAGAAGTGCAGCCGGCCTGGTAGCGCAGCCTGGCGCTGGGGCTCAGACGGGTAGAAGCGGGCGTAGGCCCAGCCCCTCGGCCGGGGTGCGGTGGAACCGTTCGATCTTGCCGTTGGTCTGCGGCCGGTAGGGCCGGGTCCGTTTCGGGGTGCTCCCCAGATCGGCGCAGGTCCGCCATCCCGGCCAGGCCCTCGGTGCGGTAGCGCTGCGCCCACTTCGCGGCGGTCTTGGATGCGACCATGAACATCTTCGCTGCTGTGGCGGGGGTCCAGCCTTGCTCGACGATCAGCCGGGCCAGCCGCAGCCGGGGGCGTGGGGTCAGGGTGTCCCTGGACAGCACAGCTAAAGCTCCGCCAGCACGAGCCCGCTGCGCGGCTTCGGCGTGAAGTAGGTGGCCTTCCGCGGCATCCGGCGGCCGGCCGCGTGCACGGCGAGGACGTCGGCGTACCCCACCGGGGCCAGCAGCACCACCGCGTCCGCGTCCGGGGGCAGCGGGCGCCCGGCCGGGAGCGGGCGGACGCACGGCCCGTCCGGGTCGATGCCGAGCGCGCGGGCGAACAGGACCTGCTCGACGATCTCGTGGTCGATCACCGGCCGGGGGCCGTCCGGGGCCGGGAGCGGCACCCGCAGCACGGCCGCGCCGGCGCGCACGACCGCCTCGCCGGTGACCGGCACCGCGTGCTCGTCGTAGCGGACGTCCAGGCCGGCCGCGCACCAGCGCGTCACCAGGTCCTCCGGGCCGAGGCCGGTGCCGGTGAGGACGCGGTGGATCGCGCCGATCTTCAGGGCCGGTCCCGCGGTGACCAGGGCGAGCAGGGCGCCGTGGCCGGCCGCCGCCGCGGCGGCCACGCGGTGGTTGCCGTCGGCGACCAGCAGGTCCGTGCCGGCCACCGCGGCCAGCAGGCGGCTCTGCAGCGGTCCTTCGGGCACCACCCAGAGGTCGTGCCGACGGCCGGCGGCGTCCGAAGTGGACAGATCGGGCAGGCCGAGGCCGGCGCAGGCCTGCTCGACCTGCTCGGTCAGCTCCGGGCCCCCGGCGGCCGGGACGAGCAGCGCGGCGCTCGTCGCGCAGCCCAGGCCGGCGAGCACCGCGGCCCGTTCGGCGACGACGTCGGGGTAGACGTCCTCGGTGTGGCGGACGCGCGCGGCGCCGTCGTCGGTCACCGCCGCCGGGTCGACCAGGCAGAGCAGGCCCAGCGCCACCCCGTCCGGCCCTTCCACGCGGTACGGGGCGACGATGTCGCGCACCGGCCGGTAGAACCGCTTGCGGAGCCGTTCGAGCACGGCGCGGGCGACCGGCACGGCGGCCGTCAGGTCGAGACCACGGGCCAGCGCCGCGGGTGTCCGGGCGGGGTGCTGCACGGCCAGCAGGCTGTCCGCGGCGCCGGGCGCGGCCAGCGCGGCGATCACGCGCTCGGGCTCGGCGAACTCGTCGACGTCGGGGCCGGGGACCGCCTCGCGGACCACCCAGCCCCGCCCGATCGGCCGGATCCAGTCGCTCATCCTGACCATCTTGCGCCACGGGCGTCCGGAAATTCGCTGGGGCCGGTGCCACCGGGATGGAATGCTTAGGACTGCAAAGTAGTTGACCCCGGTCATGACCGTTCCGAGGAGCACCCCGCCGATGACGACATCCGCCGCCACCACGGGGGTCGGCTTCCGGTCCGAACGCGGCCCGGTCCTGATCGCGGTCATGCTCAGCACGGCGCTGGTCGCGCTGGACAGCACGATCATCGCGACCGCGGTGCCGTCGGTGGTCAAGGACCTCGGCGGGTTCGCGCAGTTCCCGTGGCTGTTCTCGATCTACCTGCTCACCCAGGCCGTGACGGTGCCGCTCTACGGCAAGTTCGCCGACGTGCTCGGCCGCCGTCCGGTGATGTTCTTCGGGATCGCGGCGTTCCTGGTCGGCTCGGTGCTGTGCGGCGCCGCCTGGAGCATGCCGGTGCTGATCGCCGCCCGCGCGGTCCAGGGCATCGGCGCCGGCGCGATCCAGCCGATGTCGATGACGATCATCGGCGACCTGTACACGGTGGAGGAACGCGCGCGGGTGCAGGGCTACGTGGCCAGCGTCTGGGGCGCGGCTTCGGTGGTCGGCCCGACACTCGGCGGCCTGTTCGCCGAGTACCTGGACTGGCGCTGGATCTTCTTCATCAACCTGCCGCTGGGCGCGATCGCGGCGTTCATGCTGTTCCGCGGCTTCAGCGAGCGCGTGGAGCGCAAGCCGCACAAGGTCGACTACCTGGGCGCGAGCCTGCTCACCCTCGGCTGCTCCCTGATCATCCTCGGCCTGCTCGAGGGCGGCGTCGCGTGGGCGTGGGGTTCGCTGCCGAGCGTGGCGATCTTCGTCGCGGGCGCGGTGCTGCTGGTGGTGTTCGTGCTGGTGGAGAAGCGCGCGGCGGAGCCGGTGCTGCCGCTGTGGGTGTTCACGCGCCGGGTCCTGGTGGGCGGCAACCTGGTGGCGCTGGTGGTCGGCGCGGTCCTGATGGGCCTGACGTCGTACCTGCCGACGTACGCGCAGGGCGTGCTCGGCGCGGGCGCGCTGGTGGCGGGGTTCGCGGTGGCGGCGCTGACGGTCGGCTGGCCGATCTCCGCGTCCCTGGCCGGCAAGATCTACCTGCGCATCGGTTTCCGCGACACGGCGTTGATCGGCAGCGTGTTCATCATCGCCGGGGGTGTCCTGGTGGCGTTGCTGGGCGCCGGTTCTTCGCTGTGGGCAGCGGCTTTCGCGGCGTTCGTGCTCGGGATCGGGCTGGGGTTGGCGGCGAGCCCGACGCTGGTGGCGATCCAGTCGGTGGTGGGCTGGGACCGCCGGGGCGTCGTGACGGCGACGAACCTGTTCAGCCGGTCACTGGGCAGCGCGGTGGGAGCGGCGGTGTTCGGGGCGATCGCCAACGCGACGCTGGCTTCGCGGTTCGCTTCGCCGCCGCCGGGAGTGGGTCCGCTGCCGCCTTCGGTGGACGCGACGAGCCTGGTACTGGGCGGCCACGCGGACTCGCCGGCGGCGGTGTACGTGCGCGGGGCGCTGGCCGAGGCGACGCACTACGTGTTCTTGGGGCTGCTGGCCGTGGCCGTGCTCTCGGTGGGGGCGCTGTTGCTGATGCCGCGGAAGACCGAGCAGCTGGAGTTCTGAGCTCAGTTCTGCAGTGGCACCAGTTCCGCCTGAAACTTCTCCAGGAAGCCGTCGAAATCGCCGTGCGCGGGCCGGATCACGAACTTCGACAGGCCGGCTTCGATGTGCTGCTCCACCAGCCGGCGGGCCTCCGGCCAGCTCGTCGCCACCAGGTCCGTCAGCGGGACGCCGGGGCTGCGGCGGGCCGCCACCGCCGCGAGTTCGTCCGGGATGCCCCGGTCCGCGACGGCCAGGCTGAGCCCGAAGTGGTCCTCCTCGATCTCGCGGCCCGCCTCCGCCGCCGCCCGCTGGATCGCGATCCGGGCGTCGCGCGCCTGCGACGGCGTGTGGAAACTGCCGAGCCAGCCGTCCGCGAGGCGGCCCGTGCGGCGCAGGGCCGCCGGGGCCGATCCGCCCAGCCAGACGTCGAGGCGCTTCGCCGGGCGCGGGCCGAGGCGGACGCCGTCCACCTGGAAGAACTCGCCGTGGAAGGAGACCTCGTCCTCCTCCAGCAGCCGGCGGAGCAGCACCAGCGACTCGTCGAACACCGCGGCGCGGCGGCCCGGCGGCACCGGGAAGAGGCCGGCTTCGGCCGCGCGGGCCGGACGGAGGCCGAACACCGGCAGCACCCGCTTGGGCGCGAGCCCGGCCAGGGTGAGCAGCTGCTTGGCCACCAGCACCGGGTGCCGGCCGGGCAGGATCGCGACGCCGGTGCCGACCTTCAGCTTCGACGTCCGCGCCAGCGCGTGCGCCATGCCGATCATCGGGTCGACTTCGGGCGAGTGGACCAGCTCGGACAGCCACAGCGAGTCGATGCCCGCGTCCTCCAGCCGGGCCGCCAGCCCGGCGAACTCCGCCGGCCCGGTCCCGGCCGCGGGCGCGACGCCCAGCCTGATCTTCAGCAAGATTCCTCCCGGAAGGCTCTCCGGGAGCAACGCGCCGGGCGGCCGGGAATTCCTCAGGCGGTCGCGTCGATCACGCGGGTCAGCACGCCGTGCAGGGCTTCCAGCTCGGAGACGTCCATCCCGAGCGTCTCGACCACCTTGTACGGGATCTTCTCCGCCTCCGCCCGCAACGCCCGGCCGGCCTCGGTCATCTCGACCGTCAGCTGCCGCTCGTCCGAACGGTTGCGGCCGCGCGTGACGTACCCGAGGGCCTCCAGCCGCTTGAGCAGCGGCGACAGCGTCGCGGGTTCGTGGCGCAGGGCCGCGCCGAGGTCCTTCACCGAGCGCGGCGACCGCTCCCACAACGCGAGCATCACCAGGTACTGCGGATGGGTCAGGCCGTACGGCTCGAGCAGCGGCCGGTAGATCGCGATCACGCTGCGCGAAGCCACCGACAGCGCGAAGCACACTTGCCGGTCCAGCTTCAGGGGGTCCCCACCCAGGTCGATCATGGCCCGATCCTACTGTGTCGTCGATCGCGCTAATGATTAGCGCACTAAGCATTAGTGTACTATCAATCCTATGGAACGACCGAGTGTGCTCCGCTGGTTCGGGTACGCCGTGGGCGTGCGGCTCCCCGAGCGCTACAACGACTGGGTGCTGCACGACGCGACGTCGAAGCACTGGCGCGCCCGGTTCGTGCTCCAGCGGTCGATCGGCATCGCCCCGCTGTGCGCCGTCTGGCTGCTGCTGCCCGGCTCGATCTGGCTGCGGCTCTCGCTGGTCCTGATGGCCGCCCTGGTCGCGTACTTCTACTCGTGCGCGTACATGGAGGAGAGCGTCGAGCACCGGCTCGGCCGGCAGGGCTTCCCGCACAACACCGGGCGCCGCATCCGCGCCGAGGCCGCCGAAGCGAAGAACGCCGAGGTGACCGCCCGCTACCTCGCGCGCTACCGGACGTCGCCGGAGGGTTAGGCACGGTTACAGTCGGGGACGATGAGACGCAAGCTCCGCCCGCCGATCCCGCCCCGCCACGGGCTGGAGCCCGCCCGGCTGAAACTGCCCGACGGCGAGTGGCCGACACTGCTGGCGCACCTCGTCGACCGGCTGCCGCGCGTCGCGCCCGATCGCATCGAGCAGATGCTGCGCGAAGAGCGCATCCACGGTACCGACGGCCCGCTCGGCATCGACACGCCGTACGCGCCCGGCTCGTTCATCTGGTTCCACCGCGACCTCCCCGACGAGGTGCCGGTGCCGTTCGCGATCGACGTCGTGCACCGCGACGAGCACCTGCTCGTCGTCGACAAGCCGCACTTCCTGGCGACGATCCCGCGTGGGCAGCACATCCTGGAGACGGCACTGGTGCGGCTGCGCCGCGAGCTCGACCTGCCGCACCTGTCCCCCGCGCACCGGCTGGACCGCGTCACCGCGGGGCTGGTGATGTTCGTGATCACGCCCGAGCTGCGCGGCAAGTACCAGACGCTGTTCCGCGACCGCCGGGTGCACAAGGAGTACGAGGCGATCGCGCGGTACGACCCGGCTTTGCCGCTCCCCCGGACCGTCCGCAGCCGGATCGTGAAGGACCGCGGGGTGCTGGCCGCCCAGGAGGTGCCGGGCGAACCGAACGCCGAGACGTACGTCGACCTGCTCGAACACCGTGACGGCCTGGCCCGGTACCGGCTGGTCCCGTCGACCGGCCGGACCCACCAGCTGCGCGTGCACCTGAGCGGCCTCGGCCTCCCGATCCTCGGCGACGACTTCTACCCGGAGCTGCGCGAGAAACCCCTGGGCGACTTCACGAAACCGCTGCAGCTGCTGGCCAAGGTCCTCGACTTCGACGACCCGCTGACCGGCGCGCACCGCCGGTTCACCAGCCGGCGGCGGCTGTCCGCCTGGGACGACCCCGAGGCCTGGGCGGCGCCCCCGGCGTGAACCGGGGACGCCGCTGCCTCACTTGTGCCAGAACTTGATGCCGCTCCACTGCACCGTGATCGGCCCCGCGCCGCTCGCCGTGCGGTAGCTGCCGAACTTGTCGTAGTAGCTGCCGGCCGGGCTCGAGACCGAGTCCTTCTGCGAGCCGTTGATGTACACCTTGTGGGTGCTGCCGACCTGGTTGATCGTGTTCACCCGGACGCTCGTGCCCACGGTCGCCCCGGTGGCGATGGTGTTCCCGCCGTGCACGGCGTAGAGCCGGCCGCCCTTTTCCACCGCCAGCATGAAGAACGGGCCGGCGTCGGAGCCGTCCCGGAAGGTCTGCTTCAGGCTGATCCGGCTCCCACCCATGCTGGTGATCTTGAAGGAGCCTTCGAACTGGTGGGTGCCGCCGGTGTAGGTGGTGTAGCGGCGTTCCGCGCGCTGGTCGCCGCTGCCGGTCGAGCAGGTGAGCTTGAAGGTCAGCCCGGAGATGTCGCCGCACCCCCGCTCCTGCTCGGAGTAGCCCGGCGAGTCCGCGATCCACGGACCCGTCCCGACCTGGGCGTCCGCCACCGGGGTCAGCACCGTGAGCCCCAGCGCCGCCGCCGCGAGCACGCCCGCACCGTGAAGTCTGCGCACCGTCAACCTCCTGTGTCACTCGAGGCGGCGGTCGCCCGGTAAGGTCCAGACCTTTATCCGGCGTGTCAGTGACTGTACGAGCCCGCGCCTCGGCGAACAAGACCCACTTTCCGCCGCCGCGGTGTGTCGGAAGTTTTCCGCGCGTGCCGTGTCGAATCCGGCCCGGCCCGTTCGACAGACTTGCGGAAGCAGGATCGACCACCGAGGAGCACCACATGCGCACCCTGATCTCCACCTCGTTCGTTTCGCTCGACGGCGTCGTCGAGGCCCCCGGCGGGGAGCCGGGCTACCGCAACGCGGGCTGGACGTTCAAGGACATCGAGTTCGACCCCGCCGCCTACGCGATCAAGGGCAGCGAGCAGGAAGAAGCCACGGCACTGCTGCTCGGCCGGGTCAGCTACCAGGCGTTCGCGCCGGTCTGGCCGGGCGTGACCGTGGAGTTCGCCGGGTACAACGCGATGCCGAAGTACGTCGTGTCGACCACCCTCACCGAGGCGGACCTGGTGGACAACTGGGGCGAGACGACGATCCTGCGATCCCTGGACGAGGTCGCGGCCCTGAAGGAGACCGAGGGCGGCCCGATCATCGTCAACGGCAGCGCCACCCTGAACCGCGCCCTGGCCGACGCGGGCCTGATCGACCGCTACCACCTGCTGGTCTTCCCGGTCCTGCTCGGCGCGGGCAAGCGGCTGTTCAGCGAGACCGACAAGGACAAGCAGAGCCTGAAGCTCGTCGAGAGCGAGACCTACGGCAACGGGATCCAGAAGCTGGTCTACGACGTCACGCACTGATCGCGGCCGGGGTCCGGCCGGTTTCGCGATGATTCACGTAGAACACCTGTTCGAACATCGTGTACGGTCGGACCCATGACGACCCCGGCCCTGCAGGCATCGCTGTTCGGCGAGTCCGGCCCCGTCACGCTGCACGCCCTGGCGCCCCGCCGGACCGGACTCGGCTCCGGCGCGTGGGTCGACGTGCAGCCGGGCTGGCTCGCCGGCGCCGACGAGGTGTTCGCCGACCTCGCCACCGGCGTCCCGTGGCAGGCGGAGCGGCGGAAGATGTACGACCGCGTCGTCGACGTCCCCCGGCTGCTGTGCTTCTACGGCGAATCGGAGCCGCTCCCCCACCCGGTGCTGGCGGAGGCCCGCGCCGCGCTGAGCGAGCACTACGCGAGCGAACTCGGCGAGCCGTTCCGCACGGCGGGCCTGTGCTACTACCGCGACGGCCGTGACAGCGTCGCGTGGCACGGCGACACGATCGGCCGCGGCAGCACCGAGGACACGATGGTCGCGATCCTCTCGGTCGGCACCGCACGCCAGCTGGCCCTGCGCCCCCGCGGTGGCGGCGAGTCCCACCGGTACGCCCTCGGCCACGGCGACCTGATCGTGATGGGCGGCTCGTGCCAGCGCACGTGGGAACACGCCGTCCCGAAGACGACCCGGGCGGCCGGGCCGCGGATCAGCATCCAGTTCCGGCCCCGCGGGGTCCGCTGAGCTCAGTCCACCAGGACCGGAAGCTCGTCCAGACCGTACACAATGGACACCTTGCGGAACGACAGCTGCTCCTCCGGCACCGCCAGCCGCAGGTTCGGGAAGCGGCGGACGAGCGCCGGGTACGCCGTGCGCAGCTCCATCCGGGCCAGCTCCGCGCCGATGCAGCGGTGGATGCCGTAGCTGAACGCCAGGTGCGACGTCGGGTCGCGGGTCGCGTCGAACGTCTCCATGTCCTGGCCCAGCTTCGGATCGCGGTCGGCCGCCGACAGCGACACCAGCACGATGTCGCCCTCGGCGATGTGCACGCCGCCGATCTCCATGTCCTCCTTGGCGAACCGGGGGAACGCCATCTGCACCACGGTCAGGTAGCGCAGGAGCTCCTCGACGAAGCGGTGGACGGACTCGTCGTCGCCGCGGACGGCGTCCATCGCCTTCTCGTCGCGCAGCAGCACCAACGCGCCGAGCGCCAGCATGCTCGCCGTGGTCTCCAGGCCGCCGGTGAGCACGCCGTCGGCCAGGCCGGCCAGCTCGCGGTCGTCGATCTCGTCGCCGTGCTCCTTGATCAGCATGCCGAGCAGGCCGTCACCGGGCTGTTCGCGCTGCTTCTTGACGATGTCGAGCAGGTAGGTCAGCGACTCCGACATCGCGCCCAGCGAGGCGCCCGCGCCGCCGAAGAGGTCGAAGCGCGCGGTGCTCAGCCGCTGGAAGTCTTCGCGGTCCTCATAGGACACGCCGAGCAGCTCGCAGATGGTCAGCGACGGGATCGGCAGCGCGAACGCCTGCCACAGGTCGACCGGGCCGTCGGTGGCGGCCATCGCGTCGAGCTGCTCGGCGACGATCTCGTCGATGCGGGGCGCCAGCCGGTTCAAGCGGCGCATGGTGAACTCCGGCGTCAGCAGCTTCCGCAGCCGCGTGTGCACCGGCGGGTCCGCGAAGCCGAGCCCGCCCGGGTTCTGGTCGGCGGTCACCCCGGCGTTGCCGACGAGGTTGGCGAAGTCGCTGGAGAAGCCGGTGGCCTTCCCGAGAACGGCCTTCGCTTCGTCGTAGCCGGTGACGAGCCAGGCGTTCATCCCGAACGGCAGGTCGAGCTTGCCGATCGGCGCCTCGCTCCGCTGCGCGGCCATCGCGGGGACCGGGTCGAGGCCGTCCCGCTTCAGCGGCAGCAGCGCCGAATCAGGCAGCAGGGACGACATCTTTTCGAGGTCGAAGCCCTTTTTCGACTGCCGGGCGAGGTAGCGCCGGCCGACCCAGCCCAGGACCCGTGAGCGGAGACTCCCCATGGGACCGACAGTACCGTACTAGCCCGATCGGGTGACGGGAAGCGAGACGGGGTTCACCCCGGCTTGCGGGCCAGCAGGCAAGCCTGCGGCGTCTTCTCGTACGGCCCCTGCGGCGCACGGACCAGCCGCGCTTCGACGGTCAGCCCCGCGGCGACGCACAGGTCGGCCACGAAGTCCGGCTGCAACCGGTACGCGTCGAAGGAGACGTCGTGGCCGTAGCCGTGCGTGATGTGCCGGCGCTCGTCGCCGACCTGGAAGCCGGTCAGCAGCCGGCCGCCCGGCGCGAGCACCCGCGCCAGCTCCGCCACCACCGCCGGCAGCTCCTCCGGCGGGGTGTGGATCAGCGAATACCACGCCACCGCCCCGGCCAGGTCGCCGTCGCCGAGGTCGAGGGCGGCCATCGACCCGACCTCGAAGCGCAGGCCGGGGTGCGCCCGCCGGGCCGCGTCGACCATGCCGGGCGAGAGGTCCACGCCGAACACGTCCAGCCCGAGCGAGGCCAGGTACCCGGTCAGCCGGCCCGGGCCGCAGCCGAGATCACCGACCGGGCCGCTTCCCTTGACGAGTTCGGCGAAGGTCCCCAGCATCGCCCGGTCCCACGGGCTTTCGTCCAGCAGGTCCCGCAACTGCTCGGCGTACGAGTCGGCGACGGTGTCGTAGGCGATCCGGGTCTCGGTCACGAAGGCGGGTTCGGTCACGAGCCGGGACCCTATCGGTCCGCATCGGCCGGCCCCGGACGTTCCGCCGGAGTGTCCACGCCCAGTTCCGCGCGGACTTCGCCGAGGAACGCGTCCCTGGCGCGCTCGGCCTCGCGCAAGGCAACTCCTCGGGAGTGGCCGTCAACACCGTCGGAGGTGACGGTGATCCGCGCGCCGACTGTCGCCCGCGCCAACTCGTCGGCCGCCGCCCGGATAAGGGGTGAAGCGAGGATGTCGACGACCGCGTGGAAGGACCCGGCGGCCTGCGCGTGCTTGCTCATGAGGGTCAGAAACTCGCCAGTCGGTCCCTTGTGCTCCAGCGCCTCCACATACTTCAGCAGAGTTCTAAGGTAATCGTCGGCTTCCTTGAGCAGACCCGCATAAGCGTCCTTGCGCTCCTGCGACCAGTGCAGCGTGATCGCGTGAGCCCGCTCGGCGGCCAGCCGTTCATTCTCCCGCCGGTGCCGCAGCTCCTCCCGCGCCGCTTCGCGCTCCCACCGCCGGTCTTCCCGGCGGCTGTTGATCAGCTGGCCGGTCACGACCCCGAGCAAGCCGATGATCCCCACGACGATCGGTACCCAGACCGAAACCTGACCGGAAGGCATGCCGGAAGACTAGTGCGGCGGCAGCTCCCGGTTCTCGGTGATCAGCCCGTGCTCACTGGCCACGTAGTGGAAGTACGGCCGGCCAAGGTCGTCCGCGCCGGTGAAGAGCGTCTTCGAGCGGCCGTCGGCCTCGGTGTTCACGCCGTTCGTCCGGGCCAGCACGCCGGAGGAGGCCAGCCACTCCCGCGACGCGCGCGCCGGGCGCCAGTTCCGGCCGTCACCGGTGAAGTCGCCGAGGATCTTCGTCATGTCCACCGAACCCGAGATCCGCAGGTTCTGGTCGTCGGTGATGTTCGCGGTCGCGTCGGTCGTCAGCGGGTACGACCACGTGTGCCGGGCCGCCGACCGCACTCGCCCGGCCACCGTGGACACCGACGTCTGCTGTCCCGAATCGCCTTGCACGACGTGCTGGGCGAAGCCGCCGCCGGTGACGTCGTCGCTGTTGCGGTAGTCGCGAGTCCGCTCGACCCGGGTGTACACGCGGCCGGCGGAGGTGTCGACGTAGCCGGCCGTGACGTCGTGGCGCTGGGCGGTGACCGTGACGTTCACGCCGCCGGAGATGTCCTTGACCGTGGTCTGCCGCACCGGCGCGGCGGCGACGTCGTGCTGCGTGAGGGCACCGGACGTCCGCGCGGCGTTCTGGTCGGTGTAGAGCAGGAGCGTCGGGACGACGGTGAATTCGCCGCCGATGTCCGGGAAGGAGAACGAGAGGTCGTGGGTGCCGCCGTCGACGAGACGTCCCGCGAACGGCGTGACGTCGTAGGTCTCGGCGTGCAGGCTGAAGGTGTCGATCGCGACGATCGGCCGCCACAGCTGCGGCACGATCCCGCCGGAGTAGATGTGCGGGAAGGTGAACGCGCTCCCCGCGGCGATCCCGTCGATCGCGAAGTTCGCCTCGCGGTACGGCCCCTTCCCGCAGAGGCCGGCCGCCGGGTACTTCGCGGCGACGGTGTCGGGGACGTCGTCGAACCACTGCTCGTCGCAGGCGTGGCCTTCGAGTGTGACCTCGAGGTAGGCGCGGGTGATGTTGCGCGGCAGGCCCTGGGCGGTGAAGTGCACGGTGGGCGCGGCGGGCGTCGCGTCGGCGTGCCCGAACCCGGCGACGTGGCCGGGTGTCTCGGGCGCGGGGTGCTTGCCGTCGGCCTGGTAGTAGGTGAGCGTCACGGTCTGGGCGTAGACGCCGGTGTAGATCGGCGAGGTGTAGTTCTCGACGCCGCCGTGGAAGGGCTGCGGCGTCCGCAGGAGCGCGCTGTAGGGGGTCAGGTCCTTGTCGAAGTGGTAGGTGATCGCGCGGCGGCCCTCGCCGCTGGGCTCCTCGGTCGTCCCCCACCAGACTTCGGTGCCGCCGATCCGCAGGTCGCCGATCCGGTCGTACTGCCGCCCGCTCACGGTGACGGTCTGATCCATGACGACCTTCGCCCACGGCCCGGGGCACGCCTTCGGCGGCGCGAGGGTGCCTTCGTAGTACTGCGGGCTGCCGTCGGCGGCGTTGGAGCGGAAGGCGTCGGCGAGCGTGACGGTGCAGTGCGGGGTACCGGGCCGGGTGACCGCCGGCGCGGCGGTGACGGGATTGTCGGTATCACCTTCCACAATGGGCGAAGCCGCGGCGACCGCCCCGGAGAACACCCCCATCAGCACCAGCGACAGGACGATCGTGAAGATCCGCACCCGGACTCCTCCCAGTGGCAGGCACACCCGGCTGGAGCCTAGCGGCGCGATCATCCGACCAAGGTCGGTAATCGGCTTCTGAAACGTTTCAGATCGTGCTAGGCTCACCCTTCTTCAGCGAGGGGGTCCGGTGGTCGGCATCAAGGACGTCGCGAAGCGGGCGGGCGTCTCGATCGGCACGGTGTCCAATGTGGTCAACCGGCCGCACGTGGTCGCGGCCGCGACGCGGAGCCGGGTGCTTTCGGTGATCGAGGAGCTCGGCTACGTGCGGGACGAGTCCGCGCGGCAGCTGCGGGCCGGGCGCAGCCGCGTCATGGGGCTGCTCGTGCTCGATCTCGGGAACCCCTTCTTCGTCGACGTCGCGCGCGGGGCCGAGCAGGCCGCGCACGCCGAGGGCCTCAACATCATCACCTGCAACAGCGGGCAGCGGTCCGAACTGGAAGCGTCCTACCTGGCGATGTTCGCCGAGCAGCGGGTGCGCGGGGTGCTGCTGAGCCCGGTCGCAACCTCCGGCGAGGCCCTGCGGACCTTCCGGCGCACCGGCACGCCGTACGTCTTCGTCGACCGCAAGGCCCCGGCTTCGGAGGCGAGTTCCGTCTCGGTCGACGACGTCGCCGGCGGCGCCCTCGGCGGACGGCACCTGCTGGAGACCGGGCACCGGCGGATCGCCTTCGTCAACGGCCCCGCCATCCTCACCCAGTGCCGCGACCGCGAGCAGGGCCTCCGCACCGCGCTGAGCGGCTCCGGCGCCGAGCTGACCGTGCTGGAGGCGATCGGCCTCGACGTCTCTTCCGGCCGCGACGCCGGCGCGCGCCTGCTCGGGACGAGCCCGCGGCCGACGGCGGTGTTCTGCGCGAACGACCTGCTCGCCCTGGGCGTGCTGCAGGCGATGGTCGGCGCGGGCGTCCGCGTCCCGGACGAGATGGCGATCGTCGGCTACGACGACATCGAGTTCGCGGGCGCGGCGGCGGTCCCGCTGACGTCGGTCCGCCAGCCCGCCCGCCGGCTCGGCCGCACGGCCGCGGAACTGCTGCTGGCGGAGACGTCGGACACGAAACCGGAACGGCAGGCCGTGGTCTTCACCCCGGAGCTGGTCGTCCGCGAATCGACCCGGGTGCGCCGCTGAACCCCGCGGCTCAGGTCGCGGCGAACAGCCGGTAGTTCAGGACGATGTACCCGGTGTGGTCACTGGACACCTTCACGTCGTTGCAACCGACCCAGCCGACCTTGCCTTCGGAGGTCCGCATGCAGAACTGGCTCCCGGGGAACAACACGGCCGGTCCGCCCGGGGCCGGCTTGTCGTTGGCCACCGCTTTGGGACAAGCGGTGCTCGCCGCGTTCTCGCCGCCGTTGTAGTAGTACATCGCCGACCGGCCGACCATCAGCCCCGAGTCGCCGAAGGACAGGTCGACGTCCCCGTTCGGGCCGCTGGTTTCGACGGCGCGGGGGTCGGCCGCGTCGAGGTCGACGCCGGTCCCGGAGGCGAGCCGCACCTGGGTGGACACGTCGCTCGCCTGCGCCGCGCCGGTCGAGGCGGGCGGGGCCCCGTGGCCGGGCGCCGTGGTGGTGACCGTGACCGTCCGGGGCGGGACCGCGGCCGCGCCCTGGTCGCTGCCGACCTTGTAGGCCGCGAACAGGCCGCCGATCAGCGCGGCGATGACCGTGGCCATGGCGGTGACCAGCGTGCCGCGGCGGTTGATGCGCGCCGCCTGGACCGCCGGGTCGACCTGCTCGCGTTCACTTCGCCTGGCCAACTCGGTCCCCTTCGGGTGCGGACGCGCACCGGCACGCGCCACGGGAGAGGAATCTCGGATTCGCGCCATATCGTTACGACGAAGCGGTTGAGGAACCTTTCTCCCGGCACCGGCCGCTAAATCGGTTGGGATTCACCGAGCGGTTCGGCAAGCTCGGGGTCATGGCGTCCAGGTGGGTGCGGCTGCAGGCCGTCGCGGTGTCCGGTTCGTCCGCCGAAGGCCTGATGCTGGCCGCCATCCCGTTGCTCGCCGTCTCCGTCACCACCGATCCGCGCGAGGTGTCGCTGGTCAACATCGCCGGGCAGGCGCCGTGGCTGCTGCTCTCCCTGTTCGCCGGGGTGCTCATCGACCGGGTGCGCCGGACGACCGTCCTGGCGTGGGCCTACGCCGTGCAGATCGCGGCCGCGGTCGTGCTCGCCGCGGTCGTCTCCCTCGGCCTGCTCAGCCTGCCGGTGCTGCTGGTGGTCGCCTTCTTCGTCACCTCGGCGCAGGTGCTCGGGGACGGCGCCAGCGGCGCGCTGGTACCGGAACTCGTCGGCCCCGACCGGCTCGCCCACGCCAACGCCCGGCTCACGGTGATCGACCGGGGTGTCGTGCAGTTCGTCGTGCCGCCGTTGACCGGCTTCCTGATCGCGGTCGGCGCCGGTGCGCCCGCGTGGCTGGCTGCGGCCTGTGCGTTGCTCGCGCTGGTGCTGGCCCGCCGGATCCCGTCCCAGTCCGTGGTGGCCGCGACGACGCACCCGCTGCGGGACCTCTCCGGCGGGCTGCGGCACCTGGTGCGGACGCCGCTGCTGCGGTCGATCACGATCAACGTCGCCCTCGGCTCGTTCGCCGCGAGCGCCGGCAACTCCATGTTCGTGCTCTACGCGACGCAGGTGCTGCACGTCGGGCCGGTCGGCTACGGCCTGCTGCTCGCCTGCCTCGCCGTCGGCTGGGTCGCGTCGTCGTTCGTGGTGCAGAAGGTGGTGGACCGGCTCGGCTACTCGTGGTCGATGCGACTCTCGCAGAGCTCGGGCGCCGTGGTGACGCTGCTGATCGCCCTCGTCCCGCCGTGGCCGCCCTTGGTGGGCGTCGTGCTGGTGTCCCTGACGGCGTCCGTGCTGATCTGGAACGTCTGCTCGCAGTCCAGCCGCCAGCGCTTCACGCCCGCGCCGCTGCTGGGCCGGGTGCTCACCAGCCATCGGGCGCTGGCCTGGGGCCTGACGCCACTGGGCGCACTGGCCGGCGGTCTGGTCGCGGCGCACTGGGGCCTGCGCGCCGTCTGGGTGATGGGCGCCGGCGTCCAGGCCGTCAGCGCGGTTCTCGTGTGGTTCCAGCTCTCCCCCGCCGCGTTCCGGCGGACCGAAGAGCTGGCCGCCGCCCAAGCCTGAAACCGGGTGGTGCGCCGGGTCGGGGCACCGGCACACCACCCGGACGCCTAACCGCCCAGGGCCAGCGCCACCGCGCCCAGCAGCGCGGCGTCCTGGTCGAAGCGGGCGGCCACCAGCTGGGGCGGGAACGGCACCGCGTGCGCCAGCCGGTCCGCCAGCGCCGGCAGCAGCACGTCCGCCGAGCGGACGAGCCCGCCGCCGACCGCGATGCGTTGCGGGTCCAGGACGATCGCCAGGTTCGCCACGTGCATCGACAGCTCGTCGAGCGCGGCCGTCACCAGCTCCTTGGCCTCGACGTTCTCCTTGGCCAGCGCGAACAGTTCCCCGGCGGTGACCGGGCGGCCGAGCAGTTCGCTCGCCCGGCCGCCCAGTCCACGCCCACCGACGGCTTCCTCGAGCGGCGCCGCTCCGCTCGCGAAACCCTCGGTGTCCTGCGGCGAGAGCAGGTTGTACCCGATCTCGCCGGCAGCTCCGTTGGCGCCGGTCAGCAGCCGGCCGCCGATCAGCACCGCCGCCGCGATGCCGGTGCCCAGGGACAGGAACACGGCGGGATCGGCCCCGGCCAGCGCGCCCCAGCGCCACTCGGCCAGCGCCGCCGCCTTCGCGTCCGTGCCCACCGAGATCGGCACGGCGGGGAACTCGGCGGCCACCTGCTCCGCCAGCCGCAGCTGTTCCCACCCCGGCACGTTCGGCGCGAGCAGGATGCGATCCGGCAGCACGATCCCCGGGCTGACGACGCCGATGCAGGCGGGCACCGCCCCCTCGTCGGCCAGGAGCGCCCTGGCCGCGGCGAGCGCGCGCACCACCACCTGCTCGGCTCCCGCATGCGCGTCGGTGTCCAGCCGGCGCGTCGCCAGCAGGGTGCCGTCGCGATCGGCGAGCCCCAGCGCCACCTTCGTGCCGCCGAAGTCGATCCCGAGAATCCGATCCTCGCTCACGCGTGCGCCCCTCCCGTCCCCCGCACCACGATCCGGCCGGTGTTGAACCCGTCGACGCTGATCACCGGCGCCGCGCCGCGCAGGTCCGCGGCCCGGTAGGTGACGGTCAGCGTCTGCGACTGGCCCGGCCACAGCGTGATGTCGTTGTCGTCCCAGGTCGCGTTCGCGAGCTGGTTGTCCCCCGGCGCTTCCCGGCCGTCCGGCGTGCCGCGGCGGACGTCGGCCCGCAGGAAGAACGCCGCGCCCGGCGTCGTCGAGGTGTTGGTGACCGTCACCGTGGTGACGAGGCCCGAACCGCTCGGGCGCGTCGCCGCCACCGCACTGACCTGCGACTTCGGCTGGTTCTGCAAGGCCTGCAGGTTGCCGTACTGCGAGAGCGTCGCCTGCGGGTTGCCCAGGGTCTTGGCCCAGTCGACGACGTCCTTCTGCGTCGAGAGCCAGTAGACGTTCCGGTCGACGACCTTCCCGCCCTGCTTCACCTGCAGCTCGACGAAGTAGACCTGCGCGGGCGCCGGTGCCTTCGTCTCGGCGGGCACCTTCGGCTTCAGCACGCCGGTCTTGACCCCCTGGCTACCCAGCGAAAGGCCGGAAGCGGTCTGGTCGTCGAGAACCTTGCCAGCGGTGTCGAGCACGCGGGCCTGCACCGAAAGCCCGGACTGCGTGGCCGCACCGAGGTTGTCGAGGGTGACGGACCCGTTGTCGTAGCCGTAGATCGCGTGCAGCGGCTTGTTGGCCTTCTGGGCGCCGAAGTACGCGCCGGCCTGGTCGCCGTCGTCGTTGTAGAGCGACCACAGCAGCGTCGGCCAGCCCTTGTTGAGCTGCCAGTAGACGACGCCGGTCGAGGGGTTGGCCTTGTCCGTCGAGTGGTGCAGGAACGCCTCGAACTGCGAGCGCGTGTTCTCGTAGTTCGCGATGTTCGCCAGGTCCACATAGGACTTGAGCGAGGTCCACTTCCCGTACCGCCGCGCGATCGACTGGTCGAGCGTGTACAGCGTGCCGAACGCGTAGCCGCCGTGGCCCGGCTCGAAGTTCGCGTGGTACTGGTTGTACGCCGGGTCCTGCCACAGCTTCGCCTGCTCGGCCGGCGAGAGGAACCGCTTGATCGAATCGAGCGTCGGCACGGTGTGCCCGGCGCTCTGCTCGCTCGCGAAGCCCCAGGCGCCACCCGCGTTCGTGCGGGAGGAGTCCTCGGCGTCGAAGTGCGAGCTGTCGTACCAGTAGGACGGCGGGACCCAGTCGTACGGGCCTTCCTTCTCCCCGGACTGGCCGAGCGTCGGCGTGCTCTTGTACTCCGCGGAGGCGATCACCGGTACCTGGAAGTCGGCTTCGGCGAACGCCTTGAGCGTCTCGGACTCCTGGCGCGGCACCGGCTCGTTGTCGCTCCAGCCGTAGTTGAAGACGCTCGGGTGGTTCCGCTCCAGCTGCGCGATCGTGTACGCCGAGTCGTGCATGATCCGGTAGTCGCGCTCGGTCAGCGTCGAGGCGTCCTCGGGCTGCCAGGCGTCACAGCACAGGAACCCCCCGATCACCAGCAGCCCGGCGCGGTCGGCCTGGTCGTAGAAGTCCGGCGGCATGTCGTGGCCTTCGAGCCGGACGCCGGACAGGCCCAGGTTCTTGATCAGCGCGATCTGGTGCGCGGTGTCGGCCTTGTCGTAGCGCAGGAACAGGTCCGGCGCGAACCCGCCGCCGCGGAACACGAAGTCCTTGCCGTTGATGGTGAACTGCCGCGCGCCTTCGGGCAGCGGCGCGGACTTGCCGACCAGCCGCGAGGTCACCGTGCGGATGCCGAAGGTGCTCTTCGACGACGTCGACAGCACGCCGTCCTGCGAGACCGCGGTGGTCAGCGTGTACAGCGGCTGGTCGCCCATCGAATACGGCCACCAGATCCGCGGGTGCGCGATCTTCACCGGTGCGAAGGCCACGGTCCGCTTGGTGTTCGCCGGGATCGTGACACGCTGCTCGACGACGATCGGCGCGCCCGCGGGCGGGGTGACCGTCGCGGCGACGTCGCCGGTCTGCGGGGTGGCCGCGTTGTTGGTGACGTCCAGCTTCACCGTCAGCTTCGAGCTGGACAGGTCGGGCGCGTTGTCCTGCACGACGTGGGCGTTGTCGCCGGTCAGCGCGTCGGAGACCTGCAGCGTCGGCGGGAACTGGATGCCCGTGTTGTTGTCGGGCGGGATCTGGCCCCAGTCGACCTGGTCGAGGGTGTACATCTTCAGCGGGTCGTTCGGGTAGACCTTGATCGCCAGCGTGTTGCGGCCCGGCTTCACCAGTTTCGTGACGTCGAAGGTGTGGCCGGCGAACGCGCCGCTCACGACGTCCTTCGTGGCGACGAGCGTGCCGTTCACCCAGACGTCGCCCTCGCCGACGATGCCCGGGACGGTCAGCTTCGCGTGCTGCCCCGGCCGGATGCCGGGGGTGAAGTCGGTGCGGTACCACCACGGGTCGGAGAACGGCTTCGTGACCACGGGGCCGAGCTTGTCGACGTACCCGAAGCACTTGCGCATGGTGTCGGAGTAGAAGACGTCCGGGCACTTGCCGTTCTGCACCAAGGCGTTGATCTCGGTGCCCGGCGCGCCCGCGTCGTCCGGCTTGACGGGCAGCCAGCCGCGGGTGGCGTACCCGGGGGTGGAGACCTTGTCGCCGCCGTCCTCGACGCTCGCCGTGGTCAGGACCTGCCAGCCCTGCAGGCCGATCGTCGTGAGGCCGTGCGGCTTCGCGAAGTCCTGCTGCGCGGACGCCGGCGCGGCCACGCTCAGCACGCCGGGCACGAGGAGCAGCGCGGCGAGGACCGCGAGCTTCCGGGTCATGCCTGAGCCCCTTCCGGTTCGGTGGCGAAGGCTTCCTTGATTTCCTTGGGCCCGAACGGCCACGTGTTCTCGGCCTTGGCGTAAACGAGGTAGGCGACCGCGCCGATGGCGATCCAGCCCAGGGACAGCCCGATGGACAGCCATTCGGCCGACTTGTAGATGTACACCCAGCCGATGAGCGCGATGATCGTCGGCACCGGGTAGAGCCACTGCCGGTAGGGCCGCCTCAGGTTCGGCTGCCGGCGGCGGAGCACGACGATCGCGGCGACCTGGGCCAGCGACTGGATGATGACGAGCGTCGCGACCGCCGCGTTGATCACCGTGGTCAGAGTGAACAGCGAGCCGATGATCGTGATCGCGCCCATGGTGAGCACTCCGGCGGTCGGCAGGTTGAGCTTCGGGTGCAGCTTGCCGAACACCGGCAGGAACACCTTGTCGCGCGCGGCCTCGAACGGCACCCGGGACCCGCCGAGCAGCCCGGCGAACACCGACCCGATGGCGGCGATCACGATCAGCACGGTGATGGCCTTCGCGGTCCCGGTGCCCCACACCTGTTCCAGCACCGACGACGCGACCGACTTCGCCTCCTTCAGCTGGTCCAGCGGGATCGAGCCGAGCACGCCGACCTGCAGCAGGAAGTACAGGCCCATGATGCCGAGGATCGAGAAGATGATCGAGCGGGGCAGCGTGCGGCCCGGCGTCCGCACCTCGCCGCCGAGGTAGGCGGAGGTGTTGTAGCCGAGGTAGTCGTAGATGGCGATGATCAGGCCGGCACCGAGGCCGCCCCAGAACGTGCCGCCGCCGAAGGAGCTGAACGCGCCCGGGGTGAAGGCGAACGCCTGCGCCGCGCTGAAGTGCGAGAACGCTGCGACGATCGTCGCCAGCACCGCGACGAGCATGATCACGAACAGGACCGTGGTGAGCTGGGAGATCTGGCCGATCTTGCGGAACAGCGCCAGGACGATCACCAGGGTGATGCCGATGCCGATGATCTTGCCCAGCGGGGTCGTGCCCGCGTCGTCGGTGACGCCGGGGATCAGGTAGCCGAGGTACTGGACGAGCCCGATGATGCCGGTCGACATGATCAGCGGGATGAACAGCACCGCGCTCCACACGAACAGGAACGGCATCAGCCGTCCGGTGCGGTACTGGAAGGCTTCGCGCAGGTACAGGTAGGTGCCTCCGGCGCCGGGCATGGCGGCGCCGAGTTCGGCCCAGATCAGCCCGTCGGCCAGCGCGACGATCGCCCCGATGATCCAGCCGAACATCGCCTGCGGGCCGCCCATGGTGGCGACCATGGCGGGGATCGTGACGAACGGGCCGATCCCGCACATCTGGGTCATGTTGATCGCGGTGGCCTGCAGCGGCCCGATCCGGCGCTCCAGGGCGGGCGGTTCCCCGGACCGAGTGGGTGAACTCACGGCGTGCCTCCGACTAGTAGTTAGTAAAGTTTCTTAACATAGAACGCCCCGGGCCGGAAGGGTTCGCGGATAAACTTGCGGCAACTCAGGAGGACGCCTGGGACGAAACGGGCCGGGACGCCGGCGCACGGGCGTTGAACCAGCGCCTGGTCCCGGACCGGCTGCGCGAGCACGGCGAAGCGACGCGGCCCGGATCGCCGTCGCCGATCCGGCGCCGGTCGGCGAGTGCGCCGGCGCGCACGGTGAGCGAATCCGTCGAACGTGCCATGTCCTCGGCCGGACCGGACCCGGACGAGGTCTGTCGACGGCGGTCGGCGCGCCCGAGGTCCCCGACCCTTTCCCACTCCGGGCGCCGCCGCAGCCCGGCGTCCACAGTGGACTTAGTCGGACGGCCCCCGCAGGGTGAGCACCACCCGCAGCACGTACTCCACCGCCGTCGGGAACGCGGCACCGCGCAGCTCGCCCCGATCGGCCAGGTTGCGGGCGGCGAACTCCAGCTCCCGCTCCGGCCCGCCCCGCCGGACGACGAGCTCCGCGATCTCCTCGAAGTCGAGCTCCGGGTGGTCCATGCGCGTCAGGGCGAACTCGATGATCAGTTCTTCGGCCGTCACGTCCGCCTCCTTCCGCTTCCCCCAGCCTACCGGCGAACAGGGCCGTCCGGCCCGGTTCCGGTCCCGACTTCCCCGGGACCGGTGAGGACCTTCGCCCCGACACAACAACCGCGGCGAGGACGACAATTCCCGATGTCGGCAATCCCCTCCCACCCCCGGACGGTGACTGGAATGTTCAGCTTGGCGCCGAGTACGTCAACCGCGACCCGGCAGGCGAAACGGCTCGCCCGGCGAGCCGAGGAGCTCGTTCAGCGGACGTTGACCGGTGTGGGTGCCCGGCAGTCCGAACGCCGGATCTCGACCGATGCCCAGGCGTACTGGCGCGAACCCGCCGGCGACCGGTGGCTCGCGAACTCCCACTGGCGGGACGCGTCGGTGTTCCGGGACAACGACCTGTGGTCCCGCATCGGCCGGGAGCACCTCGAGCTGTTCGAACGCGGCGCCCGGATGGCCGGCTTCACCCGGCCGTGGGACCGGATCGTCGACTGGGGCTGCGGCGGCGGCGCGAACGCCGTGGAGTTCGCCCCGCACGCGCGGGAGTACTTCGGCGTCGACATCTCCCCCGCCACCTTGCGCGAGTGCGAGCGGGAGGTGGCCGCCGTGTGCGACGCGGCCTTCACGCCGGTCCCGATCGACGTCGAGGCACCGGAAGCGGCATTGACGCAGATCGGTGAGCCCTGCGACGTCTTCCTCAGCTTCTACGTCTTCGAGCTGATCCCGACCCCCGAGTACGGCGAGCGCCTGCTCCGGATCGCCTCGCGGCTGCTCGCCCCGGGCGGGCTGGCCCTGATCCAGATCAAGTACGACACGGGCAGCTGGTGGACCCGGCCGCGCCGCCGCGGCTACCGGTCCGGGCTCGCCGAGATGACGACCTACCCGATCGCGGCGTTCTGGGAGCTCGCGTCGCGCTGCGGCCTGACGCCCGCCGCCGTCCAGCTCGTGCCCCGCAACGAACTCGACAAGCACTACGCCTACTTCTTCCTGACGAAGGACTGAAGCGGGGAGTGGCCGGTCTCACGAGGGTTACTGTACCGTCCAGACGGTATAGTAACCTTCATGACCAGCACCCTGCCGTCCTCCGTCCGGCCGTTGAGCCCCCGGCGTCGCTGGGCCGCGCTGGGCGTCCTCGTCGGCGCCGTGCTCCTGCTCGCCGTCGACGGCACCGTGCTGTACCTGGCCGTGCCGTCGCTCACCCGCGAACTCGCGCCGACCGCCACCGAGATCCTGTGGATCGGCGACGTCTACTCCCTCGCCCTGGCCGGGCTGCTGGTCACGGCCGGGAACCTCGCCGACCGCTTCGGGCGCAAGAAGGTGCTGCTCATCGGTACGGCGGCGTTCGGGCTCGCCTCGGCGCTGGCCGCCTTCTCCCCCACCGCCGGCGTGCTCGTCGTCGCGCGGCTGCTGCTCGGGATCGCCGGCGCGACGATCATGCCGTCGACGTTGTCGCTGATCCGGACCCTGTTCACCGACCCGCGCGAGCGCACCCGCGCCATCGCCGTCTGGTCGGCCGGGTCCGGCGGCGGCATCGCGCTGGGCCCGCTGGTCGGCGGGGTGCTGCTGGAGCACTACTGGTGGGGCTCGGTGTTCCTGATCAACGTGCCGATCGTCGTCGTCTTCCTGATCGCGGGCGCGTGGCTGCTGCCGGAATCGCGCGACCCGAACCCGGGGCGGTTCGACCTGCTGTCGGCCGGGCTGTCGCTGGCCGCGATCGTCCCGCTGGTCTACGCGGTCAAGCACGCCGTCGGTTCGGGCCCCGACGTCCAGGTGGGGGTCGCGGCCGCGCTGGGGCTGGTGTCCGGGATGCTGTTCCTCCGCCGCCAGCGGCGGGCCGAGGCGCCCCTGATCGACGTCACGCTGTTCCGCAACGGCGCCTTCAGCGGCGCGGTCCTGGCGAACTTCATCGCCGTCTTCGCGCTGATGGGCCTGCTGTTCTTCTTCTCGCAGTACCTGCAGCTCGTCCGCGGGTTCTCCCCGCTGCAGGCGGGGTTCGCGGAGATGCCGGCGACGCTCGCTTCGATCGCCGTCGTGGCCGCGGTCGGCGTGGTCGCCGGCCGGCTCGGGCGGGGCCGGGCCGTCGCGGCGGGGCTCGCCGTGGCCGCGCTCGGCCTCGCGCTGGTGTCGGTCGCCGAGCGGGCACCGCAGTACTGGTGGCTGGGCCTGACACTCGTCCCGGTCGGGCTCGGCGTCGGGCTGGCGCTGACGCTGACCGTCGATTCGGTGCTGTCCGCCGTCCCCCGGGACAAGGCCGGCTCGGCGTCGGCGATCTCCGAGACCGCCTACGAACTCGGGGCGGCGCTGGGCATCGCGATCCTCGGCTCGGTGGTGAACCTGGTCTACCGCGCGTTCCTGCCCGCGGGCCCGGTCCCGGCCGAAGCCCGCGACTCCCTCGCCGGCGCCGCGAGCGTGCTGGCCCCGGGCTCGGAACTCGCCCACGCCGCCCGCGAAGCGTTCACCGGCGCCATGCAGGTGACGTCGCTCGCGGCGGCCGCTGTCACCGCCGTGGCCGCGGTGATCGCCTGGCGTACCATTCCGTCCGGAAAGGACTGACCATGCCTCGCAAAGCCGGGCGCAGCCCGGAGGAGACGCGCCGCGCCCTGCTCGACGCCGCCGCGACGGTCATTCGCACCCGCGGCGTGTCGGCCTCGCTGGACGACATCGCCCGGGCGGCCGGCGTGTCCAAAGGCGGGCTGCTGTACCACTTCCCCGCCAAGGACGCCCTGGTGCGCACGCTGGCCCAGGACCTGCTGGACGAGTTCCGCAGCGAGGTCCAGGCCGCGCTCGACCCGGCCGACACCGCGCCCGGCCGGCTGACGCGCGCGTACGTCCGGGCGTCGCTGGACACCTCCCACGACGAGGTCGCGGTCCGCGAGACCATCGCCCTGATCGCGCTGCTGATCTCGATTCCGGAGATCGCGGAGCTGGCCCGCGCGGACGCGCAGAGGTGGGAGCGCGAACTCCGGGATGACGGCCTCCCGCCCGACGTGGTCACCCTGGTGGTCGCGGCCGCCGACGGCGCGAGCACGGCGCCGCTGTGGGGCGTGGGCATCGACGTGGCGGCCGCGCGGAGGCTGGAACAGCAGCTGCTCGCCCTGACCCGGACGCCCTGACCGGCCGCTGTCAACAGACTTCGGTATTGGGAAATCACCACTTTCCGCCCCCTACGTTAGTCGGCTCCGGCGAAGGTGTCTTGGCGGTAAATTCTCGACAGCGCGCGCAATTCCGGCAAATCCCCGTCCCCCACGAGGAGTCTTCCGATGTCGAGGAAGTTCGCCCTGGCCGGCGCCGTTGCGCTTGCCCTGACCGTGACCCCGCTCGCCGCGGGGACCGCTTCGGCCGCCACCGCGCAGGAAGCCGCCGTCACCACGGTCTACTACAGCACCGCCAGCGCACCGACGTTCCGGTCGGTGATCAACGCCGGTGCCGCCAACTGGAACCGCAGCGTCACCAACGTCCGGCTCGTCGAGCGCAACTCCGGCGCGAGCCTGCGCTACACCGAGGGCAACGACCCCCGCGGGTCCTACGCCTCGACCAACGGGCACGGCAGCGGCACCATCTTCATCGACTACACCCAGGCCCGCCAGTACAACCCGACCCGCATCGCGGCGCACGAGACCGGGCACGCCCTCGGGCTGCCCGACCACTACTCGGGCCCGTGCTCCGAGCTGATGTCGGGTGGCGGCCCCGGCCCGTCCTGCACCAACGCGGTGCCGAACAGCGCCGAGCGCAGCCGGGTGAACCAGCTGTGGGCCAACGGGCTCGCCGCGACCAACGCCGAGCAGCGGGTCTACGAGACCGTCTACGGCTTCTGAGCCCCCAGGGTGGTGGCCCGCCCGGGCCACCACCCTGACCGGGTCGTTCTCGGTGATCATCCCGATGTGCCGCACCCAGACCGTCAATACGGTCAAACCATGCGAAAACCACTCGTCGCCGGGCTCGCCGGTGTCCTGCTCCTGACCGCGCTCCCCGCCTCCGCGGCCGCGGCCACCCGCCTCGCGTTGCCCGCTCCCACCGGGCCGTATGCCGTCGGCAGCGTCGATCTGCACCTCGTCGACCCCGCACGAGCCGATCCCTGGGTCGCCGGGACGACCCGCGAACTCATGGTGACCGTCCGGTACCCCGCCCGGGCGGGCGGCGGCGCGGAAACTCCCTACCAGGCACCGGAAGCCGCCAATCTGCTCGCCGAGGAAGACGCGCGGACGCTCGGCATCGCCGCCGACCGGCTCGACTACACCTTCGCCACGCACGCCCGCACCGGCGTGCCCGCGGCCGGTGGGCGGCGGCCGGTCATCCTCTACTCCCCCAGTGCCAAGTACCCGCGGTCGGTCGGCACGGCGCAGCTGGAACAGCTCGCGAGCGAGGGCTACGTGACGGTGGCGATCGACCACACCCACGAGCCCGCGGCGGTGGAGTTCCCCGGCGGCCGCGTCGAACGGCGGGTGCTGCCCTCCGGCCCCGACGCCGGGCGGCAGCTCATCGCCACGCGCGTGGCGGACACCCGATTCGTCCTCGACGCGCTGGAAACCCTGGCGCGGGGCGGGAATCCGGACGCCGAGCACCGCGCACTCCCGGCCGGGCTGGCACCGGACGTCTCCCGCGCCGGCATGTTCGGCCACTCCGCGGGCGGCTTCACCACCGGCGAGACGATGGTGTCGGACACCCGGCTCGACGCCGGGGCCGACCTCGACGGCAGCATGGCGTACTCCCAGTCGAACCGCGAGTACGGCCGCGTCGCCGACGAAGGCCTCGACCAGCCCTTCCTGCTGCTGAGCGCGGGCAACCACAGCGCGGCCTCCGACCCTTCGTGGCAGGAGTTCCTCGCCCACCAGCGCGGCCCGGTCCGGACCCGGCACCTCCCGGACGGCGAACACTTCAGCTACACCGACTACCAGGCGCTCCTCCCCCGCCTCGGCCTCGCCCCGGCGTCGATCGCGCCCTTCGTCGGGACCGTCGACCCGGAGCGGAGCGTCGCCGGCCAACGGGCGGCACTGAGCGCTTTCTTCGGCCGATTCCTCGCACGGGGATAATCCATTCCAAGCAGCACCGGATAGCCGATTCCCGAAACCGGGAATCGGCTGTCTTCCCTGTTCACGCTCGCATTTCCGGCGTAAAGTCGCAGACTCCGGTTTCTCTCCTTCTCGTCGATGTGAGGGCACGATGCGGCGATCACCCTGGCCGGCGGCGGCAATTCTGCTGGCCGGCCTCTTCGTGGCGGCACCCGCGCGGGCGGCGACCACGTTCAGCAGCACGATGGTGAACCAGGGCACCGGGAACTGCGCCGAGGTGCCCGACGGTTCGAGCGCGGTGCAGCTCGTCCAGCGCGGTTGTTCGGCCGCGGCGAACCAGAGTTTCACCTTCACCCCTTACCAGAACAGCACCGACGTCTACACGATCGCGACGATGACCGCGGGCAGCTGCGTCGACATCTACGGCGCGTCCACCGCCGACAACGCGGCCGTCATCCAATACGCCTGCCATTCCGGCACGAACCAGCAATTCCGCCTGCAGGCCGTGGGCACGAACACGTTCACCGTCGTCTCCGTCGGTTCCGGCAAGTGCGTCGCCCCGGCGGCGAGCGGGGCCGGGCTCGTGCAGCTGCCGTGCACGACGGCGGCGAGCGGCGTCTGGCGGATCGCCGCCGGGACGAGCGCGGCCACCTTCACCAACCCGCTGAGCCAGCACGGCCCGGACCCGTGGCTGCAGTACTACAACGGCTACTACTACCTCGCCACCACGACGTGGAACTCGACAATCACCATGCGGAAGTCCCGCACGCTCGGCGGGCTGGCCGCCGCGCCGGACACGGTCGTCTTCACGCTCACCCGGCCCAACGGCGCCGGGACGATGTGGGCGCCCGAATTCCACCTGCTCACCGGGCCGAACGGGCCGCGCTGGTACCTCTACTACGTCGCCGGTCGCGAACCCTACGACCTCGGGACCCAGCGCATCCACGTGCTGGAGAGCGCCGGCACCGACCCGATGGGGCCCTACGGCTTCAAGGCCGACCTGCTCGATCCGACCCAGGACAACACCTGGGAGCTGGACCCGAGCATCCTGCAGCTCAACGGGCAGCTCTACCTGCTCGGCACGTTCTACAACGGCTCCCAGCCCAACTTCATCCGGCCGCTGGCCAACCCGTGGACGGCGAGCGGGACGCGGCACCTGCTGTCCAGCCCGAATTACAGCTGGGAAACCGTGGGCGGCGCGGTCAACGAAGGCGCCGAAGTCCTGCAGCGCAACGGGAAGACGTTCATCGTGTTCTCCGCCAGCCACTGCTCCACTCCCGACTACAAGCTCGGCATCCTGACCTACAACGGCGGTGACCCGCTGCAGCAGTCGTCGTGGGTCAAGTCCGCGCAGCCGGTCTTCCAGCGCAGCAACGCGAACTCGGTGTTCGGGCCCGGCCACAACGGGTTCTTCAAGTCCCCGGACGGCACCGAGGACTGGATCGTCTACCACGCCAACAACTCCGTGAACGGCGGATGCGACATGAACCGCACCACCCGCGCCCAGAAGTTCACCTGGAACGCCGACGGCACGCCGAACTTCGGCACCCCGGTGGCGCTGGGCACCCGGCTCCCGGTCCCGTCCGGCGAAACCGCGCAGTGAATCCGGGAGGCCAACCCGGAGCACCCGGGGTGGCCTCCCGGCCTTCAGCCGACGACGATCCGGTCGATGTCCGGCGCCCAGCCCGAGCCGTTGCCGAGCCGGATCGTGTTCGCTCCCGCGGCCAGCGTCAGCGTCACCTGCACCGATCCCACCGTGTCCCAGCCACCCGTGCCGGGTGTGGCGACCGAGACCGCGGCACCACCGTTGACGCTGACCGTCAGCGAACGGGCCTCACCCGAGGCGTAGAAGATCGTCACCGGGTGCGCACCCGCGGTTGCGTTCACGCCGTTGAACTGCAGGTAGTTCGCCGACCCGCCACCGACGTAACCCACCAGGGCACCGCCCGAAGCACCGGACGAACTCCGCACCGCGGCCTGCCCGGCCAGGGTGCCCGCCTCGGCCTCGTAGGACGTCCCGGTCGGCGGCGAGCCGGTCAGCCGCCAGTACACCGTGTACCGCTGGTGGTGCGTCGCGTAGAACGGCAGCAGGGTGACCGCGCCCGTGCTCGCGGTCCCGGTGAAGCGCAGCGGGTTCGCGGGGTCCTGCTTCACCGTCCCCGTCTGCAACGTCGGCAGCGCACTGAGGTTCGTCGACCCGTACTGGCCCGCGAGGACGATCGGGCCGTACTTCGCCGCTCCGACGCCGCCGTCGTCGTTGGCCCGCGGGAACGTCAGCGACGCCGGGACCGACACGTCGACCACGTCCCCGGCCGCCCACGTCCGGTCGATCGTGAAGTACGACCCCGGTGCCGGGCTGCCCTGGGCGACGCCGTTGACCTTCACCACCGCACCCGTCGTCCACTTCGGAATGCGGATCTTCAGCGCGATGTGCCCCGCCCCGCCGATCGTCAGCTTCGTGCTCGGCGAGGTGGGGAACGTCGTGTCCTGCCGGACGGTGATCCCGCGGCCCGGCCAGGTCAGCACCGAGGCGATGAACAGGTTGACGTACAGCGTCTCGCCGGTGAAGAAGTAGACGCTGTCGGCGAACTTCGTCTGCGATTCCATGCCCGTGCCGTGGTCGCAGGTGAAGTCGTCGTAGTCGTTGGCGTAGGTCTTGATCCCGCCCGCGCGCAACGGCGTGTAGTAGGTGACGAACCCGTGGCTCGAGTTCGGGTCCTGCTCGCCGAGGATCTGGTTGAACAGCGCGAGCTCGTAGTAGTCCATGTACTCGGGCGCCGGATCGGTGAAGAACAGCTGCCGGGTCAGCTTGAGCATGTTGTAGGTGTTGCAGACTTCGCACGTGCTGTCCGAGAGCCGGCTCGCGATCGCGTCCGGCGTCTGGAAGTACTCGCCGTCGGAGTTGCCGCCGATCACGTACGAGTGGTGGTCGAGCACGATCCGCCAGAAGTTGACCGCGATGTCGCGGTAGCGGGTCGTCCCGGTGGCGTGGTACTCGCGGATCGCGCCGATGATCTTCGGAATCTGGGTGTTGGCGTGGAACCCGGAAAGCCGGTCCTGGTTCGCCGCCAGGGGGTCGAGGATCTGGGCGTGGTCGAACCGCTGGGCCGTGGCGAGGTGGTTCGCGTCGCCCGTCACCTGGTACAGGTTCGTCAGCACCTCCGGCATCCCGCCGAACTCCGTGCGCAGCGCGGCCTGCATCTGCGAGGTCGACAGCGGATCGGTGCGGGTCTTCGTCCAGGCCGCCTTGCGCAGCAGGACGTCGAGGGCCTGCTGGTTGCCGGCCAGGAGGTACTGGTCGAGCAGCCCCGCCATGATCTTGTGCAGCGTGTAGTAGGGCGCCCAGACCGACTGGCCGCTCTCCAGCCGGTCGAAGAAGGTCTCCGGGAACGCCGAGAGGTAGCCGGTGTGGAAGCCGCGTCCCGGCGCGGCCGCCTGGCACGCGGCCAGCGCGTTGACCAGGTAGTCGCCCTTGGTCTTGTACGCGGTGTCGCCGGTGTTGGCGTACGCCTGGGCCAGCCCGGACAGCAGGTGGCCGGTCGAATGACCGCGCAGTTCCGTGCCGGGGCTTTCCCAGCCGCCGCAGGGCTGGGCCGAGCTGGCCAGGCCGGCGTTGGTCCGGAAGGTGTGCAGCAGGCGGTCGGCGTCGACGAACCGGAAGTACGCCAGCTGCCGGTTCATGTTGTCGAGGAACGGCCCGGCCTGCAACCGCACCGCGCCCAGCGGGAACGGGAACACCGAGACGCCGATGTCGGGACGGGAGGCCGCCGCGGCGGTACCGGCGAAGGCCGGGGCCAGTGCGGCGCTCGCGGAGAGGGCGCCCACGGCTTTGAGCAGCAGGCGGCGGTCGAAGGTGGGTTCGCGCATCGTCGCGCCTTTCGCTGGGGGCGGGGTGCGCCGCGGCCGCGGCGCACCCCGGGGAGGTTCAGCTCGCGAGGGTGATGGTCACCGTGTTCGCGCTCGCGGTGACCGTGTGCGTGGCCGCGTCGTAGCTGCCGCCGCTGACCGAGGTGACGCCGGTGGAGAAGAACACCGGCAGCTGGATGGCGACCGCGCCGCCCGGCAGGCTGCCCGACAACGACACCGTGACGACCCGTGCTCCGCTCGAGCCGCTCACCGCGAGGGAGACCCCGTAGGTGGACCGGCTGCCCGAAGCCACGTCGTAGGTGTTGGTCAGGTTGCCCACCGAGATGGTCTGGCCGGGCGCGATCCAGGAGTTGGGCACACCGCGGCCGATGTAGAGCGGCCGGGTGAAGGTGTACGGCCCCGAACCGCTCGACGCCAGGCCTTCGGCCACCAGCGACTCCAGCAGGCCCTGCTGCTGCCCGGCGATCGGCCACGCGTACGGGCACGCGCCGAACTGCGGGCCGGCGTGGCTGCCGATCCACGGGTTGGCCGAGCTCGGCCCGCTGCCGTTGGCCTCCCACCAGGCGTTCGGGCCGCCGGTGGTGGTCTTCAGCTGCCAGGCGTAGCTGGTGATCGGCAGGTCGCGGTAGTTGTTGGAGTACAGCCCGTCGGACGAGTACGACGTGTTGTACGCCGTCGAGTACCCGTTGAACGCCCCGAAGGTCGGGAACGGGTAGCCGTTGGCCGACAGCCGGTTGAAGCCCCACTGGTACATCCGGTCGATCTGGCCCGGGTCGCCCATGATGCCGGTCAGCGTGCCGCCGGAGAGCATCGTCGACCACTGGTTCTGCCCGACCCACCCGGGCGAGGCCCAGTTGGCGTCGTTGAAGGTGTTGCAGCGGTTGGCGCTGTTGGGCTTGTCGACCTCACAGGGCAGGTAGGTGAAACCGTTCGCGGCCTGGTTGCGGCCCACGACGGTGTTCAACGCGTTCAGCAGCGCGGTGTAGGCGGTGTTCGCCCACGTCGCTTCGGCGGTCTGGCCGATCTTGGTCGCGATGTACTTGTAGGACGCCAGCATCTGCAACGCCGAGAAGTTGCTGAACAGCCACCGCCCGGTGGAGTCGTTGTCGAAGTTGGCCTGCAGCGTCCCGTCCGAGGCGAGCTGGGCGGGGTACTTCACCCGGGCGATGGTGCGGAGGCTGGGTCCCCACGCGCCGGTGTCGTTGAAGTACTGGCTGACGAACGCGGTGTCGTTCGTCTTCGCCAGGTACGTCGCCCAGGAGCCCATCGTCTTCCAGACGCCGTCCCAGTACCAGTTGGCGCCGACCTCGTCCCAGCCGTCCTGCTGGGAGATCCGGGCGGTGAGCAGCAGGTTGCGCGCGTCCCGGAAGTCGCCGGTCTGGAACTTGGCGGTCAGCTCGCCGGGGACGTCGTGGTTGAGGATCCAGTTGTAGTTGTTGGCGCCGGAGAACTGCGCCTTGCCCACCTGCATGATCAGGTTGTAGATGGTGCCCGCCTTGTAGGCGTTCGTCATCGCGGTGCCCGGGTTCGCCAGGTTCCCGGTGTTGGGCAGGGTCGTGTTCGGCAGGCTGAAGGTGTTCGTCTCGGCCAGCCGCGAGTTCCAGTACGACGTCATCTGGCCGTACGCGGTGTCGTAGTTCGGCGCGTTCGACGACAGCGTGGAACCGGTCGGCAGGGCGACGCCGCTGCCGAAGTTGTCGACCGCCACCACGAAGTCGTGGTTGCTGGTCTGTCCGGCCGCGACGGTGTCCAGTGTGGACGAAGTCAGCCGGACGAGCCCCGGGCCGGAGCCACCCGGCGGGACGGTCACCGAGCCGGAGCCGTTGTTCTTGATGGACACGCGCGTGTAGACGAGCATGACCGCGGAGCCGTTGATGGTGACCTTGTCGGCGAAGTTCTTGATGGTGATCCCGACGTTGCCGGAGGTCCGGGACGTCGTCATCGCCGGCAGGTAGCCGTTGTCCTCGGTCCACTGCACCGACTGCGCACCCGGGTTGCCGCCGTAGGTGTAGGCGCTGAACGAGTACATCCCGCCGCACAGGCCGTTGTACGTCGTGTTCACGCCGCGGGCGAAGAACGACCCGGACAGGTAGCTGAAGACCGGCCAGTAGTTGCCGTCCCAGCCGATCGCCGTGGTGTTCTGGAAGCCCTGGCCGTACGGGTCGTTGGGCGTCTGGAAGTTCGTGCCGTACGACCGCGGCAGCCCGGAGTTCTTGCACGCGTTCGGCGCCAGGTTCGGGATGCCCTGGTAGGCGTCGGACGTGCCGGGGACGTAACCCGGCACGCGCCAGGCGCTCGCGCTCGAACACGGCAGCTGGACGAGCGCGCCGTTCGCCGGGGTGATGCACTTGCCCGAGCTGACGGCGACGACGTTCAACGTGTTCGTCCCGGCGGATTGCAGCCGGAACTGCTGGTTGGTCTCCCCGTGGCAGGCGTACTGGATCACCGCGGCGTTGTCCGCGGTGGACGCGCCGTAGATGTCGACGCAGCTGCCCGAGGTGAAGGTGCCGATGGTGTAGGTGTCCCCGGACGCCGGGGTGAACGTGTACGACTGGCCGGCACCGGAGGTGCAGGCGGTCTGGGTCAGCTGGACGGCGCTGTCGCCGTTGGGCACGGTGGCGCACTGGCCGCTCGAGGAGTTGACCATCGTGCTGGTGAACGTGGCCGCGGCGTTCGCCGGGACCACCACTGCGAAGCCGGCCGCCAGGAGGGCAGCGGCGAGCACTACCGGACGTTTCATCGGGGTCTCCGATTCGGAAGGTTCAGCGGGCTCAGAAGAGGAACGAGCCGTACGGGCCGGTGAGGATTCCGTTCTTCTGGCTCTGGCTGAAGTGCGTGTTCGGGTAGTCGTAGAACGACGCCGACATCGGCGTCCCGTCGGTCGAGGTGGAGTCCGGCAGGCCGAAGGCGTGGCCCAGCTCGTGCACCATGCCGCCGTACCACCGGTTCATCGGACCGTTGATCCCGGCCGCGCCGTCGGCGTCGTGCTGGCAGAGGATCACCCAGCCGTTGCCTCCGCCGCCGCCCGCACCCTCGCCCTCGGCGATGACCTCGCCGACGTTGATCCACCGGCTGTCGCCGTCCCGGACACCGAACCGGCGCACCAGCTCCTGCTGCATGTTGAACACGGCCCACCAGTAGCGCTCGCCGCCGTTGGGCGTGTTCTCGTACCAGCTCTTCACGTGCTCGCCGGTGACGACCTGGACGACCGGTTCGGTGAGCCGGAACGTCTTGCCCAGCTCCTGCCGGTAGTACCGCTGCGCTTCCCGCACCACGTTCGCGATGCCGTCCGGGTAGCGCTGGTCGTAGGGCACGTCGGACGGCCGCAGGAGCCACACCCGTACGGTCTTCTCCGGCGGGTTCTGCGGATCCCCACCGGACTGGTAGCCGGGCAGCCGCCACGCGGCGGCCGTGCCGCAGGCCAGCTGGACGAGCAGGGCGTTCACCGCCGTGACGCACTTGCCCGAGCCGACCGCGACCAGCGTGAAAGCGCTTCCCGTAGCCTGCAGGCGGAACTGCTGGTTCGTCCCGGAATGACAGGCGTACTGGATCACCGCGGCGTTGTCCGCGGTGGACGCGCCGTAGATGTCCATACAGCTGCCCGAGGTGAAGGTGCCGACGGTGTAGACGTCACCGGACACCGGGGTGAACCGGAACGACTGCCCGGCGCCGGAATTGCAGCCCGCCCGGGTCAGCTGCACCGCACTGGTGCCGTCGGGGACGGTGGCGCACTGGCCGCTCGCGGCGTCGACCACCGTGCTGGTGAACGCGGTCGCAGCCTGTGCGGTGGCCACCGGGAGCAGACCGGCCACCAGGCACAGCACCACGGCAGCAGCCAGCCTGAGCACGCCACGGTTGTGCCGAAATACCAAAGGACGCGTCATCGGGTCCTCGCAATCTTCGGTTTTGTTAGCGTTAACAGGTCACGGCTGGGTGCGCTCCCGAATGCCGACCAGGGTGAGCAGGGCCTACTCGACGGCGACCGGGAGCCAGACCCGCATCGGGCCGGGTGCCCGGTTGCCCCACAGGAAGTACGGCACGGCGGTCAGCTCGACCGGCTCGCCGGGCGCAGTGTCCCCGACGCCGTACAGCTCGTCCGACGTCGGGACCTCGACCCGGCCGACGGCGGTGAGGGCCACCGGCACGTCAGGCAAGGACACGTCGGAGAACGGTGCCGCCGGGTCGATCCGCACGTCCTCGAGGACCACGCCGTCCGGCAGGTCGGCTTGCTCCACGCAGTACACGAGCGGCCCGCGCGTCACGGCGACGCAGCCGCGCACGGCGTCGATCCGCGGGTGCGGCCGGACGACACGGGCGGGCATCGGCAGGTCGAGCGTCACCGTGGTGCCGCCCGTCCAGTCCCGCCGCACCTCCGCGTAGCCGTCGCGGACCTCGGCGGGCACACCGTCGAGCAGGGCGCCCTCGGCCCAGCCGGGGACGCGCAGGGACAGCATGAGCGGGGTCGCGGTGGTCACGGTCAGCTCGACGCGGCCGTCCCACGGGTACCGGGTGCGGGTTTCGACGCGGACGTCGACACCGTCCACAGTGGTCTGGATCGTCCCGGCGGTGTACAGGTGCACCTGCAGCCCGCCGGGGTCGGTGGTGGCCACGTAGCCGGACAGCGAGGCGACCAGCCGGGCGAGGTTGGGCGGGCAGCAGGCGCACGAGTACCACGGCAGGCGCTGCGACGGCGCGTCTTCGTGCGAGCCGTCGTGGCCGGTCCGCAGGTGCAGCGGGTTGGCGTAGAAGAAGTGCGTGCCGTCGAGGGCGGTCGACCCGGCGATCGCGTTGTACAGCGCGCGTTCCATCTCGTCGGCGTACTGGCCTTCGCCGGTGGCCAGCAGCAGCCGCCAGTTCCACTGGAAGCTCGCGATCGCGGCGCAGGTCTCGCCGTACGCCCGGTCCGGCGGCAGCTCGTACGGGTCGCCGAACGCTTCGTCGCGGTGGCGGGAGCCCTGGGCGCCGGTCAGGTAGGTCTTGGCGCCGAACGCGTCGGCCCACAGCCGGCGGGCCGCCTCCAGCAGCGCGTCGTCCCGGGTCTCGACGGCGACGTCCACGACGCCGGCCAGCAGGTAGAGCTGGCGCACGACGTGGCCGGCGACTTCGTCCGCCTCGCGGACCGGGACGTGGTCCTGCAGGTACCGCGAGCCGAACCGCTCGCCGTCGAGCAGGCCGCGGCCCCGCAGGTCGAGGAACCGCAGCGCCAGGTCGAGGTACGGCCGGTGGCCGGTCACCCGGTACAGCTCCACCAGTGCGGTCTCGATCTCCGGGTGCCCGTCCACGTCGTCGACCGTGCTGAACCGCTCCACGATCAGGTCCGCGAACCGCCGGGCGACCGTGACGAGCTGGGCACCCACCCCGGCCCGCGCGGCGGCGACGGCGGCCTGGATCAGGTGGCCCGCGCAGTACAGTTCGTGGCTCCAGTGCAGCTCCCGCCACTTCAGGTCCGGCTTGTCGACGGTGAAGTAGGAGTTCAGGTAGCCGTCCTCCTCCTGGGCCTTGGCCACGAGCGCCGCGGTGGAGTCGAGGAACGCGCGCAGTTCGGCGTCGCCCGGGTCGCGGCCGAGCTGCCAGGCGGCGGCTTCGAGGGTCTTGTAGACGTCGGAGTCGGAGAACCACATGTTGCGGCGGTCGGCGTCGACCTCGCCGGTGACGCGGCGGAGGTTGTCCAGCGCGCCCGCCGCGTCCAGCTGCTCGACGCAGTGCGGCAGGGTCCGGCTCGCGTTGCGCGCCTGCCAGCCGCCCAGGAGGCTGTCCGGTGCGAAGGCGACCGCGCCGAGGAACAGCGGCCGCAGCGCCGCCCTCGCGGTGGAGGTGGGGTGGACGGGCCCGAGGATGCGTTCGGTCATCGAGTGCTCCTTCTCAGCCCTTGAGGGCTCCCGAGGTGAAGCCGCGGACGTAGTACCGCTGCAGGACGAGGAAGACCGCCACGCACGGCAAGGCGGAGACCACCACTCCCGCTTGCAGGGCCCCGAAGTCGACCGAGCCGAGGCTGCCGGACTGGAGGTTGAACAGCGCGACCGGCAGGGTGAACTTCTCGCCGTCGGTGAGGAAGATCAGCGGGGCGACGAACTCGTTCCAGGCGGCCAGGAAGGAGAACAGCGCCACGGTGACGACGCCGGGCAGGACGCCACGCAGCAGCACCCGCCGGAGCGCGCCACCGATCGAGCAGCCGTCGATCAGCGCCGCCTCCTCCAGTTCCACCGGCAGCGCCTCGAAGGAGTTGCGCATCATGAACAGGCCGAACGGCAGCTGGAGCACGGCCATCACCAGGCCCAGGCCGAGCAGCGAGTTCTGCAGGCCGAGCCAGCCGAGCAGGATGTAGAGCGGGACCAGGATCGTCGTGTAGGGCACCATCAGGATGGCCAGGGTGACCAGGAACAGCAGGGTGCGCCCGGGGAAGGCGAGCCGGGCCATCGCGTAGCCGCCGAGCGTGGTCGCCACCACCGTGACGGTCACCGCGACCAGCGCGACGACGGTCGTGTTGACCAGGTAGGTGCCGAGGCCGCTGCCGTAGTCGGCGAGCCGCCGGTAGTTGTCCGTCCCGGCGTCCCCGGCCTCCCGCCCGGTCAGCGACGAATACAGCGTCCACAGCAGCGGCAGCAGGAACAGCACCACCAGGGCGGCGCTCGTGACGTGCAGGCCCGCGGCCCGCAGCCGGTTCACCTCCCCTCCCGGCGGATCAGGCGCAGCTGGGCGACGTTGAGGACGATGAGCACGGCGAGCGTGGCCACCGAAACCGCGGCCGCGCGCCCCAGGTCCTGGGACAGGAACGCCTCGCGGTAGATGTCGATGACGACCGTGGCCGTGTCGTGGCGGCCGCCGGTGAGGATGAAGAACTGGTCGAACGCCAGCAGCGAGCCGGTCAGTGACAGCACCATCGCCAGCGCCAGAGTCGGCCGCAGCAGCGGCAGCGTCACCCGCCACAGGATCTGCCACCGGTTCGCGCCGTCGATGCGCGCGGCCTCGTACAGCGCCGGGTCGATGCCCTGCAGGCCGGTCATCAGGATGAGCATGTAGAACCCGGCGAACCGCCAGGTGATCATCCCGACCGCCGAGCCGAGCGCGCTGCCGCCGGAGCCGAGCCAGTCCACCCGGCCCAAACCGAGGAAGTCCACCAGGTGGTTCAGCGCCGACGAGTCGGTGTTGAACAGGCCGTAGAACAACAGGCTGGTCGACGCGAGCCCGACCGCGCTGGGCAGGAAGAAGACCGTGCGGGCGAAGCCGGTGCCCCGCCGGTCGTGCTGGACCAGCGACGCCAGCCCGAAGGCCACGAGGCTGAGCACGACGGTGGTGACCAGCGTGTACTTGAGCGTGAACCAGACCGCGCGCAGGAACAGCGGGTCGCTGAGCGCGTCGTAGTTCTGGACGCCGTTGGGGTGGGACGCGCCGACCAGCGGCCAGTGGCTGACCGACATCCACAGCATCAGCCCGAGCGGGATGACGAAGAAGACGGCGACCAGCACGGCCATCGGGGCGGCGTAGGCGATCCCCAGCCGGCGGCGGCCCCGGGCGATCGAGCCGCGGCGGCGGGGTGCCGGCGCCGGGGTCTCCGGCGCCGACACCCGCGGGGGAAGCAGCGACACCATGATCAGCTGCCGCCGGAGAGGGACTCGGTGACGGCCGCGTTGTGCTGCTTCAGGATCGATCCGGCGTCACCGCCGCCGAAGACCGCGTCGATCACCGTCGCCGTCCAGGGCCCGTTCGTGTCGTTGAACGTCTTGCCGAAGTTGACCGAGATCGGCGTCTGGCCCTGGCTCGCGAGCCGGTTGAACACCCCGAGCCGCGGATCCTGCTTGGCGTAGGTGTTGTCCGCGAGGTCGGACCGGACGGTGATGTTCTTGCTCTTCGCGACGACGTCGACCTGGGCCTGGTCCGACAGCGTCCAGGCGATGAAGTCCCACGCGGCCGCGGCGTGCGTGCTGTTGCCGCCGATGCCGAGCACGTCCCCGCCGACGAACGACGAGCTGCCGCCCTTCAACCCGGGGATCGGGGCGACGCCGACCTGCAGGTTCGGCCCCTCCTTCATGCCCTGCAGGGCGGTGGCGCCCATCGGCTGGATGCCGATCTTGCCGTCGAGGAAGGACTGCGTCCAGGTGGGCCCGGACTCGTTCTTCGCCGACGCCGGCACGACACCCTCGGTGTAGAGCTGCCGGAGCCAGGAGTAGACCTGCGCGGCCTGGGGGCTGTCGAGCGTGGCCGCGGTGCCCTGCTCGTCGAGCACCGTGCCGCCGGAGGCCCAGATCATCGGCCAGCTGGTGAACAGCTGGCAGCCCGGGCAGGCACCGCCGAAGAAGTAGCCCTTGGTGTCCCCGCCGAGCGCGGCGATCTTGCGCGCGTCGGCGGTGACTTCGTCCAACGTGGACGGTGGCTTCTCCGGGTCGAGACCGGCCTTGGCGAACAGGACCTTGTTGTAGAACACCGCGGACAGGTCGATGTCGTGCGGCACGGCGTAGTGCTTGCCGCCGGCGGTGGCCGCCTTCATGTGGGCCGCCGCCAGGCTGCCCTTGAACGGCAGCTGCGTCACGCGGGCGGTGAGGTCGAGGAACAGGCCTTTGGCCGCGTAGTTCGGCGCGTAGACGACGTCGGCCGCCAAGAGGTCCGGCAGCTGTTTCGCGCCCGCGGCCGTGCCGACCTTCTGCTGGTAGGAGTCGGCCGGGAAGACGGTCAGCTTCACCTTGTTCTTGTGGCTCGCGTTGTAGGCGTCGATCAACGTCTGGCTGAAGGTCGCCGTCGGCGAGCGGGTCCACATGGTGATCGTGGTGCCGTCGTCCACGCTCGAGGTGTCCCCCGCGGCCGCCCCGGACGGGCCGCTCTGGCAGCCCGCGAGGACGAGTACGCCGGCGACGGCGGCCGCGGCACGCCCCCACCGCGCCCTGGTTCGGATGTGCGAAGTCATCGACTCTCTCCTATCGGGAGGCCGCCGCCTGCGGTGTCGAAGAAGCAACCGGGAAAATTTCAGAAACCGGTTTCCGACTCAAGCTAGGGCCGTTCGAGCAGCGCGTCAAGCGACCGTTTGCCGTAGACAAGCGGGTTACGCTGGGTTGCGGACGGCGACGGAGGTACTGTGCCACCATGCCCCCGCGGAAACTTTCGGAAACTCCCGGCGCCGTTGCGAAGCCGGCCACGATCAGCGAGGTCGCGCTCCTGGCCGGCGTCTCGGTCGGCACCGCGTCGAAGGCGCTCAACGGCCGCGGGTCGCTCCGCGCGGAGACCCGGCAGCGGGTGCTCTCGGCGGCCGAGCAGCTGGGGTTCCAACCCAACCGGGCGGCCGTGACGCTCAACTCCGGGCGCACCTACACCGTCGGCATGATCACCACCGACACCATCGGCCGGTTCAGCATCCCGCTGATGATGGGGGCCGAGGACGCCCTCGGCGCCGGCGAGATGTCGGTCTTCCTCTGCGACGCCCGCGACGACCCGATCCGCGAGCAGTACTACCTGCGCACGCTGCTGTCCCGCCGGGTCGACGGCATCATCGTCACCGGCCGCCGGACCCAGGCCCGCCCGCCGATCGGCGCGGACCTGCCGATCCCGGTCGTGTACGCCTTCATCAGCTCGACCGATCCGCACGACTGTTCGGTCGTGCCGGACGAGGCCGGCGGGACGCGCAAGGCCGTCGAGCACCTGCTGGCCACCGGACGGCGCCGCATCGCCCACATCACCGGTCCCGAGCGGCACCACTCGGCCACCGTGCGCGCGGCGGCCGCCGCCGGACGGCTCGCCGAGGCCGGGCTCGAGCCGGCCGGGCTCCCGATGTTCGGCGAGTGGAGCGAGGCGTGGGGCCGGCAGGCGGTCCGGATGCTGCTGGGCTCGGGCACCGCCTTCGACGCCGTCTTCTGCGGCAGCGACCAGATCGCCCGCGGGGCCGCGGACGCGCTGCGGGCGGCCGGCCGCCGCGTGCCCGGCGACGTCGCCCTGGTCGGCTTCGACAACTGGGACGTCATGGCCCTGGGCTGCCAGCCGCCGCTGACGAGCGTCGACATGGAGCTGGAGGCGCTCGGGCGGACCGCCGCCGACCTCCTGCTGGCGGCGATCAACGGCGAGCCCTCCCCCGGCCGGCACACCCGGCCGTGCCGGCTGGTGATCCGGGAGTCGACGGCCTGACTCAGCGCCGGGTCCACTGCTGGTTGGCGCCACCGCTGCAGCCCCAGAGGATGATCTTCGTGCCGTTCGCGGTGGCGGCGCCGCTCGCGTCCAGGCACAGCCCGGACACCGCGTTGGTGATGGTCCCGTTCGCGTTCGTCGTCCACTGCTGGTTGCGCTGGCCGTTGCAGTCCCAGACGACCACCGCGGTACCGTTCGCCGTCCCGCTGTTGTAGGCGTCGAGGCACTTGGTGCCGTTGACGACGAGCTGCCCGCGCACCGGCACCCAGGTCTGGTTCGGGCCCGCGGCGCAGTCCCACAGCTGGGCCTGGATCCCGTTGGCGATGCCGTTGTCGTTCACGTCGGCACAGCGGCCGGACTGCGCGCCGACCACCTCGACACCGGCCGTGCCCGGGAGGGGGAGGACGGCGATGTCGGTGACCTGCGGTGGGGTGCCGGAGAACGTCAGGGAGTTCGTTCCGTTGCCCAGCGACACCACCGCGGAGACGGTCTTCGCCACGCCCCCGGTGGCCGGGAACGCGACGACGGTCGGCTGCTGGCCGTTCACCGCGAGGGCCGGGGTTTGCGTGGTGGTCGCGTTGTAGGTGAAGGTGGCGATGGCCAACCCCGTGGCGGCCGCGGTGATCGTCGTGCCGTGCGTGGCGGCGGCGTCGGTGCCCTGGACGGTCAGCAGCACGGAGTCGTCGGCCGGGACGGTGACGCTGTACCCGGTGGCGAAGCTGCCTTTGTCGGCGGCGGCCCAGAGGTTGCGCACGGCGGCCGAAGCCGGCGTCAGGCCGAGGTCGGCCCACCGGACGTTCATCGTCGCCGCCGAAGACGTCCGGTTGAGCAGCACCACCGCACGCTTGCCGGAGCCACTGAGGACCTTCGAGTAGACCTGCAGCCCGGCGGCGTCCTCGGCGACCTTGACGCCCTGCAGGCCGCGCGGGTCCTGGTCGACGGCGATGACTTCCCGGTTCGTCAGGATCGCTTTCGTGGCCGCGCTCATCGTCGCCAGGTTGTTGCCCGCCAGCAGCGGCGCACCCGAAATCGACCACAGGCTCAGCTCAGTGCGCGCCTGCGCGTCGGTGAGGCCGGGCATGCCCACGGTCAGCATGTCCGGGTCGTTGACGTACCCGGTGTGCTGCGACACCGGGTGCTGCGCCTGGTCGAAGTTGGTCAGCACCTGGCCCAGGTTCGCCGTCTGGCCGTAGTAGATGATGTCCGTGCTGGTGCGCCACATCGGGGCCGTCCCGGCGCCCCAGTTCCACGGGTTCTTCTTGCCCCAGTTGCAGATCGACAGCGTGAGGGTGCGCCCGGTCTGCGCGGTCGCGGCCTTGTTGGCGTCGCTGATCGCCCGGTAGGTGCTCTTCGGGTCGAGGCCTTCGGCGTCGCCGCCGCACCAGTCGACCTTGACGAAGTCGAAGCCCCAGCGCTGGAACTGCAGCATGTCCTGGAGGTAGTGGCCTTCACTGCCGCTCCCGGGCGCGGCGGGCCGCCCGGTCGGGTAGTAGTAGCCGCAGCCGTCGCGGCCGGCGTCGGTGTAGATCCCGGCCTTGAGTCCCTTGCCGTGCAGGTAGTCCGCGATCGCCTTCATCCCGCCCGGCCACTCGGCGGTGTCCACGGTGATGTTCCCGCCGCTGTCGCGGGTGCCCTGCCACCAGCCTTCGTCGATGTTGACGTAGCTGTACCCGGCGTCCTTCAGGCCGGCCGAGACGAGCGCGTCGGCCTGCGCCTTGATGGTGGCGTAGTCGATCTTCGCGGCGAAGGTGTTCCACGACGCCCAGCCCATCGCCGGCGGCGGGACGGCCACCTCGGCGGCGGTCGTGCTCGCCGCGGCGGCTCCGGTTCCCGGGAAGATTCCGGCGATCAGCGCGAGCGCGGACAATCCGTGGCGCAGCTTCATGGCAGGGCTCCGACTTCGTCGTCGAAAACTGTTAGCGCTAACAAAGACGCCTGGATTGTTGACCTCGCACGACGCGGCGTCAAGGGGCCGGACGGCGGGACTTGCGGGGTTAGCTTGCTAGCATGCTAGCCTCGTGGGGTGGGCGATGACGACGTCAAGCAGTTCAACGTGTACCTGCCGATCGGCCTGATCCGGCAGGTCAAGCACCGGGCCGTCGAGACGGAGCAGTCACTCTCGGCGCTGGTCGCCGCGGCGCTGCGCGCCTACCTCGAGACCGATCCCGCAGAGGAGCACTGACATGACGACCGAGGGCATCGAGGCGATGTACCTGGAGACGCACAACTGGGGCAAGGCGGCCAAGTTCTTCCAGGCGCTGGGGTACGAGATCGACTTCGCGACCGACCACAACTCCGGGCAGCTGCGCAACGGCGACGGCCCCTGGCTGTTCATCGCCGAGGTGCCCGAAAGCCGGCCGCCGCGGACGCAGATCGTGTTCAAGGTCGCGGACGCGGACGAGTTCGAGGCCGGCGAGATCGTCGAGGTGGTCACCCCGTTCGAAGAAACCCATTACGGGACCAGGGAAATGACCGTCCGCGATCCGGACGGGCGCACGTGGACGCTGTCGGCGCCGGGCGCGTCCTGACGTGGCCGCGCCGGACAGCACGGCGGTGCGGACCGCGTTGTGGCGGGCCCTGCACGTCGCCGTCGATCTGCCGCCCCACGTGTTCGCCGACGACCTGGGCCTGCGGCTGGCCGATCCGGGCGACGGCTGGCGGCACCGCGACGACATGGACCCGGCGACCGCCGGCCGGTACCGGGCGGGCATGGTGGCCCGGGCCCGGTTCGTCGAAGACCTGGTCGCCGAGCAGGCCGGCCGGGGTGTCGGCCAGTACGTGATCCTCGGCGCCGGGCTGGACACGTTCGCCCAGCGGCGCCCGGACATCGCGGCCCGGTTGCGGGTGTTCGAAGTGGACCGGCCGGGACCACAGGCCTGGAAGCGCGACCGGCTGGCCGAACTCGGCCTGGACGCACCGGAGTGGCTGCGCTTCGTCCCGGTCGACTTCGAAACGACGTCGTGGTGGGACCGGCTCACGGCCGCGGGTTTCACCGCGGGCGAACCGGCGATCGTCGCGTCCACCGGCGTCAGCATGTACCTGACGAAGGAGGCGAACGCGGCCGTGCTGCGCCGGATCGCCGGGTTCGCCCCGGGCTCCACGCTCGCGATGACGTTCATGCTGCCGGCCGAACTGCTCGACGACGGCGAACGCGCCCGCCACCAGGCCACCGCCCGCCGGGCGGAGGCGGCGGGGACACCCTTCGCCAGTTCCTTCTCCCCCGCGGAAATGCTGGCGATGGCCCGCGAAGCCGGGTTCCGCGACGTCGTCCACGTGTCGGGCACCGAGCTGGACGCGCGGTACTTCGCGGGCCGCACCGACGGGCTGCGGGTCGTCCGGGGCGAGGAGTTCCTCGTCGCTACGGCCGGGGCTGCTGCCCGAGGTACGCCCGCAGCATCGTCTTGACCGGTTCGAGGAGTTCGGGGGCGCCGTCGCCGCGGAAGGCCTCCTGGATCACGGCGTCGGCGGCGAGGAACGCGGTGCGGCACGCGACCGCGGCTTCGTAGTCGTCGCGCAGGAGGTCCTGCGCGACGAGAATGCGGTGCACGCCGGTGGCCATCACGCGCTTGTGCGCGACGTCGGCTTCCCGGGTTCCGTCGGTGAGGCCGCGGCCGAACCACAGCGCGCGGAACCCGGGTTCCGCGCGGTAGAGCCCGGCGAAGGCGTCGACGAGCAGGCCGACGGGATCTTCCCAGGTCTCTTCGGCCGCCCGCTCGGCGAACGACGTCATGAGGTCTTCCAGGCGGGCGAGGTAGACCTCACCCAGGGCTTCGGCGATGGCGTCGCGATCCGGCAGGTACTGGTAGAGCGCCCCCACCGACACGCCCGCCTCCGCGGCGACCCGCGTGGTGGTCAGCGCCTCGACACCGTCCGCGGCGAGCAGCCGGTCGGCGGCCGCCAGCACCTGGGCCAGCTTCTGCCGCGAGCGCGCCTGGCGTGGCACCCGGCGCAGGCGGACGCCCGTTTCGATCGGCTCCGGGCCGGTCATGCGGCCTCCAACCTGAACGTGACTTTGATTCGGATTTATTCTAACCAGGCCGCCGGCTCTCCGCAGCCGGAGCGCAAAAGCCGGTCGCGCCGAGCCACCCGCTGCGGTTACCGTTGGCGCCGCGGGAAATCGCCCGGCGTGATCGGCGGTTCCCGCAGCTTGGAGTAGTTCAGCAGGCAGAACACCCGGCTCGAATCCGGGAAGGCGCAGGTTCGAATCCTGCCTCCAAGTCCGGTTTCACCAGGGGGAGTCCACATGGCACAGGAGGCGTCACCCGGTTACGCCTACGGGCAGCTCGAACGAGCGCTGCGCACCGCGTCGTCCACAACGGACGGACAGGTCCGCCGCCGCGCCCTCGCCAAGGCCGGGCGGTGGCACGCGGTGCTCGCCGGCATGGCCGACGGATCGCTGGCGGTCGGCTCGCGGACCCCGGTGGCGGACACCCCGGCGTGGGTGACCCTCGAGGTCGCGCACGGCGGGTTCGCCACCGGCCGGTACCTCGCGGAAACTCCGGTGCGCCCGGAGGAACTCGCCGCCGTGCCGGCCGGCGCGCCGGGCCGCACCGAACGCGAGCGCGTCAACCTCGGGTACCTCACCGACGCCGGGCTCGCCGCCCTCCGAGCGGCCCTCGCCACCGAGGCCTACCGCGTCGAATTCCCGGAGGACGCCGCGCTGCCCGTGGTCGCCTGGCTGCTCGGCCACGGCCACGCCGAAGCCGCCCTCGACCTGGTCGCCGAGCTGCGTCCGGTGCTGCACCGGCTGCGCCTGACCCCGCTGCCCGGCGCGGCCCCGCGGCCGTCCGGCGCGCTGGTGCGGCTGGCCACGGTCGGCGAGGTCCGCGAAACGCTGCGGTCGGCGACGACCAAGCCGGCGATCGCGGCGATGCTGGAGACGCTGCGGGTGTGGCACCCGCTGTACGACCGGCTGGTCGCACTCTGGGCGGAGACGGTCGAAGGCGAGCTGCCGCGGCTGGGCGAGGACGGCGTCACCGGCGGCTGGCCGTGCCGGACGTGGCCCGAAGGCTGGGGATCGCGCCGGGCGCAGTGGCTCGCGGACTACGCGACGGCGTGCGCGCGGCACACGGCCTCGACGTCCCACGCGCACCCGAAGGGCAACTTCGCGCGGCTCTGCCGGGCGTTGCGGCGTTGCCGGTTCGCGTGTGTGGAACTCACCGGCCGCGACGTCGGCTGGATCCGCCGCGCGCTGGCCAACACGATCACCAAGCACGGCGAGCCGGGCTCGGAGCGGCGGGCCGCGCTGCGGGCGGTGCAGGCGGCGGTGGCCGCGCGCCCGACGCACGCGGAGCTCGCGGCCGTCCTGGCCGGCCGGCTCGACGCCTACCCCGGCGACGGCGGTCTCCCCGCGCTCGACCCGGTCGTCGCCGACGCCGTCCCGCCGCACCTGGTCGCGAAGGTGGCCCGCGCGCTGGAGGCACCGGTCGAGGAGCTGGTCGCGCGCGGCGTGATCACCTCGGGCGACGTCCTGGCGGTGGTGCTGCCGCAGATCACGGCACAGCTGATGGCGGCGAACGTCGAGGACGAGCGGCTGGCGGCGTTGTACGCGCAGACGTACGCGGCCTTCCGCCGTCGCCGCGGGCTGCTGCTGCTCGACCTCGAACAGCAGGTCCGGCTCGAAGAGCTGCCGTGGATCCGCGCCCTGGAGCCGTTCCGGGCCCGGCGTCCCGACGTCGCCCGGGCGGCGCGGCAGACGCTGACCCAGACCGTGCTGCTGGCGCTCGGCTCGTTCCCCCAGGCGATCCTGCCGAACACACTGCTGCGCGAGCTCGGCGCACTGGCCAAGCAGGCGGGGCTCCCGATGCCACTGCTGGAGGAGCTCGCGGCGGACATCTTCGTGGGCACGTTCACCGGCAAGTGGCGCACCGCGGCGGCGGCGACCAGCCGCATCATGGCGGGCACGCTGTACGCGAGGTACTACGACCTGCCGGAGGAGTGGACGGCACCGCCACGCAAGCTGCTGCGCCGCACGGCGGACGACTTCGCGGCGGTGTGCGAGGCCCGCGCCGGCCGGCGGCGCAGGTCGGTGGCGGGCAACGGGATGGTGATCGAGCAGAGCCAGATCCTCACGACGCACAACCTGGCGGTGCTGGTGGACACGCTCGACCTGGGCTCGCGCCTGGCGGGTCCGGAGCGGGCGCAGCAGGTGTTCACGTGGGTGGTGCGGCAGCTGTCCGGGCAGCGCTGGTGGAGCCGGCAGCTGGTCAAGAACGTCGCGTACGCGTGGCGGCAGGCGATCTTCTTCTTGAGCTTCTGCGCGGAGGAAGACCAGCGGGCGACGGTGGCGCGGCTGGGTGAGCTGGTGACGCAGGCGGGCCTGGACGGACGGTTCGGCCCGGCGGTGACCGGCTTGGCGGCGGTGGTGGAGGGCGCGCGGTTTTCGCCGGACGGCACGCTCCCCGGCGGTTCGGCGGACGGCACGCTCCCCGGCGGTTCGGGACGGCGGTTGCTGGGCTGGACGACCGGCCCGCACTGGTGCCGGTAGCGCGGTCGCCCTCGCCCTCGCCCCCGCCGAGCGCAGTGCACGGCTCGTTCCTGGCGGCCGGCGCCAGGAACGAGTCAGCACCGCATCCGGCTCAGGCGCGGCCGAACACCCTCGCTCCCCTGCGCCGCACCGGCAACCGCCCGGCCACCGCGTCCTCCAGCAGCGCGCCCACCGTCTCCCTCGCGCAGGCCTTGTTCGCACCGATGCCGCCCGAGGGCCCGCGCTTGATCCACCCCGCCACGTACACCCCCGGCCGCCCGGAAACCCGGCCCGCCGCGTTCGGCACGATCCCCGCCTCGTCGTCGAACGGCAGTCCCGGCACCGGCGCCCCGCGGAACCCCGCCGCCCGGATCACGCGGCCCGCCGGGATCTCGACGTCACCCTCCGGCCCCGACGCCAGCACCGCGCGGACCTCCGTGTCACCACCGAAGGCCACCGGTGCCGACTGGAACCGCAGCACGATCCGCCGTCCCTCCGGCGGCGGAACCGTCCAGTCCACCCGCTCCCGCGGCACCCCCTGCAGCCACGCCGCCTTGTCCCCCGGCGCCGCGCCGTCGATCGCCTCCGCCACCCGCGCGTGCTCGTCCACCACCAAGCCGCCGCGGGCCGCCAACGCCAGGAGCTCCGGTCGCGTGTACGCCGCCGTCTCCGGGCCGCGGCGGGCCAGCAGCACCACCTCGCGGACCTTCGACGACCGCAACCGCGCCAGCGCTTCCGGCGCGATCGGCGTCTCCGCCAGCAGCTCCGGGCCCGCCGTGAGGATGCGGGCGATGTCCAGGGCCACGTTGCCCGTGCCCACGACGACCACCCGTTCCGCCGACAGGTCGACGGCGTCCGGCTCGACGTCCGGGTGGCCGTTGTACCAGCCGACCACCGTCGCCGCCGGCAGGCTCCCGGGCAGGTCCTCGCCCGGGACGCCGAGGCGCCGCGCCTCCGTGGCCCCGACCGCGTAGATCACCGCGTCGTGACGATCCGCCAGGCCGGGACCGGCCGGCACGCCGAGCCGCAGGCGCAGCCGCGGGTGGTCGTGGAACCGCGCGAACGTCTCGCCGATCTTCTTCGTCGACGGGTGGTCGGGCGCGACACCGAAGCGGATCAGGCCGCCGGCCACCGGCAGGCGGTCGACGAGCGTCACGCGGGCGTTGGTGTGCAGCAGCAGGTCCTCCACCGCGTACATCCCGGCCGGGCCGGTGCCGACGACCGCGACGTCCAGGGGCGCGAAGTCGCTCGGCAGCACCCGGCCGAACGACGGCGGCGCCCACCGGTGGAAGTTCGGCGCCGCCGAAACGTCCGCCAGCACGTCCCGGCCCGCGTAGTACTCCGCGTTGATCTGCTCGTACGCGCGCAGCGGCCCGGTCAGGTCGCCGGCCGGGAAGATCGCGTCGACCGGGCAGGCGTCCGCGCAGGCGCCGCAGTCGATGCAGGTGGCCGGGTCGATGTAGAGCAGGTCCGTGGTCCCGAAGTCGGGTTCGTCCGGCGTCGGGTGGATGCAGTTGACCGGGCAGACCGACACGCAGGACGCGTCGGCGCAGCAGGTCTGGGTGATCGCGAAGGCCATCTCAGATCAGGTTCGCTCGCTTGTAGAACCACAGCGACGGCTTGGTGAGCAGCCCCGCCGAGTGCAGGAACTCCATCAGCCCGGAACAGCTGGAGCGCAGCATCGACTTGTGGTGCTCGTTGGCCTTCGCCTCGCGCCGCGCCCGCTTGCCGTCGAGCCCGGCGTTCTCGTAGACCTTGCCGTTCACCATGCTGGTCACGATGAAGTACGACGCGATCGCGACGACCAGGCCGTTGACCTGCCGCCGCAGCCACCCGGCGCCCTCGAGCCGCTCGCGGGTCTCCTCGCGGGCGAACTTCATGTGCCGCGACTCCTCGACGACGTGGATGTTGTTGATGGTGCGCACGAACGGGACCACGCGCTCGTCGCGCATCCAATCGCGCTGCATCACGTCGAGGACCTCTTCGGCCACGAGGATCGCCGCGTAGGCGGCCTCGCCGGTCGCGGTGGCCTTGAAGACGCGGCCCAGCTCGACGACGAACCGGCGCGGCCGGTACGCGGGCGCCCGCAGCTTCGCCGCACCACGCGCGAACATGATCGAGTGCCGGCACTCGTCGGCGATCTCGGTCAGCGCCCACTGGAACGCCGGGTCGGTGGGGTCCTTGGCGTAGAAGTCGCGCAGGACCATCTGCTGCAGGATCATCTCGAACCAGATCCCGGTGCTGGCCACCGACGCCGCCTCCTGGCGGGTCAGCTCGCGCTGCTGCTCGGGAGTCATGTCAGCCCAGTAGGAGGTGCCGTAGAGCGTGCTCCACTCCGGACTCGCGCCGTGGTAGTCCGTGTCCAGCGGCGTCTCCCAGTCGACCTCCTTGACCGGGTCGTAGGACAGCTGCTCCGACGAGTCGAGCAGCCGCCGCGCCACGGTCTCCCGGTCCGACACGCCCGATTCGCTGATGCTCGTCACGACCGACCTCCTCGTCAGGTGTTACCGAAGTTCACTGTTACCAACCGTAACACATACTTCCGGCACCCGTCTCCCGCCAATTCAGTGAACAACCGTACACTCAGATGGTGACCCCAGGACGCTCCCCCGCGGAGCCGTTCGGCTCCGGCCTGCTCGGGCCGCTGGACCAGCACGCCACCGCGCTGCGCCGACGCGTTCAAGGCCTGCTCACGGCCGCTTTGATCGCCACCAACGTGATCGGCGCGCTGGTCGTGGTCGGGCTCGCCGCCCTGCTCATGCCGGCGCCGGGCATGTCCGGCGAACTCGTGCGCCTCACCGCGATCGCAGTACCCGTGTACGTCGTTTCGGCGGTCGTCGCGGGCACGCTGTGGGGCACGCGCGGCGCCCTTCGCACGCTGCGCTGGGCGGCCGACGGACGACGTCCGACCGACGCCGAACGCGCCGCGAGCCTGCGCGTCCCGTCGCGGCTGACGGCCGTGCAGGCGGTGCTCTGGGGCATCGCGACCCTGGTCTTCGGCGGGCTGGCGGCGCTCGTGCAGCCGGAGGTCGCGCTCACCGAGTTCCTCGTGGTCGCGTTCGCCGCGGTCGTCGTCTGCGCGATCGCCTACCTCTTCGGCGAGTTCGCCCTGCGGCCGTACGCGGCACTGGCGCTGACGGGCACCACGCCGCCGCGCCCGGTCAACGGCGGCGTCAACCGGCGGATGCTGCTGTTCTGGTGCCTCGGGACCGGGGTGCCGGTGGCCGGGCTGGTGGTCACCGCGGTGCTGGCCTGGGTGCGCGGCGACGTCTCGACCACGAAGCTCGCCGTGTCGGTGATCGCGCTCGGGCTGGTCGTGCTGTGCTTCGGGCTGCTGGTCACCGTGTTCACCGCCCGCTCGGTGGTCAACCCCCTCTCCTCGGTGCGCGACGCGCTCGGCCGCGTCCGGGCCGGGGACTTCACCGTCGAAATCCCGGTCTACGACGGCACCGAGCTGGGCCTGCTGCAAGCCGGGTTCAACGACATGACGGCCGGGCTGGCCGAACGCGAACGGCTGCGCGACCTGTTCGGCAGGCACGTCGGCCACGAGGTCGCGGTCGAGGCCATGCGGACCTCGACCGAGCTCGGCGGCACGGTCCGCACGGTTTCGGTGCTGTTCGTCGACCTCGTCGGGTCGACCGCGCTGGCCGCCAGCCGCCCGCCCGAGGAGGTCGTCGGCCTGCTCAACCGGTTCTTCGCGGTGGTGGTCGACGAGGTCGACCGGCACCACGGGCTGGTCAACAAGTTCGTCGGCGACGCCGCCCTGGCCGTGTTCGGGGCGCCCGCGCCGCTCGGCGACCACGCCACCTGCGCGCTGGCCGCCGCCCGCGCGATCGCCCGCCGGCTGGCCGCCGAGGTACCGGACGGCCCGGCCGGGATCGGCGTGGCGACCGGGGACGCCGTCGCCGGGAACGTCGGCGACCCGCGCCGGTTCGAGTACACGGTGATCGGCGACCCGGTCAACGAAGCCGCGCGGCTGACCGAGCTGGCCAAGAACGCGCCCGGCCGCCTGCTCGCCTCCTGGACCGCCGTCGAGGCCGCGTCCGCGGACGAAGCCGCCCGGTGGACGGCGACCGGAGACGTCACCCTGCGCGGCCGCACCCGGCCGACGACGCTCGCCTCGCCGCTTCCGGGCGGCGACTGCTGATGCCGTACGGTCCCGGGTGGACCACGGCGAACAGGGGAAACGAATGCTCACGCACCGGACCGTCGAGGTCGGTGGACTCCGCATGCACCTCGCCGAGCAGGGCACCGGCCCGCTCGTGCTGCTGCTGCACGGCTGGCCCGAGACATCCCGCTCGTGGCGGCACCAGATGGCCCCGCTGGCCGACGCCGGCTACCACGTCGTGGCGCCCGACCAGCGCGGCTACGGCGGCACCGGCTCCCCCGCCGACGCGAGCCGGTACACGCTCCTGCACCTCGTCGGCGACGTCGTCGGGCTGATCCACGCGCTCGGCGAGCGGGAGGCGATCGTGGTGGGCCACGACTGGGGCGCCCCCGTCGCGTGGCACACCGCCCTGCTGCGCCCGGACGTCGTCCGCGGCGTCGCCGGCCTCAGCGTGCCGCCCACCCTCCGGGCGCCCGCGCCCCCGCTGAGCCTGCTGCGCGAGCGGTTCGGCGACGGCTTCTACCAGATCTACTTCCAGCAGCCCGGCGTGGCCGAGGCCGAGTTCGGCGCCGACCTGCGCACGACGTTCCGCAAGCTGCTCGGCGGGGCCGCGGAAGCACCGGTCGTCCGGGACGGCGAGGGCTTCCTCGATCGCTTCTCCGCACCCGCCACGCTCCCGGCCTGGCTGAGCGAGGAGGACGTCGACGCCGCCGTCGAGTCGTTCGGCCGCTCGGGGTTCACCGGCGGGCTCAACTGGTACCGCAACATCGACCGCAACTGGGACCTCCTGGCGGCCTGGCGCGACACCCCGATCACCCGCCCGGCGTTCTACCTCTGCGGCGACGGCGACCTCACCCGCGCGTTCACCGACAGCAGCCGCATCGCCGAGGCCGCGCCCGACCTGCGCGGCGTCGTCGACGTCCCGGGCGCCGGGCATTGGGTCCAGATGGAACGCCCGGCCGAGGTGACCACCGCGCTGCTGGAGTTCTTCAAGCAGCTCTGAGCGCTCAGCGGCGCGGGTCGATGTGGACTTTCGGCCCGGCGCCGCCGATGCGCTCGCCCGCGAGCACGGCCCCGGCGTCGCCGAGGCCGACGGTCGCCGCGACGAGCGGGCGCGGGTCGACGGCGCCGCTCGCGTACGCGGCGATCGTGTCGGCCAGGCCCGGCGAGGCCGACAGGACCCCGACCGCCGTGACGTCGTTCAGCACGAGCTCGCGCGTGTCGAGGTGGCTGGGCTGCCCGGACAGTCCGATGTAGACGACGCGGCCCGCGGGCTCCACCAGCGCCACCGCCAGCGCGGGTGAGCCAGCCGCGCCGGTCGCGTCGACGACCGCGTCGAACGGCAGGTCCGGCAGGGTTTCCCGGGTCCAGGTGTCGGTGAAGCCGAGGCTGCGGGCGAACTCGAGAGAACCGACCCCCATCAGGTGCACTTCGGCGCCCGCCGCGCGCAGGAACATCGCCGTGAGGAGCCCGATCGTTCCCGGGCCCAGCACCAGCGCCCGGTCGCCCGCGCCGACGTCGGCCGCGCGGGCCGCGCGCAGGGCGTTGCCGCCCGGTTCGACCAGGGCCCCGAGCACGGCGTCCACCGTGTCGGGCAGGGCGTGCAGCGACCACGCGGGGACGGCGAGCCGTTCGGCCAGCGCGCCGGCCCGGCCGCCGCGGATGCCGACCTCCTGGCGCCGCTCGCAGGTGTGCTGGTGCCCCTTGCGGCAGCGGCGGCACGTGCGGTCGCCGAGCATGGTGTCGCCCATGACCCGGCGGCCGAGCCAGGCCGGGTCCACGCCCTCCCCCACGGCGCTGACGGTGCCCGCCCACTCGTGGCCGAGCCGCATCGGGTACGCCGAGTGCCCCTGGTGGAGGTAGGTCATCGCGCCGGTGAAGAACTCGACGTCGGTACCGCACACCCCGGCCCGTTCGACGTCGACGACGACCTCACCCGCGACAGCCCGCGGCACCGGGACCTCCTGGACCGAGCACTCGCCCGGCCCGGTGAGCACGAAGGCCCGCATGGTCGAAGACATGCCCGCATCCTCGCATCCCCGGGGAGCGCGGCGGTTACCGAACACTTGCTATTTTTTTGACACCTGTCCATTATCGACGCTGTGACCGGCGACTGGACGACCGAAGCCCCCGCCAAGGACCGGCGGGTGCGCCGGTCGCGGGCGGCGCTGATGCGGGCCGCCGTCGAGCTCGTGTCCGAACGCGACTCCACCGCCGTCCCGGTGTCCGAGATCGCCGAGGCGGCGGACGTCAGCCGCCAGGTGCTGTACCAGCAGTTCGGCGACCGCGACACGCTGCTGCTGGAGGCCGCGCTCGACCTCGTCCGCCGGGAACTGCTCAGCGAGCTCGGCGGCCTCGCCTCGGCCGCCGACGAGCACGGGTCACTGCTGGCCCTCGGCCGGCACTTCGCCCGGTACCGGCGCTTCTACCGGGCCCTGCTGACCGGGGCGTCCGCGTTCGCCCTCAACAAGGCGCTGACCGGCCTGTTCCTCCCGTTCAACCGGGAAAACCTCGCCCGGGCCCTCGGCCGCCGCCTCGACGCCGACGGCCTCGAGGACCTGGCCACCTTCCTGACCGGCGGGGCCGGGGCGGTCGTCAACACGTGGGTCGTCGACGGGCCCGACCCGCTCGACCCGGAGGAGTTCGCCGGCCGGCTGCTGCGGATGCACTCGGTCGTCACCGCGATGATCACGAAGGAGGCCGGCCGATGATCAGCCGTCTTGTCGAACGCCTGCTGAAGCTGTCCGCGCCGGCCACCCGGCACCTCACCGTCCAGCGGGACCTGCGGGTCCCGATGCCCGACGGCGCCGAGCTGCTGGCCGACCGCTGGGCTCCGCACGACGGCGGCGACGGGCTGCCGATCGCCCTGGTGCGCACGCCGTACGGCCGCCGGGGCCCGTTCGGGATGATCCTGGGGCGTCCCCTGGCCGAACGCGGCTTCCAGGTGCTGATCCAGAGCACCCGCGGCGGCTTCGGCTCCGGCGGCGCCTTCGACCCGCTGCGGCAGGAGCGCGAGGACGGCCTCGCGACGCTGGACTGGGTGCTGCGGCAGCCGTGGTCCGGCGACACGGTCGTCCTCGTCGGGGCCAGCTACCTGGGGTACGTGCAGTGGGCGGTGGCCGACCGGCTGCCCCCGCAGGTGAAGGCGATGGTCCCGCAGGTCACCGAATCCGGGCTGACGCTGGAGTTCCTGCGCGAGGACGGCCTTTCGCTGGAGACGCCGTTCGGGTGGGGCGTCCAGGTCGCGGTCCAGGAACGCCGCTTCGCGCTGCTCCGGCAGCGGAGGCAGGCGAAGAAGCTGGTGCAGGCGCTGAACACGCTGCCGCTCGCGCAGGCCGACGTCGTCGCCATCGGCCACCGCTCCGACTACATCCAGGACGTCCTCGCCCACCCGGAAACCAGCCCGCGCTGGGCGGAGGTCGACCACCGGGACCGCGTCGCGGACGTGACCGTTCCGGTCAGCTCGGTCGCCGGCTGGTACGACATCTTCCTGCCCGGCCAGCTGCGTGACTTCCGCACGCTGCAGGAGGCGGGCCGGCGGCCGCGGCTCACGGTGGGGCCGTGGACCCACGCCGGCCGCTCCTCGCTGCTCGAGAGCACCGGCGAGACGCTCCGGCAGGCCCTCGAGTTCGGGCTCGCGCACGCCCGCGGCGAGCAACCGCCGGAGCGGGCGCCGGTCCGGCTGTTCGTCATGGGCGAGGAAGCCTGGCGCGACTTCGCTTCGTGGCCACCGGAAGGCTATGTGCCGCAACGGTTCCACCTGCAGTCCGGCGGCACGCTGACTCCGGACGCACCCGGCGGGTCCGCACCGGACCGCTACCGCTACGACCCGGCGGACCCGACCCCCGCGGCCGGCGGCGTGCGCATGGCCCCGGACGCGGGCCGGGTGGACAACGCGGCGCTCGAAGCCCGGGCCGACGTCCTCACCTACACCACGCCGGTGCTCGGCGAAGACGTCGAAGTGATCGGGGACGTGCACGCGGAGATCTGGTTCCGGTCGAGCCTGCGGTTCGCCGACGTCTTCGTCCGGCTCTGCGACGTCGGCCCCGACGGCCGCTCGGTCAACGTCTGCGACGGCCTCGCCAGCCTGCGCGATGCGGACGAACTGGCCGCCGTCACGGTCCGGTTGTGGCCGACCGCGCACCGGTTCCGGCGCGGGCACCGCATCCGGGTCCAGGTCTCCAGCGGCGCTTTCCCGCGCTACGCCCGGAATCCCGGCACCGGCGAACCCCACGCCACCGCCGTCACGCTGCGCGCCGCGGACCAGGAGGTCCACCACGACGGCGCGCACGCGTCGGCGATCGTGCTCCCCGTGCGCGCCTGAGTGAAAAAGAAGTCCCGGCGACGCGCCGGAAATCTGTAACGCGCCCTCCGGCCGCGCGACTAACGCGGTGTTTCCGGCTCGCGGGAGGCATCGTGGACGTCAAGACGGACCGGCAGTCCGAGCAGGATCAGGCCGCGGCCGCGCGGGCCGCCGACCGCACCGGGCA
>NZ_MUMI01000263.1 GCF_002155975.1 Amycolatopsis kentuckyensis
CTGTCGCGGATCCCGGGCAGCTCGAGTTGTCTGCCGCGGAGCAGTCCCGGCAGTCGGCGGTGTCGTCGGCCGACTCCGGCCAGCCGGCCGAGCTTGCGGATTTGCCGCAGGCCCGGCCGCCTGAGACCACTGTCGCGGATCCCGGGCAGCTCGAGTTGTCTGCCGCGGAGCAGTCCCGGCAGCCGGCGGTGCCGTCGGCCGACTCCGGCCGGGCGGCCGTGCTTGCGGACTCGCCGCTGGCCCAGCCGCCCGCCGTGTCGCCGGTGGCCGACGCGTCCAACCTGCCGATCCCCGGGGTGCCGGTCGGCACCGATCTGCCGATTCTCGAGGCGCCGACCGGCGCCGACCTGCCGTTTTCCGGGGCGCCGGCCGGCACTGACCTGCCGATTTCCGGGGCATCGGCTGGCGTCGACCTGCCGATTCTCGAGGCGCCGGCCGGCACCGAACTCCCCATGTCGCTCCGCCCGCCGGGCGCCGACGCCGACCAGTCTCAGCTCCCCATGTCCCTGCGCCCGCCCGCTTCGCCGGCCGCCGCGGGGTTGCTGGCCCAAGCCCGGCGGGGGCTCGCCGAGGCCGCGCAGGAAAGCCGGCCCGCCGAACGCTTCATCGGTGCCTACCTCGCCGCCCTCCGGGGCGCCGCCGCCGTGCTCGCCGCCCGGGGGCGGCCGCACCGGGGGCGGGCCCGGCCCGCCAGCACCTGGGTGCTGCTCGACTCCGTCGCCCCCGAACTGCGCGAGTGGTCCGCCTTCTTCGCCAGCAACTCGGCCACCCGCGCCGCCGCGCAGGCCGGGATCACCGGGAAGGTCACCGCCGAGTCCGCCGCCGGGCTGGTGGGCGCCGCCACGCCGTTCCTCGAACTCGTCCGCCGTCTCGTGCACGGCCTGCCGATCACCGGGGAAGCCCATGTCGCGTGAGCACGGCCCGGTCGACCAGGGGCGGTTGCTCACGGCGTTGGGAATCGAAGGCAGGCTGCTCGCCGAAGCGGTGCGCGCGGCGCCGACCGAAGCGCCGGTGCCCGCCTGCCCCGGCTGGTCGGTCGGCGAGGTCGCCCGGCACGTCGGGAGCCTCTACCGGCTGGTCCGGCGTCGGCTGACCGACGGCCGGAGCCCCGAAGACTGGCCGCGCGAGCCCGAGCCGGGCCAGAGCCTGCAGGCGTACCTGGAGGCGGGCCTCACCGAACTGCTCGACGAGCTCGCCGCGCACGACCCGGAGGACCCCGCCGACACCTGGTGGCCGGCGGACCGGACGTACGGGTTCTGGCGCCGGCGGATGCTGCACGAGACGGTCGTCCACCGGGTCGACGTCGAGCAGGCGGCAGGCGCCGAGCCGCGCGGCGTGCCCGAAGACGTCGCGATCGACGGCATCGACGAGGTGCTCACCCTGTGGTTCGGGCAGAAGCTCCCGATGCTCGGCCTGACCGGCACGAAGGCGGGCTCGGTCGGCGTCCGCGCCGGCGCGCACAGCTGGATCGCGCGGGCCGGTCCGGTCACCACGGAGGCCTGGCGCTGTTCGGCCGAGGAGGCCGAGGCCGCGGACGACGTCGTCACGGCCAAACCCGCGCAGATCTACCTGTGGCTCTGGGGCCGCGCGTCCCTGACCGCGGTGACCGTGCGCGGCGTGCACGACCAGGCCGCCCAGCTCTGGGCGCTGCTGCGGCTCGCGACCCGATGACCCGGCCGGTGGGGAAGCCGAACCGGAATTGTCGGAGGTGGCGGTTAGCCTGCGGCGCATGACCACGCGCCTGGTGAACCTGGTGATCGACGCGGCGCGCCCGGAAGTCCTGGCCGACTTCTGGGCCGCGCTGCTCGGCTGGCACGTCGCCGTCGAGGAGTCGGGTGAGTTCGACGTCCGGGCCCCGGAAAGCGACGGCTGGGACCTGGACCTCGTCTTCGTGCCGGTCCCCGAACCCAAGGAGGTCAAGAACCGCATCCACCTGGACCTGGCGAGCACGACCCCCGAGCACCAGGCTGAGCTGGTGGCGCGCGCCCTGGAGCTGGGCGGCCGCCGGGTCGACCTCGGGCAGGGCGACGTGCCCTGGGTGGTGCTCGCGGACCCGGAAGGCAACGAGTTCTGCGTCCTCGAACCCCGCGAGCGGTACGCGGACACCGGCGCGGTGGCGTCGATCCTGGTCGACGCGCACGACCCGGAGCTCCTGGCGGGCTTCTGGGCGCGGATCACCGGCCGGCCGATCCGGGCCCGCGAAGGCGACGTCCTGGTGGGGCTGCGCGCGCCGTCCGGCCGGGGGCCGTGGCTGGAGTTCCTGCGCAACGACGACGTCAAGCGGGTCAAGAACCGCGTGCACCTGGACGTCGCACCCCCGGCGGAGGCCGACCAGGCCGCGGCGGTGACGGAGGTCGTCGCGGCCGGTGCGGTGCCGGCGGACCCGGACGGTCCCACGCTGCCGTGGCGGGTGCTGACCGACCCGGAGGGCAACGAGTTCTGCGTGCTCACCCCGCGCTGACCTAGTTTGGGGATCATGGAGATCTTCGACTGGGAGGGCCGCCGGATAGCCTGGGAACGCGCCGGATCGGGGCCGGCGGTGGTGTTCTGCCACGGCACGCCGTGGTCGTCGTGGCTCTGGCGGCCGTTCGCCGAAGCGCTGAGCGCCGATTTCACCGTGTACCTCTGGGACATGCCCGGCTACGGCCGTTCGTCGAAGGACCCGGAGCACCCGGTCGATTTCGGCGTCCAGGCCGAGGCGTTCCGGGCCCTGCTCGCGCACTGGGACCTCGACCGCCCGCACGTCGTCGCGCACGACTACGGCGGCGCGGTTTCGCTGCGCGCCCATCTGGCCCACGGCGTGCCGTACGCGTCGCTGCTGATGGCCGACGTCGTGGCGATCCCGCCGGCAGGCTCGCCGTTCTTCCGGCTGGTCCAGGACCATCCCGACGTGCTCGCCCAGGTCCCGCCGTACATCCACGAGGCGCTGGTCCGCACCTACATCGGCAACGCGAGCTTCCGGCAGCTGCGGGAAGCCGACCTGGCCGAGCTCGCGGCGCCGTGGCTCGGGCCGGAGGGGCAGCCGGCGTTCTACCGGCAGATGGCCGCGTACGACGAGCAGTACCTGGTCGAGAACGAGGAGCGGCTGGACCGGATCGATCTGCCCGTGCGCGTGCTGTGGGGTGCCGAGGACACGTGGATCCCGCAGGTCACCGGCGAGCGGCTCGCCGCCGGCATCCCCGGTGCGACGTTCGCCGCGGTCGCCGGCGCCGGGCACCTCGTCCAGCTGGACGCCCCGGTCGCGCTGGCGACCGAGCTGCGGTCCTGGCTGAGTGTTTCGGCGGCGTTGCCGGGGCGCGTCGAACGCTGACCTGCGCGAAACACCGGCGTCCTGGAGCGGCAACAACCTCGGGGGACCGTGGGGGCATGGAGACTTCCAGAGCGTTGCCCCAGCCGAGCCGGGCGGCCGTCGCCGAGGAGCCGGCGGCGCCGTCGGCGTGGCGGGTGCGGATCCGGATGCACGACCACCCGGGCACCCTCGCCCGCATCGCCATCCGGCTCGCCGACCTCGAGTGCAACATCCTCGGCCTGTCGGTGCTGCCGGTGCCCGGCGGAGTGCTCGACGAGATCGTGCTGCGCCCGGCGACCGGCCTGCCCCGGCGCCACCTGGTCGACGCGATCCGCGCCGAGGGCTGCGAATGCACGGCGATCATCGACGCCGACGTCCACGAGCTCGTCGACCCGTCGGCGTCGACGCTGCTCGCGGCCCGTCGCGCGATCGACGACCCGGCGCGCCTGGCGGAAGTGCTGAAGGACGTGCTGGCCGCGGACGTCGTCACGCTCGTGCCCGCCGCCGAGGCGAACCCGGCGCGCACGGAGAGCGGGCACCGGGCGGTGTTCGCGCTGGCCGACGGTGGCGCGCTGGTGGCGCGCCGCCAGTGGGCGCCGTTCGTGCAGCTGGAGCTGACCCGCGCCGAGGCACTGGTGACGCTGCTCGCGGCGGCGGCCCGCAACGCGGCCGGCCCGGTGGTCCTCGACCGCCCGGACGGCGCGGCGATCGTCCTGCGCAAGGGCGTCCCGGGTGACGCCGACGCGGTGGCCGAACTGCACCGCCGCTGTTCGATGGCGACGCTGTTCCGCCGCTACCACACGGGCGTGCGGACGGTCCCGCGCCGCCGCCTCCACCGGCTGTTGGTGCCCCCGCGCGGCACGAGCGTGCTGGCCGTGTTCGGCCGCGAGGTGATCGGCCTGGCCCAGCTCATCCCGATGCTCACGGGCGGCGCAGAGATTTCCCTGCTGGTGGAGGACGACTGGCAGCGGCAGGGAATCGGAACGGCCCTACTGGCGCGGCTGGCGGTGCTGGCGGAGGCCCAGGGCATCACGGAGCTGTCCGCGGACTGCCTGGCGGGCGACGACATCATGCCCCGCACGGCGGCCCGGGCCGGCCTGCGCACGGAACGCAGCATCGACGACGGCGCCCGGCTCAGGCTGTTCCTGCCGGCGTGAGCTTCAGCGCTTCCAGAACCAGTCTTTGTCGCGAGCTTCGCGCAGGGCGGACTTCTTGCGCTCGGCGGTGAGCCGGTCGAGGTAGAGAACGCCGTCGAGGTGATCGGTCTCGTGCTGCAGGCACTGGGCCAGTACGTCTTCGCCTTCGACCTCGATCGGTTCGTTGTGGACGTCGACGCCTCGGACCTTCGCGTGCTTCGCCCGCTTGGTGGGGAACCACAGTTCCGGCACGGACAGGCAGCCTTCACTGATCTCGTGCGTTTCCTCGGACAGTTCGACGATCTCGGGATTGACGACATACCCGGTCAGCCCGCCGACGTCGTAGCTGAAGACCCGAAGCCCGACGCCGATCTGCGGCGCGGCCAGCCCGGCCCGCCCGGCGGGCTTGACGGAGTCGACCAGGTCCCGCACGAGCGCCTCGAGCTTCTCGTCGAACACGGTGACCGGATCGCAGACGGACTTGAGGATCGGGTCCCCGAAATAGCGCAGTTCGCGCATCGCCATGAGCAGAACATCCTTCGTGCGTGTCGGACTGGCAGCTTAGGCCAGCGAGGAAGACGATCGCGCAGCAATCGCCAACCGGCCTGGCGCGGTGCGGCCCGGCCTGGCGCGGCTCCGGTCCGGCTGGCCCGCCCGGCCCCGGCCCGGCATGGCCCGGCCTCAGGCTCGCAGGCGCAGGCCCGAGGGTGTGGCTCGGAAGCCTGCCTCTCGCAACACCTCCGCCAGCTCTGAGGTCAGCGCTTGCTCGCCGTCTGCGCGTTGGACCGATAGCTGGCCCAGCCAGCCCTCGCGGACTGCTGCCGACAAGGCCTGCGCCGCCTCTGTCAGGGGCTGGCGCTCCTCTGTGAAACTCAGCAGGGATCGGCCTCCTCTCTCCACGTACAGGGCCGGGACTCCGTCGACCAGGACTGCCAGTGCGCCCGCCTTGCGGGCTGGGCGGTGCTTTGTGTCGCCCGTTGCTGCCGGCCACGGGAGGGCCGCGCCGTATGGCTGGGCTGGGTCCGCCGCTGCCAACACCACCGGGCGGCCCGGTGCCGGGCGGCCGGGGCCGGACAGGGCGCGAAGGCGGTCCACCGCGCCCTTTGCCGCGAACTGGGCCGCTCCGAGGCCCTCCACCACGTAACCGCGGATCACCTGGCCCGTGTCCTCCATGCCGCGGAGGACCTTGTAGATCCCCGAGAACCCGCCCGTGACGCGTTCGGTGTCCAGCGCGCCGCGGGTCAGGACGCCGTGGCGCTCCAGGAAGGCCTCCGTTCGCGCGTGGGCTCGGCGGGTGGCGTCCGTCTCCCGGGGCGGGGTCAGCGCCCAGCGGCCCGCGACCGTCGGCGGCCCCGACCGCGACGGCATCTGGGGACGCCCCGCCCGCAGCCGCGCGTATCGGCCGCGGGGGGCCTGGCGCCGGGGTTTGTGGGCGCCGTGCCCGGCGACCTGGGCTCGGAGCGGGCCCAGGGTGTCGCCCGTGACCAGCCCCGCCCAGACCAGGTCCCACAGCGCCGCCACGACTTCGGCGTCGCTGGGGGCCTTGTCCACCAGCACCGTTGCGCGGTCCACCAGCTGGCGGAAGAACAGCGCCCCACCCTCCAAAGTGGACACGATCGCGTCGTGCAGCGGGCCGGTCGGGATGTCCTCGACGACTTCGGGCAGCAGGAGGTCGGCCACGTCCGTCGGGGCCAGGGCGATCCAGCCGTCGCCGCCGGAGAGCGCGCCGCAGCCTGCCCAGGTGACCTCGCCCGCCGTTGTCAGCTCGTCCAGCAGGGCGGGGGAGTAGCCCGGCAGCCGGCCGGGCAGGATCAGCGACTCCACCGCGCTCGCCGGCAACGGTGCGCCGGCGAGCTGCTCGACCACCGACAGCACGTCGTCCGCCGTCGGGGCCGCCCGGACTCGGCCGCCGAACCCGTGCCACGCGGGCAGGAACCGGCCCAGTGCCGCCGGTTCGACCGGCTCGACTTCGGCTCGCAGCTTCGCCAGCGACGCCCGCCGCAGCCGGCGCAGCACCGCCGCGTCGCAGTACTCGACCCCGACGCCGTGGGTTTCCGGATGGCCGACCGGGCTCAGCTCGCCGCGCACCAGGCGGCCTTCCCCGGTCATCCGGTCGAGCACCCCGGTGACGACCGCCGTGCCGAGACCGAACCGCGCGGCCGCGTCCGCCGCCGCGAACGGGCCCCGACCGCGGGCGTAGCGCGACAGCAGGTCCCCGAGCGGGTCCGCCACCGGTTCGGTGAACGCCTCGGGCACGCCCACCGGCAACGCGGTGCCCAGCGCGTCACGCACCCGGCCGGCGTCCTCGATCGCCAGGAACCGTTCCGCGCCGCCGATCCGCACCCGGATCGCCCGCCGGGCCGCTTCCAGCTCGGTGAGCCACTCGGCCTGGATCCCGCGCTCCGCGGCCTCCTCGACGGTCAGGTCGCCGAGGAACCGCAGCAGGTCCGCGGCGTCCTCGGCCGAGCGTGCGTGCCTGTCCGGATCCAGCCGCTGCAGCGAACGTTCCACTTCGGCGACGGATTCGGGATCCAGCAGCTCCCGGATCGCCTCGGTGCCCAGGAGCTCGGCCAGCAGCGCCGAATCCAGCGACAGCGCCGCCGCCCGCCGCTCGGCCAGCGGTGCGTCGGTCTCGTACAGGAACATCCCGATGTAGCCGAACAGCAGGCTGCGCGCGAACGGCGACGCGGCCGGCGTTTCGACCTCGACCAGCCGGACCTTGCGGGCCCGGACGTCGGCCATCAGCTCCCGCAGGCCGCTGACGTCGTAGACGTCCTGCAGGACCTCCCGCATGGCCTCGAGCACGACCGGGAACCGCTCGTACTTCGCCGCGACCGACAGCAGCTGCGACGCGCGTTGCCGTTGCTGCCACAGCGGAGTCCGGCGCCGCGGGTCCCGGCGGGGCAGCAGCAGCGACCGGGCCGCGCACTCCCGGAACCGCGCCGCGAACACGGCCGAGCCGCCGACTTCGGCGACGATCAGCTGCTCGACCTCTTCGGGGTCGAGCAGCACGTCGTCCGCGCCGATGGTGACCTCGCCGCCTTCGGCGTCCAGTGCGTCCGGCAGCCGCAGGACGATGCCGTCGTCGGAGTGCGCCACCTGCGCGTCCACCCCGCGGTTTTCCCGCAGCCGCGCGGCGATCGCGAGGGCCCACGGCGCGTTCACCTGCGCGCCGAACGGCGAGTGCACGATGATCCGCCAGTCGCCGAGCTCGTCGCGGTAGCGCTCCAGCAGGATCGTCCGGTCGTTCGGCACGTGCCGGGTGGCGGCCTTCTGCTCGGCCAGGTAGGCGAGCAGGTTGTCGCACGCCCGCTCGTCCAGCCCCGCCGCCTCGGCCCGCTCGCGCGCCTTCACATCGTCCGAAGTGGACAGTTCGCGGACGAACTTCCCCAGCGCCCGGCCCAGTTCGAGCGGACGGCCCGGCGCGTCGCCCTTCCAGAACGGCATCCGCGCCGGTTCGCCCGGCGCCGGCACCACGATGACGCGGTCGTGCGTGATGTCGGTGATCCGCCACGACGACGTGCCGAGCAGGATGGTGTCGCCGACGCGCGACTCGTACACCATCTCTTCGTCGAACTCGCCGACGCGCGAACCGGGCTTGTCGTCCGCGCCCGGCGTCATGACGGTGAAGAGGCCGCGGTCGGGGATGGTGCCGCCCGACGTGACGGCCAGCCGCTGCGAGCCGGGCCGCCCGCGCAGCTCGCCGCCGATGCGGTCCCAGGTGATCCGCGCCCGCAGCTCGCCGAACTCCTCGCTCGGGTAGCGGCCCGCCAGCATGTCGAGCACCGCGTGCAGGGCGTCGTCCGGCAGCGCGGCGAAGGGGGCCGCCCGCCGGACCAGCGACGCCAGGTCCGGCACCGTCCACGGCTCCAGCGCCACCATGGCGACGACGTGCTGCGCCAGGACGTCGAGAGGGTTGCGCGGGTAGCGGACCGCCTCGATCGCGCCGGTCGCCATCCGCTCCGCGACCACCGCGCAGGAGACGAGGTCCCCGCGGAACTTCGGGAACATCACCCCGGACGACACCGCGCCGACCTGGTGCCCGGCGCGGCCGACGCGCTGCAGCCCGGACGCCACCGTCGGCGGCGCCTCGATCTGCACCACCAGGTCGACGGCACCCATGTCGATGCCTAGCTCCAGCGACGACGTCGCCACCACGCACGGCAGCTGCCCGGACTTCAGCGACTCTTCGACGTGCGTGCGCTGCTCCCGCGACATCGACCCGTGGTGGGCCCGGGCGATCACCGGGGGCGCCCCGGTGCTGACGCCGGACTGCGCGATGGCTTCCGCCGGGAAGGTGTCGGCCGGGGCCAGCTCGGTCTGCTCGGTGGCGAGCTCGTTGAGCCGGGCGGTGAGCCGCTCGGTGAGCCGGCGCGAGTTGGCGAAGACGATGGTCGAGCGGTGCGCGCGGATCAGGCTCAGCACCCGCTCCTCGACCGCCGGCCAGATCGACGGCCGCTGGACGGGGTTGCCGGCCATCTCTTCGAGGGTGCCCAGCCCGCCCGGCGCGATGTCCCCGGGCGGGAAGGCCTCGGTCAGCGATTCGAGCGACTCCAGCGCGTCGAGCGGGCCCGGCGCCGGGCCGCTGCGCGGCGCGTCGAGGTTGCTCATGTCCTCGACCGGGACCTCGACGCGGACCTCGATCGTCTTCGCCAGCTTCGGCTGGACCACACGTACCGGACGGCCGCCGGCGAGAAACGCGCTCACCTCGTCGATCGGGCGGACCGTCGCCGACAGGCCGATCCGCTGCGCCGGCTTCGGGAGCAGCGCGTCCAGCCGCTCCAGCGAGAGCGCGAGGTGCGCGCCGCGCTTGCCGCCGGCGACCGCGTGCACCTCGTCGACGATCACGGTCTCGACGCCGCGCAGCGACTCCCGCGCCGACGACGTGAGGATGAGGAACAGCGACTCCGGCGTGGTCACCAGCACGTCCGGCGGCGTCTTGGCGAACGTGCGGCGCTCGGCGGCGGTGGTGTCGCCGGTGCGCATGCCCACTTCGATCGCCGGCACCGGCAGCCCGAGCCGGCGGCTGGCCTGCGAGATGCCGGCGAGCGGGGCCCGCAGGTTCCGCTGGACGTCGACCGCGAGGGCCTTCAGCGGCGAGACGTAGAGGATCCGGCAGCGCTTGGTCGCCTCCGCCGGCGGCGGCTCCACCGAGAGCCGGTCCAGCGCCCAGAGGAACGCCGACAGCGTCTTGCCGGACCCGGTGGGCGCGACGACGAGAGCGTGCTCGCCCGCGTGCGCCGCCCGCCAGGCCCCTTCCTGCGCCGCGGTGGGCGCGGCGAAGGCTCCCGCGAACCAGTCGCGGGTCGCGGGGGAGAAGAGGTCGAGCACGTCAGTTGCCACGTCGTCCATGATGCGCGGCACCACCGACAATTTCGGGACCGCTTGCCAGGATCACGCTCTGGGCGAACTGCGGGAACACCACGTCGATCCGGGGTTCGTCGGTGATCAGCCGGTAGTCGCGGTCCAGGGGTGTCCAGTAGGAAAAAGGGGCCTGGTCCAGCTTGGAGTGGTCGGCCAGCACGTACGCCTCACCACCGGCGTGGAGCATCGCGTGCTTGACGACCGACTGCTCCAGTGACGGGCAGCACAGCCCCCGGTCGGCGACCACGCCGTCCGCGCCCAGGAACACCCGATCGGGTGAGATGTGCCGCAGTTGCGCCAGCACGCTCTCGCCGAGGATCGCTTCGTTGGGGTGCCGCAGCCGGCCGCCGAGGACGATGAGGTCGATCCCGGCGAAGCCCGCGAGCTCGCGGATCGCGGTGACGCCGTTGGTCACCACGGTCAGTCCTTCGCGGTGGGCGACGTGGCGGGCGAGCCTGCCGGTGGTCGTGCCGGCGTCGATCAGCACCACCTCGCCGTCCTGGACGAGCGCGGCGGCCTCCCGGGCGATCGCGTCCTTGGCCGCCGCGTGCTCCCGGTCCTTCTCCCGGGGGCTGCGTTCGGTGTCGAGCGCGCCGCCGTAGGTGCGGACGACGTGCCCGGCTCCGGCGAGCGAGGCGAGGTCGCGGCGGATCGTCGACTCGGAGACGCCGAACTCCTCCGCCAGCTCCGCGATGCCACCGGCGCCGTCGCGGACGGCTTCCAGCAGCATCGCGCGCCGGTCACGGGTGCCTGGTCGCGGCTGGGACATGTGCCGACTCTGCCACAGTCACGGGTTTCAGCCCGAAGAACGCCAGCCCGGCGGCCACGGCGAGGAACGCGGCCAGCACGACGAACCCGGTGGTCGCGCTGCCGGTGACGTCGGTGAGCCAGCCGACCAGGTACGGGCCGGCGAACCCGCCGAGGTTGCCCAGCGCGTTGATCAGGCCCATCGCCACGGCGACGACCTCGATCCCGAGGACGCGGCTGGGGATGGCCCAGAACGGCCCGTACGGCATGTAGACGCCGGTCGCCACGACGCAGAGCAGGACCAGCTGCACGGCCGCCGGCCAGTGTACGAGGTTGCCCAGCAGCAGCCCGGCGATCGCGACGAGCAGCGGGACCGTGATCGCGAGCCGCCGGTTGCCGGTGCGGTCGGACCACTGCGCGCACGCGACCATCCCGCCCAGCGCCAGCACGTACGGCACGGCCGACAGGAAGCCGACGGCGGTGGCCGAGCCGCCGGTCATCGTCTTCACCACCGATGGCAGCCACAAGGAGAAGCCGTAGAAGCCGGTGATCCAGAAGAAGTAGACGCCGACCAGCAGCAGCACCTGGCGGTTCGCCAGCGCCTGCCGGTAGCCCTGCTTGGCGAATGCCGGCTTCGCGTCTTCTTCGGCCTGCAAGGTGGTTTCGAGGTACTCGCGTTCCGCCGCGGAGATCCACCGGGCCTGCGCCGGCCGGTCGGCCACCGCGAACCACCAGACGACCGCCCACACCAGCGGTGGCAGCCCCTGCAGGACGAACACCCAGCGCCAGGACATGTGGTCGAGCATGAACCCGGACAGCGGCGACATGAGGATCGCCGAAATCGGCAGGCACGTCATCCACAGCGCGTTCGCCCGCGCCCGTTCCGCCTGCGGGAACCAGGACGCCAGCAGGATCAGCACCGCGGGCCACACCCCGCCCTCGAACAGCCCGAGCAGCAGCCGGGCCAGGTGCAGCTGCGTTTCGTTCCGCACCAGCCCGCACAGCACCGCCGCGATCGCCCACGCGATCATCAGCAGCAGCACGGTCTTGCGGGCGCTCCACTTCGCCGCCAGCACCGCCGCCGGGATCTGCAGCACGAGGTAGCCGACGAAGAAGATGCCGCTCGCCAGGCCCTTCGCGCCGGCGGACAGCGGGAAGTCGTCGCCGATGTAGGGCAGGATCACCGCGACGTTCGTGCGGTCGAGGTAGGCCAGCATGTACATGACCACCGCGACCGGGATGACGTACGCCCAGCGCTTGCGGGGGATCACCGGACGCCCGGCGGGTAGATGACGGGCAGCTTCCGCGCGTACGGCGCCAGGGTGGCCGCCGCCTTGAACGCCGCCCGCATGGTGCCGTGCGACGCCCGGCCGGTACCGGCGATGTCGAACGCGGTGCCGTGGTCGACCGACGTGCGCAGGATCGGCAGCCCGACCGTCACCGAGACCGTGCCGTCGAAGTCGTACGTCTTCGACGCGATGTGCCCCTGGTCGTGGTAGAGCGAGAGCACCCCGTCGAACCGGCCCTGGATCCCTTGGTGGAACACGGAATCCGCGGGGATCGGGCCGACCACGTCGAGCCCGGCCACCCGGGCGGCGGCGACCGCGGGCGCGATCGCGATGATCTCTTCGTTGCCGAACTTGCCGTTCTCCCCGCCGTGCGGGTTCAACGCCGCCACGGCCAGTCTCGGTTTCTCCGTGCCGAAGACCTCCAGCGCCGTATACGCCTCGCGAATCGCGTGCTCGATGTTCTCCCGCGTGATCTGATCGATCGCTTCGCGCAGTGACAGGTGCCGGGTGGCGAAGAAGATCTTCAGCCCGGAGACCCAGAACATGGTGTTGAACCGGGTTGACCCGGTCAGCTCGCCGAGCATCTCGGTGTGCCCGAGGTGCTGCGAGCCCGCCGCCCAGATGGCCTCCTTGTTGATCGGCGCGGTCACCACCGCGTCGACCTCGCCCGCCAGCGCGAGCCGGGTGGCGACCTCGATCGCCCCGACCGCCGCGGCGCCCGCGGTCGCGTTCACCTCGCCCCACGGCAGGTCTTCGGTGACGACGCCGAGGTTCAGCACGTCGATCACGCCGGTGGTGAAGCGCGCGTCGGCGACCGTGGCGATCGGGTTGATCTCCAGGTTCAGGCCCAGGTGCCGGACCAGGCGCTCCAGCACGATCGCGTCACCCACCGCCACCCCGTGCGCCATTTGCAGGGCTTCGGGCTCGGCGAGGGTCTTCAGGGTGATCTCCGGGCCGATGCCGACGGGGTCGCCGAGGGTGACGGCGAGAACGGGGAGGTCGCTCACGGGTTCTTCCTTCCGGTGGCCAGGACGTGATTGAGGTGTTCCAAGCAGGCGACCGCGGCATCCCGCCCGCCGATCAGCCCACCCTTCGTGGCGAAGGGCAGCCCGGCGTGGGGACCGCCGGACAGCCGCCCGGCCACCGCCAGAGGCAGCACTTCGGCGTCGATCTCGAAGCCTTCGGCCCCGAGCGCCTTGGTGACTTCGACGGCGATGTCGCCGCCGGTGGCGTAGAGCCCGCCGATCCGGTGCGTGCCGAGCACCAGCCGGGCGGCCTCGCCGAGGGCGGGCGGGAGCCGCGCCGCCACCTCCGGATCGACCGGTGTTCCGGGCGCGGGGGCGCGTGCTCGCATGCCCACCACACGGTGGCCGGCCGCCAGGAGTTCGCCCGCGGCCGTCGCGGCCGGGTCGGGCCGCTCCGGGTCGACGTCGACGTACCGCGCGTCCAGCACCAGCTCGGTCTCCAGCAACTGGTCGTGCGTCTGCCCGGTGATGCTGCCGACCACCGCCAGCACCGGCGGGACGGTGCCGTGGCCGGGCGCCAGGCCCAGCGCCGCGGCCAGCCGGACGCCGAACGGCCCGGAGTCCACTGAGATCCACCGCGTGCCCTCGGCCGCGAGCCGGGCCGCGGCGCGGGCGACGGTGGTGAGGTGCCGGTTCGTCGTGGCGTCGCAGACGACGATCCCGGCCGGTGGGCGCAAGGCCGCTTCGACCGCGTCCACGCCTTCCTCGACGACGTCCAACGGCAGCTCGGCGATCCGGCGGCGCGTCGGCTGGAGGAGCGTGCGCACCCGCGAGGACCGGACCGGGGCGAGAGGGTCCCGCGCCGCCGGACTCTCGGCCAGCGGCACGCCGTCGACGAGGTGCAGGCCGCCGAGGGTGACGCGGCCGGCGTCCGGGAAGGCCGGCACGACCAGGGCCCGCGCTTCCGGCGCCGAGGCCAGGACGGCTTCGGTCTCCGCGCCGACGTTCCCGCGCAGTGTCGTGTCCACGCGTTTCACCGTGAGCCGGACCGGCCCCACGAGCTCGATGGCCTCCCGCACCGCCTGCGCGGCGTGTGGTGGCGGGACGTGCCGGGTACTCAGGTTCACCACCAGCGCATCGATCCCGCTTTCCGCGCGCAGGCAGGGCGCGTCCGGTGCCAGGGGCGCGTTGACGGAGACCGCGCGCAGCCCGAAGCGGGCGTACAGCGCTCCGGTCGCGTTGCTGCCGGTCAGGTCGTCCCCGAGGACGAGCAGTTTCGGCACCGGACCCTCCCTTCTGCGCAGTCTGAGCAATCGAGTTGACCGAACTGTGCAACTATCGTGCACCTTGATCACCTTCCGCGTCAAGGAGCAGTGACTTTCCCGGGTCCGCACGCACGGTGACCGCGCGCATGGCAGCATCACGCGGGCGCCGTCGGGGCGTGTTTTTCGCGAAGGGGAGTGCTGTGCGGATCCTGTCGGTGGACCTCGGGACGTCCAACACCGTCGCCGTGCTTTCGGCGCACGGTATGCCGCCCCGGGTCGTCGAAGTGGACGGCTCGGCCAACATGCCGTCGGCGGTGTTCGCCACCGAAGAGGGCACGATCATGGTCGGCCGCGACGCCGAGCGGCGCGCCCGGCTCGACCCGACGCGCTTCGAACCGAACCCCAAGCGCCGCATCGACGAGCAGACCCTGCTGCTCGGCACCGACGTCGTCCCGGTCACCGACGCGCTGGCCGCCATCCTGCGCCGCGTGCTCGAGGAGACCTCCCGCCAGCTCGGCGGCGAGCAGCCCGACGAGGTCCGGCTGACCCACCCCGCCCAGTGGGGGCAGACGCGCCGGAACGTGCTGATGTCCGCCGCCCGGCTCGCCGGGATGGGCCCGAACATCCTGCTGGTTCCCGAGCCGGTCGCCGCCGCGGCGCACTTCGCGTCGTTCCCCGGCAAGTCGCTGGCGCCGGGCCAGGCGCTCGCCGTCTACGACCTCGGCGCGGGCACCTTCGACGTCGCGGTCGTCGGCGCCACGCAGAACGGGTTCACCGTGCTCGCCGAGGACGGCCTGCCCGACCTGGGCGGCCTCGACGTCGACCAGGCGCTGATGGTGCACGTCGGGCGCGAGGTGTCGCACTCCGATCCGCAGCGCTGGCAGCGGCTCCTGCGTCCCGAGTCCACCGGTGACCGGCGCACCCGGCGTGCGCTGCAGGAGGACGTCAAGGCGGCCAAGGAGGCGCTGTCGCGGCACCCGCAGACCGAGGTGCCGATGCCCGAGCCGTTCAAGGACGTCCTCGTCACGCGCGGCGAGCTGGAGGGCCTGGTCCGGCCGGCGATGCTGCGCAGCGTCGAACTGCTGTCGCGGACGCTGCGGTCGTCGGGCCTGACCCCGGACCGGCTGGCCGGCATCTACCTCGTCGGCGGGTCTAGCCGGCTGCCGCTGGTCGGCACCATGATCGCGGAGAAGCTCGGCGTCGTGCCGGGCAGCCTCGACCAGCCGGAGACCGCCGTCGCGCTCGGCGCGCAGCACGTGGCCCGCGACGGGCTGTCCGTGCGCACCCAGAACGTCGAAGGGGCGGTGGCCGCGGGTGCGCCGCCGCACCGCCCGCAGTACGCGCCGCCTCCGCCGCAGTACCCGGGCTACGCGCCGTCGAACTTCCCGCCGAGCGGCCCGCAGCCGATGCCGTCGAACTTCCCCGCGTACTCGCCCGCGCCCGAGAAGGCCGAGCCGAAGGCCGGCGGGAAGAAGAAGCTGCTGATCGGGATCGCGGCCGCGATCGTCGTGGTGCTCGCAGTGGGGCTGACGGTGTTCCTCACCTCGTCGTCCTCGGTGACGACCTACACCGCGGACCAGTGCCGGACGCCAGGTCAGGAGGACGACAAGGGCTTCACGGGGTGCCTGCGCCAGCTCGCCGGGAAGATCGCCGACACCGGCGACTGCAAGCCGGGCATGGGCAACGGCCCCGCGGCGCCGGCGCAGCGCCTGGGCGCCTCCTCGACCTGCTCCGCGCCGGGCCGGGCGGGCACGCAGGTCACCTACGTCCACGGCGACAGCGCCGACGCGCTCAAGCAGTACACCGACGGCCTGCTCGCTTCGGCGGGCGGCGACCGCACCGAGGCCGACTGGGGCGGCAACGGGCTCAAGGGGCACTACTCGTCGGCCGCGGGGAAGACGTCGGCGGTGCTCGTGTTCTCGGTGTCGGACCGGCCGCTGGCCGGGTTCATCTACCAGCTGAACACCAGCGACCAGGCGGCGGTGACGACGCCCGGCACGCTGGCCGACTACTTCGAAGCGAGCGTCCAGCCGGGTCAGTAGCCGGGCCGCCCGCGGCCGCCGGTTAAAGTGGAACCGATGCGAATCACGGTTTTCCGGCGGCTGATGGCCGACGAGTTCGGTCCCGGGCGGGCCCAGGTGCTGTCCAGGGACCACGTCCTGAGCGGGCTCGGCGGGCGCACCGTCGACCAGGCACTCACCGCGGGAATCCCGGCCAAGGAGATCTGGCGCGAGGTCTGCGACGCCTTCGACGTCCCGGCCGAACGGCGCTGACCTGGGCCGATGCCGGGGGACCTGACCCGGGCGGGCGAAAACCCTACCGCAAGGGTGTGTCGCTGCCGACCTCGAACAGGTGTTCGTCTAAGGTGTTGTCCACATCGGGTCCAGCGATCCACAGATTGGGCGCCGCGCCTGGAATTGTCGGTCCCCGCCGCTAGCGTCGGACCGGACAGCTGAAGAACCGACACAGACCCCGGGACACGGGGCTTCGACCAGCGAGGTGGACTTCCATGCCTGCAGCACCCGACAAGGACAAGGCGCTCGAGCTCGCGCTCGCGCAGATCGACAAGCAGTACGGCAAGGGCTCGGTGATGCGCCTCGGCGAGGACACCCGGCCGCCCATCGCCGTGATCCCCACCGGCTCGATCGCCCTCGACGTCGCGCTCGGCATCGGCGGCCTGCCCCGCGGCCGGGTCGTCGAGATCTACGGCCCGGAGTCCTCCGGTAAGACGACGGTCGCCCTGCACGCGGTGGCGAACGCGCAGCGCGCCGGCGGCATCGCGGCCTTCATCGACGCGGAGCACGCGCTCGACCCGGAGTACGCCAAGGCCCTCGGCGTCGACACCGACGCGCTGCTCGTCTCCCAGCCGGACACCGGTGAGCAGGCCCTCGAGATCGCGGACATGCTGATCCGCTCCGGCGCGCTCGACATCCTCGTCATCGACTCCGTGGCCGCGCTCGTGCCGCGCGCCGAAATCGAGGGTGAGATGGGTGACTCGCACGTCGGCCTCCAGGCCCGCCTGATGAGCCAGGCGCTGCGGAAGATCACCGGTGCGCTGTCCAACTCCGGCACCACCGCGATCTTCATCAACCAGCTCCGCGAGAAGGTCGGCGTCATGTTCGGCTCCCCGGAGACGACCACCGGTGGTAAGGCGCTGAAGTTCTACGCGTCGGTCCGCCTGGACGTGCGCCGCATCGAGACGATGAAGGACGGCGGCGAGGCGGTCGGCAACCGGACCCGCGTCAAGGTCGTCAAGAACAAGGTGGCCCCGCCCTTCAAGCAGGCCGAGTTCGACATCCTGTACGGCCAGGGCATCTCCCGCGAGGGCTCGCTCATCGACATGGGTGTCGACCAGTCCATCCTGCGCAAGTCCGGCGCCTGGTACACCTACGAAGGTGACCAGCTCGGCCAGGGCAAGGAGAACGCGCGCCGGTTCCTGCGCGACAACCCGGACATCGCCAACGAGATCGAGAAGCGGATCAAGGAGAAGCTCGGCATCGGCCCGCAGCTCGACGCGGCAGCTGTTGAGGCGGTTCCGGCACCGGTCGACTTCTGATCGAAGGGGCGCTGCGGGATTGGGTGAGGTGTGCTCGCGGAAGGCGCTCGCCCCTATCCCTCCGCCGTGTCTCCCGGGGGTCGGACCCCCGGACCCCCGCCAGGGGGCGAGCCCCCTGGACCCCCGGCGGGGTTGCGTTGGGTGGTGACGTTCGGCCTGGTGGCGTGCTGCTGGGGTGGTGAGAACGAGGAGTGATTTGGGTGGCCAGGGCGCCGAAGGTGCCGCCGGCTGAGCTTCCTCCCGAGGAGCGGTACAAGAAGGCCAAGGAGATCTGCTTCGATCTCCTGGCCGCTCGGCCGCGGACTCAGGAAGAGTTGCGGCAGGCGTTGCAGCGCAAGGGATTCGACGAGGAGACCAGCGAAACCCTGCTCGGCAAACTCGACCGGGCCGGGCTGGTCAACGACGAGGAATTCGCCCAGCTGTGGGTGAAATCCCGGCACGCGAACCAGGGCCTGTCCCGCACCGCGCTGGTGGCCGAGCTGCGGCGCAAAGGTGTCGACGGCGAGGTCGCCGCGCAGGCGGCAGGCGAGGTCGACCGCGAGTCCGAGGAACAGATGGCCAGGGAACTGGTCCGCAAGCGCCTCGGCTCGCTCGGCAACGTCGACGAACAGACCGCCCTGCGGCGGCTGCTCGGCTTCCTCGCGCGCAAGGGCTACCCGCAAGGGCTGGCCTACACCGTGATCAGGGAGGAACTCCGCGAGTACGGCGCGGAGTCCACCCTGCTCGACGACGCCGTCATCGACTGACCGCGCCTGCCGTCCTCTGGGCGGCAGGCAGTCGCACGGTGGTCAGTTGCTCTGGTCGGTTTCCCACCAGCGAAAGGGATGGTACGAAGCCGCATCGATGCCGAAATGACCGGAGAACGCTGCGGTAGAGTCGCCAAAGATGACCTTGGTGAAATTATCCAGCCAAATAATCTTGAAGTCGAAGTCGTCGTCGAAGAGCCCGTCTTCGACGCGCTCCCAATCGTCGTCGAGATCAGCTTTCTCCGGCAAGGCTTCAGCTGTCTCCTCGTCGTCGTCGAGCATTTCCGACGCAATGTCGCCGCCCTCCTCCTGTACCCAGGAGAGCGTGATCCACAGCGCGACTCGCTCGGCCATGCAACGAGGGTAGGGTGTCTCGCCGCATGTGATGCGTTCACCGATCTGCACGAAGGTCTGTCGAAAACGTTGTAGCCATATGGTATTTACGGTGAAAAGAACCCAATCAGGCAGCGGGGAGGCGAACGGAAGGTCGTCGGCTGTGCAACGACCGGTCAGATAGTCGTCCCATTGAACGAACGCGTCATCCTCAAGGCCTGCCACAGCCATGCTGATCCTGAATGCCTGGCGTGGAGTCAGTGGATCTCCGGAGAACGAGCGGCCGATCAGCCTGATCCACTCGTTGTTCGGCGATCGAGTCTTTCTGGAAAGCGGAATGTCCTCTCCGGCGCGGAGGGATAGGAGTCCGCCCGATGGAAGACGTAGCAGGCGCTCGGCCGCCTCGACAGTCGACGGGCGCATCGCGAGTGGTCCATCGCCGGATTCGAGCCGGCGCCAAGTGGCTACCGACACTCCTGAGCGACTTGCTGCCTCCTGCTGGGTGAGTCCCAGGGTCTCACGACGTTGGCTAACCAGGTTCACAGACCTCTCCCTTGCGAGCGCTCATTGAGCGCCTATAAAACTAGCGCTCAATGAGCGCTCGCGCAAGTTGATGAGTGATCGGTTTGCTGACCGGCAGGCTGGAAGGACCTGCGTGCGCCGGAACGATGGCCGGAGCCCGCCGCTGGGTCAGCGGCGGACTTCACCCACCTGGTGCTGCACGCGGAGTTCCGGCGGGAGGCTCGTGCCGGCCTGGTCCGGACGGCGGGCCGTCGGCACCCGGCGGTCCGAGCGGTGCTTGCGGACCGCCAGCAACAGCAGTGCGAGCAGGCCCATCGCGACGCACGTCACGATGGCCGTCAGGACCAGGAACTCGTTCAGCTGCCCGGCCGCCAGGTACGCGCCCAGTGCCACCGCGACCAGCGCGCACACCGCCCTGTCCACAATGGACTCCATGGACAGGAGGGTGGCCCGGTACCGGGAATCCGGGATGGAGTCGTTCAGCAGCTGCTTCTGGACCGGGAACGCGATCCCCGTCGCCACCGCGAACACGCACAGCAGCACCACCGCCGGGAAGGAGCCCACGAACACGATCACCCCGAGGCACAGGGCCATCACGATCGTCAGCGTGAACACCGAACCCACCGGGCCGATCGCGCGGCGGAGGCGGTGGGGGCGGGCCGCGCCCAGTGCCTCGAAGACCGTCATCGCGGCCAGGACCGCGCCGTACCAGTTCACCGAGAGCGTCTTCGACTCGAGGATCGGCTGGAACAGGTTCACCTGGCAGATCCGCACCAGCGTGAACATCGCGACGCCCTGCACCATCAGCAGCACCAGCCAGCGGGACGACCGCAGCGCCGACAGCGCGCCGCCGACTCCCGCGAGCAGCGAGGCCGTCTTGCCGGTCACGCGGCGGCCGCCGGGGATCGGCGGGAGCTTGAGCGCGAACACGAGTGCGATGCCCGCGTTGATCGCCGTCAGCCAGTACGGGGAGGGGAGGCTCCACGACATCAGCAGGCCGATCACCGGCCAGAACACGATCTTGCCGACCAGGCTGTACGCGCGGCCGACGCCCTCCACGCGGAGGTAGTGTTCCCCCGCGCCGGAGGCGTGCAGGTACTCGTACAAATACGCGCTCTGCGCGCCGGACACCAGCGAGCGGGCCAGGGCGATCAGGACGAAGTGCACCAGGAACCCGGTGTACGAGCCCAGGAACACCGGCACCAGGTTCGCGGCCACCAGCACGCCGGCGCCCGCCGTCAGCGAGGTGCGGTAGTCGAAGCGGTCGGCGATCATCCCGGTCGGGATCTCGAGCAGGCAGAACACGATGTAGTAGATGCTCTGGATGCCGAAGATCTCGCCGTCGGACAGCCCGACGAGCTTCTGGTACGTGTAGAAGATCGGCACCCACAGCAGCAGGCCGAAGAAGAACTGGAACCCGTAGGTCAGCCGGACGGCGCGCTGAACGTCGGGTTTCGCGGGCAGACGGAGGCCCAGCATGATCGCGTTTCTCCCGGGAAGGTCAGGCCGAATAGGGGCGCAGTTGCACGAGGTGGAGGTGCTCGCCGTCGGCGAGCCACTCGACGTCCACCGGTGAGTCGAACGTGTAGTCGGGCGAGAAGTGGCCCTGCAGCAGGCGGCCGGCGACGGCGAGCCGCTGGAGCTGGGCGTGCGCGGCCTCGTCGAGGTCCGCGGGCGCGTCGCCCAGGGACAGCGTGCGGCCACCGCCCTCGACCGTCGAATACAGGTACTGCATCGGCAGGGCCGAACCGTCGACGACGTCCGTCACGCGCGGCGACACGTTGACGTACACCGTGCGGAAGTCCGCGCGGTTCATCGGGTTCGTCGTCACCAGCACCCCGCCGAAGTCCGCCGCGACCTGCTCCTGGATCACCACGCCCATGTAGCACTCGTCGAGCGAGATCCCGGCCTGCTGCCGCAGCCGGACGCTGCGCACCGACACCAGCGACGCCCAGACCTCCTTGACACTGGCGAAGATCCGCTCGGCCGTGGTGACGTGGTTGTGCGACTCGTAGATCCCGGCGGCCGAGAACCCGGCGAGGTCCTCGGCGTTCGACGAACTGCGCACGACGAACGCCCGCACGCCGGCCAGCTGCGACACCAGCGCGGAGTCGATCTCGCCGGCGAGCGCGCCCGGCATGCGCGCGGACCGGATCAGGCCCTGCAGCTCGACGCACAGCGGCTCGATCTCGCGCGCGTCCAGCTCCAGCGCCATCTTCAGCTTCCCGATGGCCTGCTGGATCCGCGGCGACGACTCCAGAAACCGCCGTTGCAGCGAGAACGGCAGGGCGATGCCGCGCGGCACGCGGACGTGCTCGTCGAGCAGCCGGCGGGCCGCGGCGCCCAGATCGGCGTCAAGGGGGACGTCCAGCAGCCGGGCCAGGTACGGCAGCAGGTTGTCCCGCGGCGGCCGCGGCACCTGGTAGAAGCCGAGCAGCCGCTGCGACCCGTGCGCCAGCACGTGGTGCAGCTCGCCGAGGTTGGCCGCCTTGGTGCCGTAGCGGTGGCGGTCGGACGCGCGCAGCCGGGCGAGGTTCACGATCGGGCTGTGATCGGCCTCCGGCTGCTCCAGGGTGACG
>NZ_MUMI01000264.1 GCF_002155975.1 Amycolatopsis kentuckyensis
CGAAGCCGCGGACGCGATCGTCCTGGTCGACCCCCAGCAGCTCGTCAAGCGAGGTGCCTGGCGAGTCACCCGCGACGAGTTCCGAGTCGGCCGCCTCTGGGCCCGCTGACCCGTGTCGACCCCCCAATCACGCGAGTTCCGCCTCCAATCACGCGAGTTCGGCCTTCAATCACGCGAGTTCGGCCTTCAATCACGCGAGTTCCGGCCCGAATCACGCGAGTTCCGGTGATCGAAGGGTCAACTCGCGTGATCGGCGGGACGACACGATGTGGTCAGCCGGTCGTAGAGGTCCCGGTGACGGCGGGCGCAGGCCTCCGGGCGGTAGCGGGCGTGGGCGCGTTCGGCGAGGAGCCGGCCCAGCCGGCCCGGGTCCGGTTCCGCGAATAGGGCCCGTAGCCGGTCGGCGAGCGCGGGGACGTCGCCCGGCGGGGCCAGGAACACCGGCCCGCCCGGGACGTCGAGCATGGCGGGGACGCCGCCGGTCGCCGTCGCCAGGACCGGCTTGCCCGCCATCATCGCCTCGGCCACCACCAGCGGCTGTTGCTCCATTGTGGACGGCAGTACCAGCGCGTCCGCCTCGGCGAGCAGGGCGGGGACGTCCGGCCGGAAGCCGAGGAACGTCACGCGCCCCGCCAGCGGCGCCTGCCGCGCGGCCTGTTCCGCCGCCGCGCGCTCCGGGCCGTCGCCGATCACCGTCAGCCGGGCGTCGCCGGGCAGCACACCCGGGAGGGACAACGCGGCCAGCAGGTCGAGCACCCCCTTGCGCTCCACCAGAAGCCCGGCGAAGACGAGGTGCCGCACCGGTCCGCGCGGGGGAGCCGGCTCGGCCGGCGCGACGCAGTTTTCGACGTGCACCAGCCGCCCGGCCGGCACCCGCAGGCGACGGCGCAGGAAGGCCCCCATCGCCTCGGCCGGCACGATCGTGCGGTCCAGGACCCGCGCGACGACGGCGTCCGCGGCCAGCACCGTCCGCGTGTACCCCGACGGCCCGGCCGCCCCGCGCGCGCCCCGGAACCACGGCTCCGCGACGTCGTCGGGCACGCCGTGATAGGTCTGGACCAGTGCGGGCCGCGGTCCGCGGGTGAACCGCAGGCCCGCGATCACCAGGCCCGCGCGCCGGTCCTGCGCGTGCACGACGTCGGGCCGCCACGCCCGCAGCGCCGCCCGCGCCCGGCCCGCCGCGGCGAGGTCCTCCTTGTCGGACACCGCGAGTTCCTCGTGAAGGCCGTCGAGCAGCGAAGCGCCGCGCGCGGGCACGGGACCGAAGACGCGGACGTCGTGGCCGTCGGCGGCCAGCGTCGCGGCCAGCCGGACGGTGACGTCCACCGGGCCGCCGCGGTCCTGGGTGAGCAGATAGGCGATGCGGGTCACGAGAGGCGCTCCGACGGGGTGAGTTTGTCGACGAGGGCGGCGATCTGGTCGGCCATCCGCCCCCGGTCGAAGGACAGTTCCACGCGGCGGCGGCCGAGTTCGCCTTCGCGCCGGGCCAGCTGGGGGTCGGCGAGCCGCGCAGCGACGGCCTCGGCGAGCAGGCCGACGTCACCGGGCGCCACCACCGCGCCCGCGTCCGCGACGCTCTGCCGCATCCCGCCGACGTCGAACCCGACGACCGGCCGCCCGCACGCCATCGCTTCCAGCGGCACCAGCGCCATGCCTTCGGCGCGCGAGGGCAGGACGACGACGTCCGCGGCGGTGTACCAGGCGGCCGGGTCGTCGGTGTGCCCCGCCCAGCGCACGGATGCGTGCCCCGCCAACGGGTACCGCGCACGCCACACCGGACCCATGGGCCCGTCGCCGGCGAAGACGAGCTGCGCGTCCGGCAGCTGCTGCAGCACCGCGGGCCAGGCCGACAGCAGCTGATCCTGGCCTTTGAACTGGGCGAGCCGGCCGAGGCAGACGGCGATGGGTACGTGCTCGGGCAGGCCGAGCCGCCGGCGCGCGGCGGTCCGGTCACCGGGGACGAACCGGGTGGTGTCGATGCCGTTGCAGACGACTTCCGCCTCGGCGGTCACCCCGGCGGCCCGGCCGGAGGCGAGCTCGTCGTCGCTGACGCACACGAGGAGATCGGTCCACCGCGACGCGAAGCGCTCCCACGCGGCGGCCGCGCGGCGCAGGAGCCCGCTCGCCGACTCGAAGGACCACATGTGGGGTTGGAACACCGTGGGCCGGGCGCCGCGCACGGCCAGCCGCCCGGCGAGGCCGGCTTTGGAGCTGTGGAGGTGGACGACGTCGGGGTCGAGCTCGGTCAGGAGCCGACGCAGGCGGCGGGCTTCGGCGAGTGACGCGGGGCCGGGTGCGCGCCCGGCCGGCCAGCAGCGCACGTCGACCCCGTGCTCGCGCGCGCGATCGGGGAGCCACCCGGAGGGCGGACAGGCGATGGCGACGGACCAGCCGCGCGCTTGCTGCGCGACGGCGAGTTCCAGCACGACCGTGGCGACGCCCGCGGACACGGGCTGGGTGACGTGGACGAGCTTCACGGGAGGCCTCCCGGGCGCAGTTCGGTGAGTGGTCGCGGTGAGGAGTGGGCGAGCCTGGGCTCGGGTGTTGTGGCGGCATCGGGTGGTGGCTCGGAGTGGGCGAGCCGGAGCCCGGGTGTTGTGGCGGCATCCGGTGGTGGCTCGGAGTGGGCGAGCCGGAGCCCGGGAGCTGTGGCGGCATCGGGTGGCGGCCCGGAGCAGGCGAACCGGCGCCCGGGAGCCGGGCCCGGTGGCGGTGAGCAGCGGGCGACCCGGCGCCGCAGAGTCGTGGCGGTGTTCACCGGAGCCCTCCCCGGCGCAGTTCGGCGAGCGCGCTCCGCTGCAGCAGCAAGGTCGCCCCGGCGTAACCGGCGACCAGCACCGCCGCCTGGGCCAGCACCCCCGGCAGCGAGCCCCCCAGCCACCGGCCGAGCAGCACCGACGGCACCGCACCAGCCACGCATGCCAGCGCGACGCGAACCGCCATCCCGCCCAACTCCGCCATCGACGGCGCCACTCCCAGCCCGGCCAGCACCCGCCACGCCAGTGGCACCACCAGCCACGCGGCCGCGAGCTGCGCGACCGCGACCGCCGCGATCCCGGCGTGCGTCAGCACCGCCAGCCCCGTCGCGAGCAACACCAGGTGCGAAGTCTCGAGCGCCAGGTACCGCCGCACGTGCCCGGTCGCCTTCACCGCCTGGTACCAGATCTGCAGCAGGCAGATCCCCACGCCGTAACCCGACAGCAGCACCAGCGGCCCGGCCGCCCCCGCCCATCGCTCGCCCAGCAGCACGACGTGGCCGGCGAGGACCGCCAGCGCCAGGTACAGCCCGCCGGTCACCACGAGGACCGCCCGGGTGAACCGCGCGACCGCCCCGGCCAGTGGCGCCCCTTCGCGCCGCAGTCGTGTGAACACCGGGAAAGCGACCGCGCCGAGCACGACCGCCACCATGATGTACGGCACCCACGCCAGCCGGTACGCCAGCGAATAGACGCCGACCGCGTCCGGCCCGAGCACGTGCCCGACCGCGAAGTAGTCGACGTTGACCAGCAGCGCACCCACCACCGCGGCCGGGCCCACCACGGCCACCCAGCGCAGCACCTCGCGCGCCGCACCGGGGTCCCAGCACGGCCTTACCCCGCCGCGGGCCAGCGCGCCCAGCAGCGGCTGCGACACCGCCGTGGCCAGCAGGCCGAGCACCAGTGACAGCGGCCCCGCGCCGCACGCGGCGAGCACGACCGTCAGCGCCGCGCCCAGGACCGCGCTGCCGCCGTCCGGCACGAGCCGGCGCCGGAAGTCGAGTTCGCGGTGCATCAGGCCCATCTGCACGCCACCCGCCGCCGAGAACGGCAGGCCGAGCGCGGCCAGCCGGACCAGCCCGGCGGCGTCCGGGGTGCCGAGCAATGCCGTGAGCGGCCCGGCCGCGGCCACCAGCGCGGCGGCCAGGACGATCCCGGCGCCGACGCTCAGGGTGAGCACCGTGCCCGCCGTCCGGCGCGGGTCGCGTTCGGTGCGGCCGATGACGTCGTAGACGCCGATCGACTGGACGACCTGGCCGAGGTTCACCAGCGCCACCGCGAGCGCCACCGCGCCGAGCTGGCCCTCGGTGAGCAGGGCGGCCAGCAGCAGCGTGACCAGCATCTGGCTGCTCTTGCTGACGAGGTTGACCACGCCCAGCCACAGCGAGCCGCGGACCGCGCGGGTCCCGAGCGCGGTCGTCACGCGGCCTTCCTCGCGGCGACCACGGCCAGAACCCACGCCACGACCACCGCCGCACCGTCCACGGTGACCGACGTCCGCGGCCCGAACAGTCTGTCCACTGTGTACAGGTGAGCGAAGGGGACGGCGAGCGCGAGAACGGCCGTCCCGGCCGCACCCCACCCCGGCTCGCCCCGGTGGCGCCACCACAGCGCGGCCACCACGGCCATCGCGGGGACGGCGATCAGCACGTCGCCGGGCTGGTGCACCACGCAGACCACCACGGCGAGGACGGTCAGCAGATCGGCGACCGGGTGCGCGGCGCGCCGGGCGAGCAGCGCGCTCGTCACGAGCACGCCGGCCAGCACCACCGGTTCGACGCCGGCGGGCGCCCAGCCGGTGACGCGGAACAGCACCGCGGCGACGTCGATGCGCTGGGCGGTCACGGAATCCACCGCGCCGTAGTCGGTGCCGCGGGCGTGGGCGAGGTTCGCGAGGATGACGTCGGCGAACGGCCCGATGCCGCCACCGCGCACCACGAGAAGCAGGACGACCGGCAGGCTGGCGGCCGCGGCGATGGCGGTGCCGAGCAGGGCGACCCGCCGCGAGCCGCGGGCGAACAGCAGGACGGCCAGCGGGAAGCCGTACTGCGGCTTGAGCCAGGCGAGCGCGAGGGCGACGGCCGCCCACCCGGGCCGGTCGCGCCGGGCGAGCAGGGCACCGGCGGCGCCGAGGGCGATCAGCGGGTTGATCTGGCCGACGTAGAGCTGCGCCTTCCCGACCTGGCTGGTCACGAGCAGCGCGCTGACGACGGCGGTGGTGACGCCGAACGGCACGGGGACGTACCGCCGGACGGCGTGCGCGGTCAACGCGGCGAGCGCGACGAGCAGCAGCAGCGAGAAGAGGGTGAACGCGACGGCGCCGGCGCGGTAGCCGAGCAGGGCGAACGGTGCGTGCAGGACGAGGTGGTAGGGCTGGTAGAGGTTGAAGTCCTGGCGCACCGGCCAGTGCGCGAACATCGCGGCGGGGTCGTAGGGGTTGCCGCCGGCGAAGAATTCGCGGATGGGGAAGTAGAGGGCGTCCCGGAAATCCTGCAACCGCTCTTCGCCCGCGACGGCGGGGGTGGGGAGCGGGACTTGCCACGAAGGGGCGACGGCGTGCCAGGCGCTCGCGGCTCCGGCGAGAGTCGCGAGGAGGAGGACGAGACGCTGCTTCGGCGACATGCGCGCGCCGCCGGAGACCGGGGCGGGCGCTGTGGTCGGCTTCGAGGTCACGCCGGCACCTCCGCCGCGGGGCGGGGGGCTGGTTCGGCGGGGTGCGGGAGTCGGCTCGGGTTCATGCCGGCACCTCCGCCGCGAGAACGGAGACCGTGCGCTGTCCGGAACTCATGCCAGCACCACCGCCACCAGCACCGCGTCCGCCGGCAGCACACCCAGCGTTGCGGTCAGGTCGGCCTGCTTCCGCCCGTCCGCCGTCACCGCCACCACCGAGGCGCCCTCGCCGCTCTCCTCCGGCAGGCCCGCCGCCAGCTTGGCCGCGACCTCGGTCAACGATGGCGTCACCGGCACCACCCGCACCGGCCGCCCGGCCGCGCGGCACAGCACCGCCAGCCGGTCCGCCGCCGACGGGTCCTCCTCCCGGACGAGCGCCACCGGGCGGTGCACGCCCGCCGCCGCCAGCGCGCGGCGCACCGGGCCGCCCGGCGTGAGCCGGCGGACGGCCGTCGTGGCCAGGCCGGCCGCGACCGCGGCCACCAGGGCCAGCCCGCTCACCAGCGGTACGTCCGGCGCCACCGTGACCACCTCGGGCCGCGAATCCAACGTCCGCAGCTTCCCGGCCGGCGCCAGCAGGTCCGCGTCGATCATCGCCTTGCCCAGCGCCATCGCCGCCGCGCCGGCCTGCTCGGCCGAGGGCGCCCGCACCGACAGCCGCGCCAGGCCCGACGCCGGGACCAGTTCCACCGACACGTGCCCGGCGAGCTCGTCCGCGCCGTACCCGGACACCGGGGCCGCCGCCGCGAGCACCGACGGGCTGCGGGCCAGCTCCACCAACGCCGGCAACGCCAGCGACACGACCTCGCCGTAGGGCGCACCGTCCGCCGCGGCGGGGGCGGCGAGCAGACTCACCCGGCCCTGGTACTCCGGGCCGCGCGTCAGGCCCGCGACCAGCACGAGCGCACCCACCAGCAGCGCCACGCCGACGCTCGAAACCACGGACTTCATCGGGCACCCCGGAGCAACTCGTCGTAGGACTTCATGAGCGTGTGCGGGTCGTAGTCGCGCTCCACGACCCGGATTCCTTCGGTGGCAGCGGTTTTCCGCGCGGTCACGTCGAACAGCAGCGTGCTCAGCGCGGCGGCGGTCGCGGCCGGGTCCGCGGGCGGCACCACGATCCCGCCGCCCCCGGCCAGCACCCCGCCGATCCCGCCGACGTCCGTCGCGACCACCGGCCGGCCGGCCGCCATCGACTCCAGCACCGCGAGCGGCAGGCCCTCCCAGTCGCTGGTCAGCACCGTGACGTCGGCCGCCGCGAGCAGATCCGGCACGTCCGCGCGCGTCCCGAGGAACTCGACCCGGCGGCCGAGCGCCGCCGCCCGGCGTTCCAGCTCCGGACGCAGGCTGCCGTCGCCGGCCAGCCACAGCACGGCGTCGCCGTCGACCGCGGCCCAGGCGTCCAGCAGCACGTCGTGGCGCTTCTGCGGTTCGAGCCGGGCCAGGCAGAGCGCGACCGGTGTCCGCGAAGGGACCCCCAGGGACGCGCGGATCTCCGCGCGCCCGAACACCGGCGGCCGCGGGAACACCGCGTTGGGGATCACCACCGGCCGCTCCAGCCCCGCCGCTGCCAGCCGGTCCGCGGTGGCCTCCGAGACCGCGACGACCTGGCCGGAGGTGTGCCGCAGGATCCGCGCGGCCGCGGCGTAGTCCGAATCGGCGACGCCGTGGAAGACGGTGAGCGGTCGGCGTCCGGCCAGGCGGGCCACCAGGCTCGCGCCGACGTTGTGGGCCAGCACGACGTCGGGCCGGAACCGCGAAACCGCCCGGCGGGTCGCCCACGCCGCCTTCAGCACGCCCGCCTTGCTGCGGCGGGCGAGCGGCACGGGGAACGTCGGCGTGCCGGCCGCGGCCAGCGCGTCGGCGCGGAACCCCCCGCCGCTGGCGACGGCGGACACCCAGCCGTACTCCTCGCCGCGGGCCACCATGCCGGCCACGAGCGTCTCCGCCCCGCCCGCCCCCATCTCACTGATCACGTGCAGCACCCGCATCGGCGCTCCCCTCTCCTTCTCGAACCCGGGCTTCGGCCGCGACGGCGAACGCGGCCAGCGACCACAACGGCAGGTAGTACTGCTCCGACAGGAACGTCGAGGTGACCAGCACGGCGAGCAGCGACGCCTGGATCGCGACCGCTTCCGTCCGCCGCGGCCCGGGGCGGGCCGACCGGACCGTCCGCTCGCTCGCCACCGCGGCGACGCCGACCACCCCGGCGAACAGCGCGAACCCGGGCAGGCCGAGTTCCGCGGCGACCTCGAGGTACATGTTGTGCGCCACCGGGGTCTGCTCGTCGACCTCGGCGTTGTGCGACTCGGCGGCGTAGTGCTCGCGGAACCCGCCGGGGCCGACGCCGAGCACCGGGTGGGCGGTCAGCATCCGGGCCGCCGCCTGCCAGCGCAGCTCCCGGGTGTCCACATTGGACGCAGCAATGAAGCTCTTCTCCTGCAGCGCCCGGTCCAGCTGCGGCCCGGCGAACGCCGACGCGCCGAGTCCCAGCCCGGCGACCGCCACGGCCGCGGCGGCGAGCACCCGCCACGGCAGCACCCGGCGCAGCAGCAGCCAGCCGACCGCTGCGGCCAAGCCGAGCGCGCCGCCGCGGGAGAACGTCGCCGTCGCGCCGGCCACCAGGACGATGCCCGCGGCCGTCACCGGGAACCCCCGGCCCCGGCGGTGCAGCGCCGCGAGCAGCGGGACGGCGGCGACGAGGAAGTAGGCCAGGTCGTTCGGGTCCGGCTGCGGTCCGCTCGCGCGGGCTTCGCCCTCGGCGACCAGGCTGTAGAGGGCGCCCGCGCCGGCGACGGTGGCGCCCGCGGCCGCCGCCAGCAGCAGCCACCGGATCGGGACCTCCCGGCTCGCGACGTCCGCGAGCGCCACGGTGACCACCAGGAACGGCAGCCAGCGCACGGTGTACTCGGCGGTGAACTCGCCGGCCGCGTGAACCGACGCGGTGGCCGCCAGCACGACGGCGAGCAGCGCCAGGACCGCGTGCAGCGGCGTCGGGCGAGGGGGCTGCCGCCGTCGGATCCGCACCGCGAGCCAGACGACGGTGAGCAGCGCCGGCGTCACCTTGCCGAGCTGGCTCTGCACGGCCGTCAGGTAGCCCTCGACCGGCGCCAGGGCGACGGTCGCGCACGCGAGGACCCGCAGCACGAGCGTCTCCCGGGTTTCGCGGGCCGAGGGCCGGACGACCAGCGTCACCTCCCGATGTCCAATCTGGTCACCGGCCGGGTCCGCCGCACGGCCGTCCGGCGGACGTACTCCCCGGTGCCGACGACGTCGAAGTGCTCGCGCAGCGCGGAAAGCACCCAGCCGAGCCAGGCCACCTTCCGCGCACCCGGTGCCGCCATCCCGGGGAAGAACTCCATCCCGGGCGCGTCGGCGGCGCCGAGGACGTCGGTGGGGTGCAGCAGCAGCGACGGCGAAACTCCGCGCACGAGGCAGAGCCGCAACGCCGTGCGGAAGTACGCCCGGGCCAGCCGCGGCGAGAGCGCGTGCAGCTGCAGGAGGTACGAACCGTGGATCGGCGTGCGCAGCAGCGGCATCGTCGTCACCGGGAGTTCGACCAGCGCGCTGCCCGCGCACGTCTGCCAGCGGTAGGCGTGCACCGGCGCCAGCACCCGCGAGACGCCGCCGAACAGCTCGTCGAGCCCTTCGTCCGAGCTCTTCGCCGTGCGGTTGTGGTACGCGCGGGCCAGCGGGCCGATCCAGGTCGGCAGCGTGCTGGCGTCGTAGGCGTAGCCGCGTTCGGCGAGCAGCTCGACCAGATCGCGCGTGACGCTGTAGCCGGGGCCGCGGAACCCGCTCGGCCGGGGCGCGCCCGCGGCGGCGATCGCGTCTTCGGTCCGGCTCAGCTCGTCTTCGAGCCGGTCGCGGGAGTAGCGGTGCAGCCAGGGTTCGTGGCCGAAGGAGTGGTTGGCCACCTCGTGCCCGGCCGCGGCGATCTCGGCGACCGCCTTGGCGCCGTCTTCGCGGACGACGTCGGCTCCGACGACGAAGACCGTTGTCGTCAAACCCTGTTCGCCGAGGATCTCCAGCAGCCGCGGCACCGCGGACGGCAGGAAACTGGGCCGGTCCCGCCAGCCCGGATCACCGTGGGTCTTGAGGTAGGCCCACAGGTTGTCGAGGTCGACCGAGACGCTCGCGAGCGGCCGCGGCGTCACGCGGCTTCCCCGGCGAGGGCGGGCGCGGTGGCGCGGGACTGCACGCCCAGCAGCAGGACGCCGCACACGACCACGGCGAGACCGGTGGCGACCCACGGCCCCTGCCCGGCGACGACGTGGTCGCCGAGGGCGGCGATGCCGGTGACCGACGCCAGCACGATCGTGGTCGCGTCCGCGGTGGCCACGACCGCGGCGGCCGGCCCGCGCTGCAGGGCCGACGCCATCGAAGCCTGGCCGAGCACGGCGGCCGCCAGCATCAGCCAGGTCAGCGGATTTCCCGGCAGGGCCGCGAGATCGAGGTGGGCGAGGGTCCGGCTGGCGACCGCCACGACGGCGAACGCGACCCCGGACAGGATCGCGGCCGGCAGGAACGTCCCCGCCCGGCCGGCGGGGATCATGGCCAGCCCGGTCCCGAGCACCACGGCCGCCAGCGCGACGACCCCGGCGGCCGGGAGGTCCGCGGCGACCGAGGGCGACGCCGACCCGGCCAGCACGACCAGCCCGGACGCCAGCAGGACCAGTGTCATCGCTTCCCCGGTGCGGATCCGCCAGCCGAGGACGACGACGCCGAACGCGGTGGCCAGCCCGATCGCCGACGACGACGCGGCCTGAACCAGGTACAGCGGAAGGGAGGCGCGCGCGAAGAACGCGAGCGCGAAACCGCCCACCTGACCGGCGAAACCCAGCAGGTACAGGCGATCGGCGGCGAGCCGGGCCAGCAGGCCCAGTCCCGCGCCCGGCCGGTTGCCCGCCCGCCGCGCGGCGACGCTCTGCGCGACGATCCCCACCGCGTAGAGCACCGCGGACGCCACGAGCACCGCGTAATCCACCACGAACCACTCCTCACGTCCCGCACCGCGAACCGGGTGACCCGGCAAAGCGTAGGAACGCGGAAGTGGCTTCACTTTCGAAGGATGGAGTTCCGGAATTCGTCACGCTCCGAGACGGATATGCGGAAGGCGAGCAACCCCAAAGCGTGACGCGCCGGAGTGTTCCGACCGGCAGAACACGTTGCGTAGTAACGGTTCGTTGATCATCCGCGACGTCCTCCGGACGGAATCGCGGACACCTCGGCGCGACCCACCCGTTCGAGCTACAGGAACCCCGGTCAGGGGGTTGCGGACCCCACACGATCGGTGAATCAGCTGGAATGCGCGGCGGCTCGTCAGTACGTTTTTCCCACCGAGGCGGAACAATGCCTTGAATGCTGCTCCAGCAATTGTCTTTCGAGGAGAATCCATGCTGAAGAAAATCGGCTTCGTCGCCGCCGCCATGGCGGCCGGGGCATTCGTCACCGGTGGGATCGCGGCCGCCGGGACGCCGGACGAAGAGCACGGCCACCACCACGGCCACTACGGCTACGACCACACCGGCCAGGTCGGCCTGGTCAACCTGAACAACACCGACGCGCTGCACAACGTCAACGGCACGCTCGGGTTGTGCGGCAACGACATCAACGTGCTCGGCGTCCAGGTGCCGATCCACGACTCGCTCAACGGCATCGGCGTGCCGGTCCTGTCGCCGGGTGCGAGCGAGGCCAGCGGCGAGTCGCCGTACAACTGCGCCTCCAGCGGGCTCGCCGACGGTGGCACCAGCCAGGGCGACTGAACTTTCCGCCCCGGCGGGAAGAAATGATTTCCGGAATGGCGCGGCTTCCGTTTGCGCCGTGAAGTACCGCCCCGTTCCGGGGCGGGCAGTTGAGGAGTTTTTTTCGTGATCAAGCAGCTCGGATTCGTCGCGACCGCACTGGCCGCCGGGTTGGCCGCGTTCGGCGGCTCGGCCTCGGCGACCACTGTCACCGTCGAGGGGCACCCGGTCGACCACAGCGAGCAGTTCGGCCTGGCCAACGTGCAGAGCCTCGACGCGCTGCACAACGTGAACCTGGTCGGCGGCGTCTGCGACGACACCGTCAACGTGCTCGGGGTGCAGGTCCCGGTGCACGACGTCGCCGAGGGTGTCGGCGTCCCGGTCCTGTCGCCGGGGGCGAACGAAGCCGAGGGCTCGTCGCCGTCGAACTGCGCCAGCGGCGCCATCGCGGACGGCGGGACGGCCCAGGGCCACTGAGCGACCCGATCGGAAGCCGTCGCGCGGATGCTTTTCCGCGCGGCGGCTTTTCGCTGGGCAGAGGAAGGCGGGGGAGCACGACCGTGGCCGGTGACGTCGACCCGGCGGTCGAGAACGCGCAGCTGCGCGAGGCACTGTCGTCCCAGCCGGTGATCGAGCAGGCCAAGGGCATGGTGATGCTGTTGCGCGGCTGCTCCGCCGAAGAGGCCTTCGGCGTGCTGGTCACCGTGTCGCAGCTGAGCAACGTCAAGCTCCGTGACGTGGCCGCGGTCGTCGTGGCCGCCGGCAGCGACGCCGAACCGGGACTGTCCGATGCGGACACCGAGCGCGCGGTCCGCGCGGTGTTGTGCCGCCACCTGCCGGCCGGACCGGCCGCTGGGAACCGGCGAGGACGGGCGTCGCCCGGCTGCGGGCTCGGCTGAGGGGTTCACGCCTCGCCGGTTCTCCAGCCGGAGACCCGTTCCCGGGGTCGAGGGAACGAGTTCCGTACGACCGAGCATAGGGCTCCCGCCGCGTTTTCGCCGCGATTGTTCGGGTGGTTGCGTCCTGAACGAGTGTGCGAATGCGGCCCGTTTCCGGAAAACGGTTTTTTCCGGATGAAACCCCAATGACCCGATCGGGCCAATCGCGGCCCGGTCAGCGGCTTGTGGTGCGCACCCGATGGTGGCGCGAAGTGGAATCCGGCCTGTTTTCTCAGTACGTTTTCCCCACGCGGGACGGAGAACACACCTCGCCGCCGTCCTGTCCGATGCACCGAACTATCGAGGAGAACAAATGCTGAAGAAGGTTGGAATCGTCACGGCTGCCATGGCGGCCGGCGCTTTCCTGGCCGGTGGCGTCGCTGCGGCCGACACGCCGTTCGACCACGACCACCACGGCGGCCACACCGGGCAGCTCGGCCTGCTCAACCTGAACAACACCGACGTCCTGCACAACGTCGAGGCCGTGGTCGGCCTGTGCGACAACAACATCAACGTGCTCGGCGTCCAGGTGCCGATCCAGAACTCGCTCAACGGCATCGGCGTGCCGATCCTGTCGCCGGGCGAGCACGAGGCCAGCGGCGAGAACCCGGAGAACTGCGCCTCGGGCGGCATCGCCGACGGCGGCACCAGCCAGGGTCACTGAGTCCCCCGCGCCGCGGCTGCCCGTTGTGTGTGCGGAAGCCGGCCGGGGCGCGGAAACCGGCGCCGCGCCTGATGTCGTGCGGCGTGCCCGGAACAGGGAGCGAGCTGCACACTCCGGTTCCCCGTCCCGGGCACGCAGCGACCTGGTGCCGACGCCGGCACGGGTGGGACCGGCTGCCGGGCAGAGCCGGTGAGCCGGTCCCACCCGGCGCAGGCAAAGTTCGCTTTTCGGAGGCCCGGCGAGGCCTCCGGCCCGGGGTGAAGCCCCGGGTGTCAAAGCCGCGACCGGACTCCGGTCGCGGCTTTCGCCGTTTCTACCGGCGGCCGAGCAGTCTCCCGACGACCCCGCGGCGGCGTCTCGGCTCCGGGACGGGCGTGGTGCCCACCCGCAGCACGATGTCCAGCACCGCCGCCTGCTGTTCGGTGGCGGCGCGGGTGTAGCCGGGGGACGCCGCGACGGCGCGGCGGAGGTCGTCAGGGTCGGCGGTGCCGGTGTCGAACCCGGTGACCCGGGTGACGTCGATGGGGCCTCGGCACGGTGTTTCCACGCGAAAGTTCTCCTGTGGTCGGACGGTCCGTGTCTCGTTATCGCTCCGTTACCGCCGGGGCGTTACCGTCACCGCGTCCCCCGGTCAGGTGAGAAGGCCCGGCTGCCGAGCGCCCGGCCGGCCGCGCGGCGTCTCGTAGGATGCGACGGTGAGCTATTCGACCGACCCGAGGGCCGAGCGCAGCCGGGCGGCGATGGTCGCCGCGGCCCGGAGGTTGCTGGCGGGCGAGGGGCTCGACGCCGTCACGCACCGGCGGGTCGCCGAGGAAGCCGGGGTCGGCCGGGCCACGGTGTACCGGCACTGGCCCCGGGCCGACCAGCTCCTGCTCGACGCGATGGGCGGCGCGGACCTGCCGCTGTTCAAGGACCCGGAGCCGCCGCTGCGCCCCTGGCTGTGCGGCCAGCTGCGGCGGATGGCCGACGAGCTCGCGATCCCGGCGGTCGCCGCCGTGTCGCTCACCTTGGCGCAGTCCGCGCTGTCGGACCCGGAGGCAGCGCACCGGCAGGAGGAATCGGTCCGGACGATCGCGGAGCGCCTGCAGGCGGCCATCCGCTCGGCGGTCGCGGCCGGCGAGCTGGTGACGGACATCGAGCAGGCGGACCTGACGGCCCTGCTCGTCGGCCCGATCGTCTACCGGGCGACGTCGCAGCGCCGCCCGGTTTCCGACGACTTCATCGCCCGGCTCGTCGACAGCGTGGGCACCTGGCGGCCCCAGCCCGGGCTTTGACCTTCACCCCACCGGGACGTTCTTGTAGAAGAGAGCGCGACGGCGGTGGCGGCCCCGGCGCGATACACGAGACGTACAAAGCGCTGGTGATCAAGCCCCGAAACTCGCGATGGTGATGGCGACCACGGCGAACGCGAAGTGCGCCACCATCGCGAGCACGCGGATCCAGTCGGTCCGCAGCAAACGCGCGATGGCCGCCCGATCGGCCGTTTCCCGGATGGCCAGCTGGATCGGCAGCTGGATCATCGCGAACGAAAGCCAGGACGCGCTCAACGCCACCAAACCACCCCACAGCGGCCACGCCGGAATGGTGCCCGCGGCCAGTGCGACGATCACGAACGCCGTCAGCAGGACCTTCGGGACCACGTAGACGATTCCGCTGCCGTGCCCCTGGCTCGTCTGGACGGCCCGGAACTCGCCGCCGCCGACGGCCGGCCACCCGGAAAAGACGGCGAAGTGCTCCATCAGGCAGCCGGCCAGGCAGTAGGCGGACAGCATTCCGTAGACCAGCAACCACGTGGACAACGACCAGCTCCTCACCATGGCATTCTATGAGACGGCTGTCTCATAGAATGCCATGGTGGCACTCGACCCCTCTGTGAGTCAACTGTCTCACAGAGGTTCAGGCGCGGCTCCACTTCTGGTTCGCCTGGCCGTTGCAGGACCACAGGATCGCGCGGGTCCCGTTGGCGGTCGCGGCCCCTTCGACGTCGAGGCACAGTCCTGATTGGACGTTGCGGATCGTGCCGTCCGAGCCGAGCGTCCACTGCTGGTTGCTCTGGCCCGTGCACGAGCGGCTGAACACGCGGGTCCCGCTCGTGGTGCCGTCGAGGCACTTGTCGCCGAACACCCGGATTTCGCCGTTGGCCCAGGTGGTCCACAGCTGGTTGGCGGCGGTCTGGCAGTCCCAGATCAGCGTGCCCGCGCCGGAGGCGGTGGAGGCGTTGTCGACGTCGAGGCAGCGGTTCGAGCCGGTGCCGCGCAGCCGCGACGTCGTGGCGGCCAGCGGGGTGCCGCCGGTGACGCGGTAGGCGGCGACGCCGTGGGCGGGCACGCTCGCGCTGATCGCTCCACCGGACGCCGACGTGCCGCCGGTCCACAGGTCGGTCAGGGTGAACGACGTCCCGGAGAGCCCGATCTGCGCCGCGGTCGTGCTGATGGTCGTCGTGCCGCTGCCGCGGTTGAGCAGGCCGATGGCGACGGATCCGTCGGCCAGCGGCTTGGCGAAGACCTCGACGTTGCCGTCGTCGCGGACCCGGCGCCCGCCGGCGCCGAGGCTGTCCTGGTCGACCGCCAGCAGGCGGGGGTTGCGCAGGACCGCGCTGATGTCCGCGGACATCGTGCGGATGTCGTTGCCCGCCATGAGCGGCGCGGCCATCAGGGCCCAGAGGGCGAAGTGGGCGCGGGATTCGGTCAGGGACAGGCCGGGCCGGCCGACGACGAGCATGTCCGGGTCGTTCCAGTGCCCGGGACCGGCCTGCGCGGCCAGCGGGGCGGTGACGTCGAGGACGTTGCCGACCCCCATCGGGTAGCTGTTGGTGTTGCCGTTCTGCCAGATGTCGAGCAGGTCTTCGGTGGTGCGCCACAGGTCGGCGACCTGGCCCCAGTCGTACTTGTCGCCGGTGATGGCGTGGTAGCTGTTGGGGTTGATGCTGTAGACGATGGGCCGCCCGGTGCCGCGCAGGGCGTCGCGCATCAGGCCGAACCGGCTGACCTGCTCGTCGCGGGTGCCGGCGGGGGAGCACCAGTCGTACTTCAGGTAGTCGACGCCCCAAGAGGCGAACGTGCGGGCGTCCTGGGCTTCGTGGCCCTGGCTGCCGGTCGAACCGGGGTAGGTGCCGGTGCGCTGGGCGCACGTGCGGTCGGTGGGGACCTGGTAGATGCCGAACTTCAGGCCGCGGGCGTGGATGTAGTCGCCGAGGGCCTTCATGCCGCTGGGGAACTTCGAGGCGTTGCCGCGCAGGTTGCCCTGGGCGTCGCGCTGCGGGTCGAACCAGCAGTCGTCGACGACGACGTACTGGTAGCCCGCGTCGCGCATGCCGGAGGAGACCATCGCGTCGGCTGCCTGGTGGATGGTGGTTTCGCTGACGTTGCAGCCGAAACTGTTCCAGCTGTTCCAGCCCAGCGGCGGGGTCACCGCCGGGCTCCCGGGCGCGGCGACGGCGGCGGCCGGGACCGCGGCGGACAACGACAGCGCGGCGGCCGCCGCGGTGAACAAGTGCAGGATCCGTGAACGGGTTCGAGCGGGCATCGTCGCCCCTTTCCGGGCAAGCGACCGAGAGTTAGCGCTAACATTTCCGGTCGCACGGACAGTCGTGAAACTTTCCGAAAATTTCGGCCTGGCTGACCCGATGGCCCACGTATGTATAGACGAAGGCCGGTACCGCGTCCACCCTCCGCCAAGGATCATTGCCAAAGGCGCACGCGCATGATTACAGTCCCCTGTCTGGGAGCGCTCCCACTTCCGCCGGGCTCGACGACGAGGAGATGGCGAATGCGGGCAAGGAAATTCCGGGCTGGTCTGGTGTTACTGGCGGTGACGGCGCTCGGGGTGACGGCGGGCTCCGTGCCCGCCGCGGCCGCGGACTACGAGCGGCTGCTCAACGGCACCTTCGCCAGTGGCACCCTCGACCCCTGGTGGGCCGGGTCCGGTACCACCGGCCGCGTCACCGGCGGGGAGTTCTGCACCGACGTCACCGGCGGCACGGCCAACGGCTACGACGCGCTGGCCGGCCAGAACGGCGTCCCCTTCGAGGCGGGGCAGCAGTACACGCTGAAGTTCGACGCGCACGCCACGACCACCCAGCAGATCTCCGCCGTCGCCGGCGAGGCCGTCTCGCCCTACCGGCAGATCTCCCGCACGGACCTCACCGTCACGCCCGCGACCCAGCACTTCACCGTCACCTTCACGTCCACTTTGGACTTCCCGGCCGCGGGCAACGGCCAGCTGGCCTTCTGGTTCGGCGGCCAGGCCGCGAACAACACCGTCTGCCTGGACAACATTTCGCTGATCGGCGGCGTGATCCCGCCCGGTGGCCTGCCGCCGACGAGCGGCATCCGGGTGAACCAGGAAAGTTACACCCCCGGCCTGCCCAAGCACGCCACGGTCATCAACAGCTCGGCGACGCCGGTGACCTGGACGTTGCGCAACGCCGCCGGCACGGCGGTGACCACCGGCCAGACCCGCCCCCGCGGCGCGGACGCCGCCTCCGGCGAGAACGTCCACGACATCGACTTCTCCGCCTACGACACCGCGGGCACCGGCTACACCCTCGCCGTCGGTTCCGAGACGAGCTTCCCGTTCGACATCTCCGCGGACGGCCTCAAGAAGCTGCGCTACGACTCGCTGGCGTTCTTCTACCACCAGCGCAGCGGGATCGCGATCGACGCCCAGTACGTCGGAGCCACGTACGCGCGGCCCGCGGGACACGTCAACGTCGCGCCGAACCAGGGCGACAACAACGTCCCCTGCCGGTCGGACCTGAACTGCGGCTACACCCTCGACGTCCGCGGCGGCTGGTACGACGCCGGTGACCACGGCAAGTACGTCGTCAACGGCGGCATCGCGACCTGGGAACTGCTCGACGAGTACGAGCGCGCGCTGAAGCTGGGCGACGCGAGCGCGCTGGGCGACGGGAAGCTGGCCATCCCGGAGCGGGCCAACGGCGTCCCCGACATCCTCGACGAGGCTCGCTGGGAGCTCGACTTCCTGCTCTCCATGCAGGTCCCCGACGGCAAGCCGAACGCGGGCATGGTGCACCACAAGATCCACGACGCGGCGTGGACCGCCCTGCCGACCCGGCCCGAGCTGGACAGCCAGCCGCGCCGGCTCTCCCCGCCGAGCACGGCGGCGACGCTGAACATGGCCGCGGTCGCGGCGCAGGCGTCCCGGCTGTGGCGGACCATCGACCCGGCGTACTCGGCCAAGGCGCTCGCCGCGGCCGAGAAGGCCTACGCCGCGGCGAAGGCCAACCCGAACGTGCTCGCCGACCCCAATGACGGCACCGGCGGCGGGACCTACAGCGACAACACCGTGACCGACGAGTTCTACTGGGCGGCCGCGGAGCTGTTCGCGACGACGGCGAAGAGCGCGTACCGCACCGACGTCACCGGCTCCGCGCTCTACCGCGGCGTCAGCTTCAACACCCACGGCTTCGACTGGGGTTCGACGGGCGCGCTCGGTGACATCACCCTCGCGCTGGTGCCCACCGACCTGCCCGCGGCGGACGTCGCGGCCATCAAGACGGCGATCACCACGACGGCCGACAGCCACCTCGCCCAGATGGCGGGCATGGGCTACCCCGCGCCCTACCGCACGGCCGACGGCACGTACGAGTGGGGATCCAACGGCCTGGTGGCCAACAACGGCGTGGTGCTGGCCCTGGCGTACGACTTCACCAAGCAGGACAAGTACCGCGACGGCGCCTTCCAGGCCATGGACTACCTGCTGGGCCGCAACCCGGCGAACTACTCCTACGTCGCCGGCCACGGTGACCAGGCCGTGCAGAACGTGCACCACCGGTTCTGGGCGCACCAGCTGGACCCGGCGCTGCCGACCGCACCGCCCGGGGCGCTGTCCGGCGGGCCCAACAGCGGCCTCCAGGACCCGACCGCGGCCCGCCTGCTCGCCGGCTGCGCGCCCCAGCGCTGCTTCGTCGACGACATCCAGGCGTATTCGGTGAACGAGGTCGCCGTCAACTGGAACTCGGCGCTGGCCTGGCTGGCGAACTGGACGGCGGAGAAGTCGCCGTCCGCGGTGGACACGACCGCCCCGGCCGCGGCCGGCAAGCCCGCCGTGTCCGCGGTGTCCGCCACCGGGGCGACGGTGAGCTGGGCGGCGGCTTCGGACGCCGAAAGCGGGATCAAGAACTACGACGTCGTGAGCGTCACCGGCGCGACCCGCAAGGTGCTCGCGACCGTCACCGGGACGAGCACGACCCTGACCGGGCTGTCGCCGTCGACCGCGTACACCCTGGTCGTGGTGGCCCGCAACGGCGCGGGTCTCACCGGCCCGGACTCGGCGTCGACGCAGTTCACGACGCTGCCGGACAGCTCGGGCGGCGGCTGCTCGGTGACCTACACGGGGTACAACTGGTCCGGTGGCTTCACGGCCTACCTCACCCTGGCCAACACCGGAACCACGGCGTGGTCGAACTGGGCGCTGAAGTTCACCTTCCCGGGTAACCAGAAGGTGACCCAGGGCTGGTCGGCGACGTGGACCCAGTCCGGCGCGGACGTCACCGCCACGGCGCTGCCCTGGAACGCTTCGGTGGCGCCGGGCAAGTCGGTCTCGATCGGCTTCAACGGCAGCCAAACGGGCAGCAACCCGTCCCCGTCGTCCTTCGCGGTGAACGGGAAGACGTGCGGGTGACGCCCGTTCCGGTCGCTCGATCGGCGAACGGACGGAGACTCCGCTAACGTTCACCCCTGCGGGCAGGTGCGCCTCCTCCCCCCTCGGCGCATCTGCCCGCACTTTTCCCCTCTTGTCTCCGCCCGCACCGGCGCTCACCATGAGTGGTCCGGGGTGGAAGGAGCACGCCGTGGACGAGCCGGCGATCGTCGTGGCAGACCTGCGCGTCCACCGCGGCGGCGAAGAGGTGCTGCGCGACATCGGGTTCACCGTGCGGCGCGGGACGGTGACCGGCCTGCTGGGGCCGAACGGCTGCGGCAAGAGCACGCTGATGCGCTCGATCGTGGGGGTGCAGGTCGTCGAGTCGGGTCGCGTGGACGTGCTCGGCAGGCCCGCCGGCCACCCCGAGCTGCGGCGGCGGATCGGCTACGCGACCCAGGACCCGGCGATCTACGCGGACCTCACGGTGACCGAAGCCCTGCGCTACTTCGCCGCGGTGCTCGGCACGCCACCCTCGGACGTGGACCGGGTGATCACCCAGACGGGGCTCACCGCCTCGGCCCGGGTCCTGATCGGGCGACTCTCCGGCGGCCAGCGCGGCCGGGCCAACCTGGCGGTGGCGCTGCTGGGCACGCCCGAGCTGCTGGTGCTCGACGAGCCGACGGTCGGCTCCGACCCCGAGCTGCGCGACGAGCTGTGGAAGCTGTTCCACGACCTGGCCGCCACCGGCGTCACCCTGCTGATCTCCAGTCACGTCATGGACGAAGCCGCCCGCTGCGACGACCTCCTGCTGCTGCACCGCGGGAAGCTCCTCGCCCGGGGGACCCCGGAGGTCCTGCGGGCGCGAACCGGCGCGCCCGATCTCGAGCGGGCGTTCCTGCGCCTGATCAGGGGCCGGACGGAGGCGGCGCGATGAACGCGCTGGCCACCACCCGCCGGATCCTCACCCAGCTGCGGCACGACCCGCGCACGGTGGTGCTGCTCGTCGCGGTGCCGAGCGTGCTGATGATCCTGCTGCGGTACGTGCTCAACTCGGAGCAGCGGTTCAGCGCGGTCGCGCCGGCGTTGCTGGGGATCTTCCCGTTCACGATCATGTTCCTGCTGACCTCGGTGACGACGTTGCGCGAGCGCACGACGGGGACGTTGGAACGGCTGATGACGCTGCCGATCGGCAAGCTGGACCTGATCCTCGGCTACGCGCTGGCGTTCGGCCTGCTGGCGACCCTGCAGGTGGTCGTGGCGGCCGGGATCTCCCTGACCTGGCTGGGGCTGGACATCGCCGGCTCGGTCTGGGTGCTGCTGCTCGTCGTGGTGCTGGACGCGCTGCTCGGCACGGCGCTCGGGCTGTTCGTCAGCGCGTTCGCCCGCACGGAGTTCCAGGCGATCCAGTTCCTGCCGGTGTTCGTGCTGCCGCAGTTCCTGCTGTGCGGCCTGTTCGTGCCGCGCGGGGAGATGGGCTGGGTGCTCGGCGCGGTGTCGGACGTCCTGCCGCTGTCGTACGCTGTCGACGCGCTCACCCAGGTGACCCGCTCGGCCGAGGTCGACGGCACCCTGGTCCGCAACATCGGCATCATCGCGGGCTGCGCGGTCCTGGCGCTGCTGCTCGGTGCGGCGACCCTGCGGCGCCGCACGCCCTGAGCGCGCTGGTGCCGAAAGTCCCGGGAACGACGCCATCCGCGCTGCTGTGGGACGAGCGGCAGGTCATCGACTGGCGAGGCCGCCCATGACGGCGTCGATGATGCCCTGGTGCGTCACCGCGTAGGACCGCCGGTCGAACAGGCCGAAGCCGTATTGGCCGTTGTTGCCGTTGTCCCAGTAGACGGTGGCGGCCCCGTACTTCTTGGCCGTCGACACGACGGCACGCGCGAAGTCGGCACGGTACCGGTTGCTGGCCGAATCGAACGCCGACTTGTCGATGGTCCCGTATTCGCCGACGACGGCCGGATAGCCCTTCGAGACGAACGCGTTGTACACGAGTTTCAGCTGGGCGTCGAGGTAGTCTTCCTGTCCCCAGGTCGACTTTTTCGACGGATTGGTGGCGCCCCGGCCCCACTGCGTGATGGTGCCGTTTTCCTCACCGGCGAAGTCCCACGGGCTGTAGTAGTGCACGGAAATCATGATCCGTTTTTCACCGGCCGGAATCGACGGGGAACGGAACTGGTCGGTCGGCAGCGTGAAGCCGTAGTTCCCGGTGGTGTAGTCGATGTTGGTGTTCCAGCCGGCGACGAGCAGCCAGCGCGAACTGTTGTTCCCGCCGGCCTTGCGCACGGTGTCGACGAAGATCTGGTTGTAGGCGTTGATGTTCGAGTAGCACGGCTGCGTCGGGTTGCCGTACTGGCCGTCGAACTCCTCGTTCATGGCTTCCATGACCAGGTGCTGGTCGTAGCCGGCGAACCGGGCCGCGACCTGCTGCCAGACCTTCTGGTACTTGGCCTTGATGGTGGCCTGGTTGCCGGAGTCGCAGATGAGCCAGGAGCCGTTGATGGTCTTGTAGCCGTCGCCGTGCATGTTGATCAGCACGTAGAGGCCGCGCTTGTAGGCGTAGTCGACGACCTGCTGGATCCGGTTCAGCCAGGCGGCGTTGACGGCGTAGTTCGGCCCGGCGCCGATGTAGTTGAGGTAGGAGATCGGAATCCGGACGGTCTTGAACCCGGCGGCCTTGACTTTGTCGATGAGCCCCTGGGTGACGGTCGGCTGACCCCACGCGGTTTCACTGGGAACCCCGTTGGCGTTGGCTTCCAGCTGATTCCCCAGATTCCACCCGGCCCCCATGTCGGCGACGATCTGCGACGCATTCAGCTGCGTGGCGGCGCCGGCCGAAGAGACCCCGGAGACACCGGCGGCGACGGCAAGCGCGGCGGCAAGGAAGAGCTTCGTTGCTCTCGAAGTCATGGCGGATACCTCTCATGCCCCTTGGTGGACATATTCCAACATGCTCGATACCACTCGTCAATCCTCCCGCCGGTGCGAGTGTTTTCGCGCGGAAGATCGGTTATCGAAGCCATCGAATAATCGAAAGAATCGACAATCATTCGAAGGTGGCCGTCGCGAAACGGTGTTCACAACCGGGCGACGCCGAGGTCGCGGACCACGTCCGCCAGCGCGTCGACCATCTCGTTCTCCGTGTCGCTGCGCCAGACCAGGCCCCAGCGCAGTCCGGCCCAGTCGTGGATCGGCACGTACACGATGTCCGGCCGGGCGTGGTAGCGCGCCACGTGGCCGCCGAGGTTGTGGAAGCCCTCGCCGTTGCCGACGTGGGTGAAGATGTCGTCGACGCCTCCCGACGAGCTACGCCCACGACCCGGCGACGGGTGAACTGACGGTGTGGGACGAAGCCCGCAACGGCAAGTACAGCCGCCCGCCGTCCTTCGAAGCCGGCGGCGACGGCCTCGTGTCCACAGTGGACGACTATCACGCGTTCCTGCGGATGCTGGCGAACGGGGGAAGCCACGGCGGCCGGCGGGTGCTGTCCCGCGCGACGGTCGCGCTGATGACGATGGACCACCTGACCCCGGCCCAGAAGGAGGAGAAGGACCGATACGGTGACCACTTCGGCCGCCACGGCGGCTACGGCTTCGGGATGGCGGTCCGCACGCACCGCCGCGACTTGGCATCCCCGGGCCAGTTCGGCTGGGACGGCGGCCTCGGAACGACGGCGTACGCCGACCCGGCGGAGGACATGGTGGGCATTCTGCTGACCCAGACGGCCATGGATTCCCCGGACACGCCAAGGCTCCACCAGGACTTCTGGACGGCCGCCTACCAAACGCTGGACGCCTGAGCAACGGCCTGGCGCCCCGCCCCGGGCGCCAGGCCGGCACGGTGGCCGGGGCGGGTCCCGGGCGCTAGGCCGGCACGGTGGCCGGGGCGGGTCCCGGGCGCCAGGCCGGCACGGCGGCCAGGCGGCGTGCCGTCCGGGTACGCGTGCCGTCCGGATCGGCCGGTCCGGAGGCGGCCGGCTCCTCGCCTGCCCCGCACGCCGGGCCGTGACCGTCCGCCGGGCCACACAGCCGTGTATGGCGGGTGCATGGCCTCCTCCGTGATCATCCCCCGCCATGGGGAGACACGGGAATACGCTGCGCATTCATTTCGAGACCGACGATCTCGCTCGCACCAGGATCCTGGACAAGCCGGATCCGCTGTGGGAAACCCTGCTCAGCTTGCACCTGCTCCAGGGGAGTGCCGGCCAGCCGGTGTTCGGCGAGTGGCGGTCCCGGGTGCGGCGAAGCCTCGACCGGTCGGCGGGACTGCTGTTCGCGCTGGCCCCGCCGCG
>NZ_MUMI01000265.1 GCF_002155975.1 Amycolatopsis kentuckyensis
CCGGGCCACCCGCTGCAGCTGCATCAACGCGCGCATGCCCTGCTGCATGCGGCTGCCGCCGGTGGCGATCAGCGACACCACCGGCAGCCGCACGTCGCGGGCGTGCGCGAACGCCGCTTCGATCCGGTCGCCGGTGCGCTGCCCGAGCGAGCCGCCGAGGAACCCGAACTCGAAGGCGATCAGCACGGCTTCGACGTCGCCGATCTTCGCCGTCCCGCAGACGACCGACTCCTTCTCGCCGGTGCGTTCTTCCGCCGCGGCACGGGCGGAGCGGTAGCCCGGCCAGCCGATCGGGCCGTCGGCGGGCTCTTCGCGCAGGGGGGTGGCGAACTCGGTGAAACCGTTGGCGATGGCGCCGACGATTTCGCGCGCCGGCAGCCTAGGCACCGAGCGCCCGCTTCATGACCTTGCCCATGTCGTTGCGCGGCAACGCATCCAGGTAGTGGACCACCCGGGGGCGCTTGTGCGGCGCGAGCAGTTTCGCGACGTGGTCGGCGAGTTCTTCGGCGGCCGGTGGCTCTCCGGAGGGGACGATCCACGCGACGATCCGCTCGCCCAGGTCGTCGTCCGGCTCGCCGGTGACCGCCGCTTCGGCGACGCTGGGGTGTTCGAGCAGCGCGTTCTCGATCTCGCCCGCGCCGATCTTGTAGCCGCCGCTCTTGATCAGGTCGGTCGCCTTGCGCCCGACGATCTTGACGTACCCGTCGGTGTCGCGCGTGGCCATGTCGCCGGTGCGGAACCAGCCGCCGTCGAACGCGGCCGCGGTCGCGTCCGGCCGGTTGAGGTACTCGGTGAACAGGTTCGGGCCGCGGACCTGGATCTCGCCGACGCTCTCGACGTCGTCGACCACCTCGCCGGCGTCACCGACCAGCCGCAGCTCGACGCCCCGCAGCGGGACGCCGACCGTGCCGGGCTTGCGTTCGCCGTCGGCGCGGACGCTGGTGTTCATCAGCGTCTCGGTCATGCCGTAGCGCTCGACGACCTGCTGGCCGGTCGCCGCCGTGATCCGCTGGTGGTCGTGCACCGGCAGCGCCGCCGACCCGGAAACCAGGAGCCGGGCCCGCTTGAGCGCGTCCGCCAGGCCGCTGTCGGAGCCGACTTCGCCGGCGATCCGGTGGTACATGGTCGGGACGCCGAACATCATGGTCGCGCCGTTCGAGAGTTCCTTCGCGACGCCCTCGGTCGAGAACCGGCCGAGGTGGCGCACCGAGCCGCCGCGGCGCAGCGGGCCGAGGATGCCCAGGATCAGCCCGTGCACGTGGAACAGGGGAAGCGCGTGCACGAGGACGTCGTCGGCCGTCCAGCCCCAGGCGTCCTCCAGCGCGTCCAACGTGGTCGCGAGCGCGCGGCGGGGGAGCACGACGCCCTTCGGCGGGCCGGTGGTGCCCGAGGTGTAGACGATCAGCGCGGGGGACTCGGCGTCCGGTTCCTCCGGGATCGGCGCTTTCCCGCCGGTCAGCGGGATGTCCCGGCGGGGGAGACCGGACAGGCCGGACGGCAGTTCCACGCCGGGTTCGGCCAGGACGAGCGCCGGTTCGCAGTCGGCGAGGATGTGGGCGAGCTCGCGTTCGCCGATCTTCGGGTTCAGCGGCACCGCCGGCACGCCGGCGAGCAGCGCGGCGACGACCGCGACGCTCGTGTGCACGGTCGGCGTCGCCCACACCGCGACCCGGCCGGGCGGCAGCTCGCGGGCGAGACCCCCGGCGACGGCGGCGAGGTCGTCGTAGGTCAGGGCGTGGTCGCCGAAGCGCAGAGCTTCCTTGGCGGCACCGGCGACGAGCGTGGGGAACAAGGGGTCGGGCACCGCGGGGACCTCCCAGTGTCGGACTCCATCCGCACGTTACCGTGCCGATCCGTCCCCTGCAGCAAGCGGCCGAAGGCGCTGGTCGTAGGCTGGGACACCGTGTTGGTACTGGCGATCGATACCTCGACCCCGGCGGTGACCGCGGGCGTCGTCGCGCTGGACGGCGGCTTGGTCGAGACGCGTGGTGACCGCGTCACGGTCGACCCCCGCGCCCACGGAGAGCTGATCACCCCGCACGCGCTGGCCGCCGCCGAAGCCGCGGGCGTGACCCTCAAGGACCTCGACGCGATCGTCGCCGGCGTCGGCCCCGGGCCGTTCACCGGCCTGCGCGCCGGGATGGCCACCGCCGCCGCGCTCGGCCACGCCCTCGGCATCCCGGTGTACCCGGTCTGCAGCCTCGACGCGCTGGCCGCCGACGTCCCGCCGGGGGACAACGCTTTCCTCGTGCTGACCGACGCCCGGCGCCGCGAGGTCTACTGGGCCGCCTACGACGCGGAGGGGCGCCGCACCGACGGCCCGCACGTCCAGCGCCCCGCCGACGTCGAGACCGACGTCGAGGTGGCGGCCGGCGACGGCGCCCTGCTGTACGCCGACGCGCTCGGCGTCCGGCCGGTGGAGCCGCGCTTCCCGTCGCCCGCCGGGCTGGTGAAGGTCGCTCGGAGTGCGCTGCTGGCGATGGAACCGCCGGCGCCGCTGACGCCGCTGTACCTGCGGCGTCCCGACGCCGTCGAGCCCGCCGCCCCGAAACGGGTGACCGCTCCGTGAGACTCGAACCCCTGCGCCGCATGGACATCGCCCGGTGCGTGGAGATCGAGAAGATCCTGTTCCCCGGCGACGACCCGTGGAGCGCCCGCGCCTTCCATTCCGAGCTGGACGCGGGCAATTTCTACCTCGCCGCGCGCCCGGACGAGGGCGACGAGCTGCTCGGCTACGCCGGGCTGGCCGTCGTCGGGCGCCGCCGCGGCGAGTACGAGGCGACCGTGCACACCATCGGCGTCGCGCCCGAACACCAGGGCCAGGGCATCGGCAAGGCGCTGCTGCAGGCCTTGCTGGTGCGGGCCGACGAGTTCGAGGCGCCGGTCTTCCTCGAGGTCCGCACGGACAACACAACCGCGCTCGCCCTGTACGAGCGCCACGGCTTCGAACGGCTCGGCATCCGGAAGCGCTACTACCAGCCTTCCGGCGCCGACGCGTACACGATGGTCCGCCCGGCGCGGACGCGAGACGGGGTGGCGGGCTGATGGCACGCATCATCATGGGTATCGAGAGCTCGTGCGACGAGACCGGCGTCGGCTTGGTCCGCCTGCACGACGACGGCACGGTGGAGCTGCTGGCGGACGAGGTGGCTTCGAGTGTGGAGCAGCACGCCCGCTTCGGCGGCGTGGTGCCCGAGGTCGCCAGCCGCGCGCACCTCGAAGCGATGGTGCCCACCACCTCGCGGGCGTTCGCGACAGCCGGCCTTGCGATGTCCGATGTGGACGCGATCGCGGTGACCGCCGGGCCCGGCCTGGCGGGGGCGCTGCTGGTCGGCGTCTCGGCGGCGAAGGCCTACGCGACGGCGCTGGACGTGCCGCTGTACGGCGTCAACCACCTGGCCGGGCACATCGCGGTGGACACGCTGCAGCACGGGCCGTTGCCGACGCCGTGCCTGGCGCTGCTGGTTTCGGGCGGGCACACGCAGCTGCTGCGCGTCGACGACATCGCGTCGTCGATCACCGAGCTCGGGTCCACAGTGGACGACGCGGCCGGGGAGGCGTACGACAAGGTGGCTCGGGTGCTGGGCCTTCCGTACCCGGGCGGCCCGCCGATCGACAACGCGGCGAAGAAGGGCAACCCCTCGGCGATCGCGTTCCCGCGGGGGATGACGGGGCCGCGCGATGCTGCGTTCGACTTTTCCTTCTCCGGTTTGAAGACTGCGGTGGCGCGTTGGGTCGAGGGTGCGGCGCGGCGTGGCGAGGAGATCCCGGTGGACGACGTCGCGGCGTCGTTCCAGGAGGCTGTCGCGGATGTGCTGACCGCCAAAGCGATCCGTGCGGCGAAGGAGCAGGGGATCGACACGATGGTGATTTCCGGTGGGGTGGCGGCGAATTCGCGGTTGAAGGAGCTGGCGGCGGAGCGTTGTGCGGCGGCGGGGATCGAGCTGCGGGTTCCTCGGCCGCGGCTGTGCACGGACAACGGGGCGATGATCGCGGCTCTGGGTGCGCATGTTGTTGCGGCGAAGCGGCCGACTGCGCCCTTGGAGTTCAGTGCCAACCCGGCTTTGCCGGTGAATGTGGTGTCGTTGTAGCGGCGTCCATTTCCCGCCACCCCGAAGCCTGATTGTGACTACGGCCGGCGGCACCGCGTCAAGGCGGGAAAGCGTGCCTTGACCCGGTGCCGCCGGCCGTGTTCTGGCTTCGGATCGGGGTTGCGGGGGTGTGGGTGTCGTTCCAGCTACTGGGCGCTTCCCCTCAGCAGCCATCGGGTGACCGGGACTTCCAGGAGGACCCGGGGGCCGAACGGCCGGACTTCTTTCCCGGCGTCCCAGCCCTCGTACTTGGCGGCTAGCGCGGTGAGGATGTCTTCCCGGAGGGCCCCGCGGTGTACTTGCGCCCGCCCTTCGGCGACGATCGGGTGGTCGCCGTTCTCGAGGGCGAGGCTCACCCGGGGGTCGTTCAGGATGTTGCGGACCTTGGTGTTCCGCTCGCCGCTGCCGATCCAGAAGGTGTCGCCGACGTGGACGAACCATACCGGGGTGAGGTGGGGCGAGCCGTCCGGGCGCAGCGTGCACAGCCAGACATTGCGGTCCTTCTCCAGCCGGTCGGCGATCTCCATGCCTAGACCCTGATCAGGAAGCCGCGGCCGGGGCCACCGAACGCACGCCCAGCAGTTCCTCGATCGCCGCGACCGTCAAGGCCGCCGCATTTCCTTCTCCGTAGGGGTTTCCGACCTGGGCCGGGCGCAGTTCTCCGCTCAGCAGCCTGGCCGCCGTGTCCGCTATTCGCTCGGTGTCCGTTCCCGCCAGCCAGGCGCAGCCCGCCTCCACCGCCTCCGCGCGCTCGGTCACGTCCCGCAGCACCACCACCGGGGTGCCGAACGTCGGGGCCTCCTCCTGGATGCCGCCCGAATCCGTCAGCACCAGGGAGGCCAGCCGCAGCGCCCGGACCAGGTCCGGGTACTCCAGCGGGTCCGTCACCGTCACCCGGGGCAGGCCCGCCAGTGCCGCCTCCACCTGGGCGCGGACCTGGGGGTTCGGGTGCGCCGGGAACAGGACCTGGACGTCCGGGTGCTCGGCCACGATCAGCTGCACCGCCGCCAGCGTGCGCTCCAGGGGCTCGCCCCAGGACTCGCGGCGGTGGGACGTCACCAGCACCAGCCGCTCGCCGGCCTCCGCGAGCTCCATCTCCAGCAACGCCAGTGCCGTGTCGCGGGCCGGCAGGTCGCGGGCCGCGATCTCCAGGACCGCGTCGACCACCGTGTTGCCGGTGACCGCGATCTGTTGCCGCGCAACGCCTTCCGAGCGCAACGCCGCCGCCGTGCCGAGGGTCGGGGCCAGGTGCAGGGCCGCGATGCGGGACACCATCTGCCGCGCGCCCTCCTCCGGGAACGGGGCCGCGAGGTCGTGCGTGCGCAGCCCGGCTTCCAGGTGGACCACCGGGATGCCCAGCCAGAACGCCGCCAGCGCGCCGGCCAGCGTCGTCGTCGTGTCGCCCTGGACGACCAGTGCGGCCGGGGCGTGGCGGCGCAGCACGTCGTCGAGTGCGGGCAGCAGGCCCGCCATCAGCTCGGCCTGGCCGCCCGTCACCCGGGGCGGCACGTCGAGCCACACGTCCACGCCCAGCCCGAACGGCTCCAGGGCCTGCTCGACCATGCCCGGGTGCTGGCCGCTGTGGACCACCACCGGGCGCAGCACCGGGTGCGCCGCCAGCGCCAGGGCCGGCGGCGCGAGCTTGACGGCTTCCGGCCGCGTCCCGGCCAGCAACATCACGTCCACCCCGTGTCGCCCCTTCTCCACATCGACCAGTGTCCAGCAACTTTCCACCCCCGGCGCCCGAGCGGGCCGGGGAGTGTCCGGGCTGTGTCATTTCCGGCTATGGGGGCCGCCGGCGTGCGAGGGGCACACGCCGGCGGCCGCTTTCTCAATCCCGCGCCTGGGAGAGACGGCGGTTGCGGCGGCGGACGGCGATCAGCGCGATGGTCCCGAGCAGGACCAGGAGCACGCCGACGGCCAGCCACCATCCGATGTCGGCGCCGGTGGCGGCGAGGGTGCCGACCCCGCCTCCGGCCACGCCGACTCCGGCGCCCGGCATCTTGTACATCCGGACCTCGCTCAGGCCTGCGCGCGGCGGCGGAAGATGCGGGTGCCGACCGGTACCGCGACGGCGCCGAGCAGGCCGAGCCCGATCCAGAGCCCGGCGCCGGACGCCAGCGGCATCGGCGGCGCGGCCGGGCCGCAGGTCGCCGACGACACGATCACGTCACCCGAGCCGAGCGCCTTGAGCCCCTCGCCGAGCAGCTTCACGTGGACGGCGTTCACCGTGAGGCTGCCGTCTTTGTTCTTGACCTGCTCGTTCAGGGTGATCGTCGCGACGTTGAGCGCGCCGAGACCGACCTTGATCTGCGTGTTCGCGGCCGGGGCCGCGTCGACCGCGCCGACGCTGCCGAGGTTCGCGCCGACCAGTTTCGTGCTGCCTTCGACGCCCTTCTGCGTCGCGGTGCAGACGGCCTCGACCAGCTTGATGCCGACGTTGCCGAGGGCCGCCTTCAGCAGCGGCAGCGCGACGTCGGCGGTGCTCGCCTTCGCCGTCACCGCACCGGAATTCTCGTCACGCTCGGCTTCGGTGTTGATCGCACCGGCGGTGAGGATGCCGGTGAGGTCGACCTTCGCCAGGCTGCTGCTGGTCGGGCCCGCGGTGTTCGCGGCCGCGAACGGGCCCGCCTTCACCGCGTTCTGGCCGAGCAGCTTGACGTCGACCTTGACGCCGTACGCGGACCCGTCGCCGGGGGCCGCCGAAGCGGGGGCCGCGCCGGCGAGCACGACGCTCGCCACGACCGCGGCGAGCAGGCCGCCACGGCGCACGAGGGAGCTCTTCATCAAGTGTTCCTCCGAATTCGCTGGATTTATCCGGGGTTTGCGTGACGGCGGCGCGGATCGAACTCGCTTGCCTCGACTCGGCACGCGGATCGACTATCGCGAAGACCGGGCCGAATAGCACAGGAAATTTCCCGAATCACCGGATCGGGTAAGGCTCGGTGCCGTTTCCGCTGGTCGTTTTCGACATCACTCGATCGGCGTAACAAGTTCGGCGAAGGTCCAGCCGATTGGGGCGGCATTTCCACCCCTCCGAGTGGAAATGCGCGGCACGCATGTCCTACGCTCGCCCGGGGTCCGCAGCTTGGGCGGGAAATCGACACCGAGAGGAACGTTGTGGCGGTAGCGAGCGCTCCAAACTCAGGAATGACACGGTTTCCGCTGGTCGCGGCGCTGAGTGCGCTGGCCGCCGCGGGGGTCGTGGTGGTGCTGGCCGAGCGGTTCTACCGCGAACTGGAAGTGCGGCTCGCCGGCGCGATCCTCGATCTGTTCACTACATCGGGTGTCTATGTCGCCCCCGATCGGGAGTCCGTTTACTTTGGGTTGACGAGCGCTACTCCGTTCGGGTTGAGAATGACGCCGGAATGTTCTTCGGCGTTCCTTTTGCTCCCGCTGCTCGTTGTGACGATGGTCATGATGTACTTCCGGCCGTCGAATGCGCGGCGGCTCTTCTTTTCGCTCGGCATTTCGGCACTCGTCGTCGTGCTGGTGAACCAGCTCCGCATTCTGACGATCGTCGGGCTCGTGCACCGGTTCGGCACCGACGAGGGCTACTACTGGGGCCACACGCTGCTCGGTTCGATGGTGAGCGTGTTCGGCGGGGCCGTCTCGATCGTCCTGTTCGTCTGGCTGGCCACCCGGAAGAAGAAGGCATGAGCGGCAAGGTCCTGCTGGCCATCACGCAGGCGTTCGCGCTGACCATGAGCGTGGCGTTCCTCGTCTACGTCGTGGTGATCGTGGTGCCGTACCTGCGCCGCAAGCCCGGCCCGGTCGGCGACCCGGCGGACTTCACCTGGCACTTCTTCGTTCCGTGCCGCGACGAGCAGACCGTCATCCGCGAGACCATCCGCTATCTGCGGACCACGTTCCGCCGGGCGCACGTCTGGGTCGTCGACGACGACTCGGAGGACCGCACCGCCCGCGTGGTCCGGATGCTGTGGCGGCGCCACGGCGGCTACGACCCGTACCTGCACCTGGTGCCGCGCGTGCGGCCCGAAGCCCGCACCGGCAAGGGCGACGCGCTCAACGCGGCCTACCGCGCCCTGAACGACTGGATGGGCCCGGACGCGAGCCGCGACGACGTCGTCGTGGTGGTCGTCGACGCCGACGGCCGCCCGGCGCCGAACTGCCTGGAGGTCTGCGCGGCACCGCACCTCTTCGGCGATCCGGAGGTCGGCGCGGTCCAGCTCGACGTCCGGATGGGCAACGCCGGAACGCCGCCGCCGTCGCGCAACCCGGTCGGCCGCTGGTTCGGCCTCAAGCTCGCGCAGCTGCAGGACCTCGAGTTCCGCACGGCGATCGCGGCGATCCAGACGTCCCGCGGGTTCACCGGCACGATCTCCATGGGCGGCAACGGCCAGTTCACCCGTCTCACCGCGCTGGACTCGATCGCGGGCGAAGCCGAAGAGCCGTGGCGCGGCTCGCTGCTGGAGGACTTCGAACTCGGCGTCCACCTGCTCACGGCGGGCTGGCGCACCGGGTTCACCCCGGATTCCCATGTGTCGCAAGAAGGTCTGTACAGCCTGCGCCGGTTCCTCGTGCAGCGCACGCGGTGGGGCCAGGGCACGATGCAGTGCGCCCGGTACCTCCGGCGGATCTGGGATTCCCCGCACGTCAGCACGCTCGGCGCGGCGGAGATGATGTACTACCTGGCCCAGCCGTGGCTGCAGCTGCTGGGCTCGCTGCTGTACCCGATCCCGTTCGTGCTGCTGGTGATCGGCACGGCGGGCGACCCGGCGCAGATGTGGACGTGGTTCACCGGCGGCGCCTGGATCCTGTTCGCCATCTACGGCTCGTTCGGGCTGCTGCCGTTCCTCGTCTGGGGCCCGATCTACCAGCTGAAGTGCTTGCGCAGCAAGAACGTCCTGCGCGGGCTGGGGATGGGCTTCGCGTACGCCGCGTACATCTACACGTTCTACGTGACGTCGTGGCGCGCGCTGTTCCGGCTCGTCCGCGGGCGCAACGGCTGGGCGAAGACGCGCCGCAACACCGAGCAGGCGGCCGGGGTGAAGGTCGCGCTCGACGCGTGAGCGCGACCTCCACCCGGTGGCTCAGAACGCCGGGACGATCCGGACGTCGTCGGCCTTGACGAAGGCGATCCGGTGCCCGAACTGGATCTGGACGTACTTGAGCTTGCCCTTCACCACCACGTGGTTCGCCGGGTCGAAGGTGGTCGCCCAGTAGTACTCGGAGCCGACCGTCCCGCCCGAGGAGTACTTCTGGCCGGCGGAGAGCGGGTACGGCAGCGGCGTGATGGCCTGCACGGTCACGCCCGCCGGGTAGGCCTCCGGCTCGGGGTAGGCGCGGCCGTACACCGGCACCGTCGCGAGGCCGGGCTTCGGCGTCACGACCCAGCCGATCGCGGGCTTCGCGACCCGGGCGTTGCGCGGGTTGTGGAACCAGCCCTTCTGCCCGAGGTACCAGATCGCCGTCCAGTCACCGCGGACCTCGGCGACGGCGTACCGCTGCCCGGTCGCGACCCGGCTGCCGACGTCGGCGACGTCCATGGTCGACGCCGTCCCCTTCGGGTGCAGGCCGATGTCGACCAGCAGCGGCGAGGACTCGCTCGGCTCCGAGTGCAGCACGACGGCTTCCGAGCCGCGCAGCGGGCAGGGCGTGCCGCTGCCGGACTTGTCGCAGCCGGTGAACGCAGGCTGGTTCTTCGCGAAGTCCGGGTCGATGGTGACCAGCGACGAGCCGGGCAGGCCGAACCCGCCGAGCGGCGCGCCCATCAGGTCGAAGTAGTGCGACCAGTCCCAGTAGGGGCCCGGGTCCCAGTGCATGCCCGCGATCGTCGCCGGCGTCGTGCCCGGCACGTTGTCGTGGCCGATGATGTGCGCGCGGTCGAGCGGGATGCCGTACTTGCGCGCAAGGTAGCCGACGAGCTTCGCGCTCGTGCGGTACATCGCCTCGGTGTACCAGGTGCCCTTCGCGGCGAAGCCCTCGTGCTCGATGCCGATCGACTTCGCGTTGACGTACCAGTTCCCGGCGTGCCAGGCGACGTCCTTGGTCGGCACGTGCTGCGCGATCAGGCCGTCGGCCGAGCGGATGCTGTAGTGCCAGCTGACGTAGGTCGGGTCCTGGACGAGGTCGAGGACGTTGGCCCAGTAGCCCTCGGTGTCATGGATGACGATGTGGTCGATCTGCTGGCTCTTCGGCCGGTCGGCGAGGTCGTGGTTGCCGTAGTCGTCCTTCGGCAGCTCCTGGTACGGCGCCGGGACGGACTCGCAGGTGACCCTGCGCGGGCACTCGACGTTCGACAGCGTCGTGCCGGCGTGCTGCGGCACGACCAGGTCCGGGGTCGCGGTCAGCGTGACCCGCTGGCCGTCGTCGGTCGTCCTGGTGGTGCCGGTCTTGATCGTGTCGAAGACTTCGTCGGCGAAGGTCTGCGCGGCGGCCTCGTCGCCGGAGCCGCTGTAGCGGGCGACCGCGTCGTACCAGTTGCCGTCGGTGTTGTACTTCGCGAGCAGGGCAGCGCCGCCTCGGATGTTCTGCGCCGGGTCGGTGCGCAGCGTTCGTGCGTCGGTTTTCAGCAGCCGAGCGGCCTCGTCGACGGTCTGCAGCGTGGGCGGCGGGGCGGCGGGGCCGCTCGGCTGCTGAAAA
>NZ_MUMI01000266.1 GCF_002155975.1 Amycolatopsis kentuckyensis
GAGATCCGGCCCCAATCACGCGAGTTCCGGCCCCAATCACGCGAGTTTCGGGCTGGAGCCCGCGACTTCCGGCTTCGGGCTTCGGGCTTGCCCCAGCCCCGCGGGCTCCGGGCCCGATCACGCGAGTTCCGGGCCCAATCACGCCAGTTCCGGCCTCAATCACGCCAGTCCCGTGCTGGTGCACGCGAGTTCCGGGCCCAATCACGCCAGTTCCGGGCCCAATCACGCCAAGTCCGGCTTCAGCCTCGCGAGCTGACCCCAACCCCGCAGGTCCGGGCCACTCGCGCGAGTTGCGGCCTCAATCACGCCAGTCCCGGCCCCAAACACGCCAGTCCCGGGCCCAATCACGCGAGTTCCGGCCTCAGTCACGCGACTTCCGGCCTCAATCACGCCAGTCCCGGGCTGGAGCACGCGAGTTCCGGCCGGACCGCCCCACCCGCGCCAGCGTCGCGAACGGCTCATCCGGGCCCCATGTCCCGAATGAGCCATTCGCCACCTCACACCTGGGCCGCCAGGCGGTCCAAAGCCTTTGGCAACGCCGCCGCCAGGAGGTCCAGCTCTGGCTCCGCCGCCACCAGTGGTGGCGATACCGCCACCCCGCGGCCCAAGTTCCTGACGATCACACCCTCGTCCCGGCATGCTCGCTGCAGCTTCACCGGTGCCCCGGGGTCCGCTTCCATCACCTCCGGTGTCAGCTCCACCGCCGCCAAGAAGCCCAGACCGGCTCGTACCTCTGCCACCAACGAGTGGCCGGCCGCCGCCGATACCGCGTCCGCCAGTGGCTTCTCCAGTTCGCGGCCTCGGGGGATCAAACCCTCGCGCTCGTAGATGTCCAACGTTGCCAAGCCCGCCGCGCACGCCACCGGGTGGCCTGCGTACGTCGGGCCGTGGCGGAAGATCGGGGCTCCTGGCTTGCCCGTGAAGAACGGCTCCGCCACCCTGGGGGCCACCACCAATGCTCCCAGCGGGATCGTTCCGCCCGTGATGCCCTTCGCCGTCGTGATCATGTCCGGCCGCAGCGGCCAGCGATCGATCCCGAACCACGTTCCCAGCCTGCCCCAGGCCGCGATCACGCAGTCCGCCACGAACAGCACCTCGTGACGGCGGCAGATCGCCGCCACCTCCTCGAGGTAGCCCTCCGGTGGCAGCAGGACCCCGCCCGCTCCGATCACCGGCTCACAGAAGAACGCCGCCACCCGCGAAGCGCCGATGCGCGCGATCTCCTCCTCCAGCGCCGCCGCGTTGTCGAACGGGACGTGCGAGAACTCCGGTGGCTGGGGGCCGACGCCCGTTGCGTTGGCCGGGATTCCGCCCACCGCCGTTCCGAAACCGTGGGTTCCGTGGTAGCCCTGGGCACGGCCGATCACGTGGACCTTCTCCGGCCGCCCCGTCTGCGCGAAGTACGCCCGGGCCAGCTTCACCGCCGTGTCGATGGCGTCGCCGCCGCCCGAACCGAAGAACACCTTCGAGCCCTGCTCCGGCGCCAACGCCGCGACGCGGTCCGCCAGCTCGATCGCCGGCCTGTTCGCGTTGTAGCCGAACAGGTTCCACGAGTCGAGCTCACCCAGCTGACGGGAAACCGCTTCGGTGATCTCGGGACGGCCGTGGCCGAAGTTCGCGTACCAGAGGGACGCCGTCGCGTCGAAATACCTCCGGCCCGCGTCGTCCCAGACGTACGAGCCCTCGGCCCGGGTGATGACCATCCGGTCGCCGTCGACCGCGCCCATGTCGGCGAACGGGTGCCAAAGGGCGTGCTGTGCTGCCATCGGTCCTCCTCAGTCCTGCCCCCATCCCTACCATCAGTCCAGGAACTCCGCGATCTCCGCCGGCGAGTACCCCAGCTCGGCCAGCACCTCCGCGGTGTGCTGCCCCAGGGTCGGCGGGGCGGACGTCGGCCGCGCCGGGGTGTCCGATGCCTTCACCGGGAAGCCCGTGCCCACGTACGTCCCCACCGTCGGGTGCGGCAGCCGGACCACCTGCTCGCGCGCCGCCGCCCACGGGTCCGCGTAGACGTCGTCGATCTCGTTGATCGGGGCCGCCGGGATGCCGGCCTCGTCGAACGCCGTCATCCACTCCGCCGCCGTGCGCGTCAGGAGCGCCGGTTCCAGCAGCGCGTTCAACGCCTCGCGGTGCGCCGAGCGCGCAGCGTTCGACGAAAACCGCGGGTCGGCCGCGATATCCAGCCCGAGCACCCCGCAGAACGCGTGCCACAGCTTCTCGCTGCCGACCGCGATGATCAGCCAGCCGTCAGCCACGTGGTAGCCCTGGTACGGGACGATGCTCGGGTGCGCCGAGCCCATCCGGCGCGGGCGTGGCGCGTCATAGAACACAGCGCCCGCCGCGTACACGTGCCAGGCCAGCTGACTGTCCAAAAGGGACACGTCGAGGTACTGGCCGCGGCCGGTCGTGTGCCGGGCCTGCAGCGCCATCAGGACGCCGATGATCGCCCACGTCCCCGCGTTCAGATCCGCCACCGGCAGCCCGACCTTCGCCGGCGCGCCGTCCGGCTCGCCGGTCAGCGACATCACGCCGCCGAGGGCCTGCGCCACCAGGTCGTAGCCCGCGCGGTCGCGGTACGGGCCGGTCTGGCCGAAGCCGGTGATCGACACGTGGATCAGCCGCGGGTTCAGCGCGGACAACACCTCGTACCCGATGCCCCACTTCTCGAGCGTCCCCGGGCGGAAGTTCTCGACCAGGACGTCGGCGTCCGCGACCAGCCGCCGCAGGGCTTCCCGGCCGCGGTCGCTCTTGAGGTCGAGCACGATCCCGCGCTTGTTCCGGTTCGCCGCCAGGTAGTAGACGGCCTCGTCGCCGACGAACGGCGGCCCCCAGCCGCGGGTGTCGTCGCCGTGGCCCGGCGGCTCGACCTTGACGACGTCCGCGCCCATCTCGCCGAGGTACTGGGTGCAGTACGGCCCGGCCAGGATGCGGGAGAGGTCGACGACCTTGATCCCGTCCAGCGGGCGGACAGCAGGGGGCATCGTCGGCTCCTCGGCAGGCTTGGCACAGTCGGTCCTTTCTACCCGGCACCTCTCGGGAATTCACCCACCGCCCGGAGACGGCGGCCACCCGCCCGGAGACGGCACTTCTCCCCTCATGTCCGGTTCGCCCCCACGTCACCCTGGAGATCTTGTCCGCCGTCCCGGGGAGGGAACCATGCGACGGTTCGGGGTCCTGCTGCTCACGCTCCTCACCTTCGGCACGGCGATCGCCGCACCGGCGGCCGCCGACGAACCGGTCATCGCCGCGAAGCCGCCCATGGGCATCTCGTGGTCCCGCGGCTGGAACCAGTGCCCGCGGATCGACGACGCCAAGGTCCGCGCGGCGGTCGACATGCTGGTCACCAGCGGCCTGAAGGACGCGGGTTACAGCTACGTCAACATCGCGGGGTGCTGGGCGGCGAAGACCCGCGCGGCGGACGGGAAGCTGCAGCCGGACACCGCCAAGTACCCGGACCTGCCGGGGCTCATCGCGTACGTCCACGCCAACGGCCTGAAGTTCGGGCTGCACAGCGGCACCGGCGCGCTCGTCTGCGGCAGCGCGATGCCCGGCTCGCGCGACCACGAGGAGCTGGACGCGCAGACGTTCGCGGCCTGGGGCGTCGACTACCTCGAGTACGACACGTGCGGCGGCCAGACCGGCGTCACGGCCGCGGTCAAGAAGATGAGCGACGCGCTCAAGGCCACCGGGCGGCCGATCGCGCTCGCCATGATCGACACCTTCTCGGCGAACTACCGCCAGTGGGAGTGGGCGCCCGGCGCGGGGGCGCACACCTGGCAGCTCACCAGCGACCTCCCGGAACCGTTCGCCGCCGTGATGACGCAGGTGGACAGGCAGATCCCGCTCGCCGGGCACACCGGCCCCGGCGGCTGGAGCGACCCCGGCTACCTCAACTTCAGCTTCCTCGACCTGCCGGTGCGGCGGGCGGAGTTCTCGCTGTGGGCGCTGCTGAACGCGCCGCTGATGCCGAACGAGTCGTTCCCGCTGGACACGATCGCCAACCGGGACGTGATCGCGGTCGACCAGGACTGGTCGGGCACCCCGGGCCGCAAGGTCCGTGACCTGTCCGACGGCGAGATCTGGGCGAAGCCGATGTCCGACGGCTCGGTCGCCGTGCTGCTGCTCAACCGCGGCTCGGTCGCCCGGACGATCCCGTTCGACCTCGCGGAGTCCGGCGTCGCGGCGGCGTCCGCCTACCGGGTCCGCAACCTGTGGACCGGCGCCGAGCTGACCAGCACCGGCACCCTGCGCACGTCCGTGCCCGCGCTGTCCGGGGTCTTCCTGCGCGCGTGGCCGGGGCAGCCGTCCCCCGCCGAGCCGCTGGTGACGCTGGGCGTGGACCTGCCCGAGGGCTTCCTGGCCGGCCAGCCGGTGCCGGGCACCGTGACGCTGACCAACGACGGCGACACCCCGATCACCGACGCGCGGTACGCGATCACCGTGCCGTCCGGCTGGGAACTCGACAGCCCCGCGCAGGTCGACGTCCCGCGGGTCTCCCCCGGCAGCACGGTGACGCACGAGATCACGCTGCGGCCGACGACAGCGCCGGCGGCGAAGGTGCTGGTCGGGGTGAGCGGCGGGTACACGAGTGAGTTCGGCCCGCGGTCCGCGGCGGGCTCCGCCGAGACACCGCTGGTGACGGCGCCGGGAGCCGGGACGACGTACCTGAGCACGCGGCCGTGGCTGTACTCGGAAAACGGGCTCGGCCCGGTGGAACGCGGCAGCGTGGCCAACGGGCGCGCGATGGCGATCGGCGGCGTCGGCTACGAGCCGAACAGCGGCATCGGTGTGCACGCGCCTTCGGTGATCCGCCTGCACCTGGGCGGGGCGTGCAAATCGTTCACGACCCAGTACGGCGTCGACGACGTGTCGGGCGCGCAGGCCACGGTGACGTTCCGGGTGCTGGGCGACGGCCGGGAGCTGTTCGCGACGGGGATCGTCCAGCGCGGCACGAAACCGCAGAAGGTGACGGTTCCGGTCACCGGGGTGCAGCAGCTGGCGATCGCGGTCGACGACGGTGGCGACGGTTCAGCGGACGAGTACGCCGATTGGATCGCACCGAACGTCAGCTGCTGACGGCTCCTTCGAGCAGGGCGACGGCCTGGGCGGTTCGCCGGTAGAGCACGAACCGCCCGTCCCGCACCTTGCTGACGAGCCCGGCGCGGTGCAGGGCCTTCAGGTGGTAGGAGATGGTGCCCGGGCTGTACCCGGTCCGGGTGGCGAGCTCGGCGGTCGACCGCGGCGGTTCGAGGTCGGCCAGCAGCGCCGCCCGGGCCGCGCCGACGACCGACGCGATCCGGCCCCGGCGGTGGTCGGCGCCCGTGCCGACCCCGTGCGCCGGGTAGCACAGGACGACCTGGCCGGGGACGTCGATCTGGATGCTGGTGCCGGGCCAGCTGAGCACGCCCGGCGCGAGGACCAGCTCCCGGCCGGAGATGTCGGCCTCGCCGTCGAACGGCTTGTCGACCGTGATCGCGTCACCGGCCCAGCCGATGGTGGGGTGCAGGCTGCCGAGCACCCCGCCGACGCCGTGGCGGGCGATGGCGTGCGCGCGGTGGGTGATGTCCCGGTCGAGGACCGCCTGCAGGCCGGCCCAGTCCTCGGCCAGCGCGTCCCGCCAGAACCGGGCGAGGCCGTTGGCCAGCCGCCGGGGCATCGTCCCCGACTCGACGCTCCGCCGGGCCGCGACCGGCAGTGGTCTGGTCCAGTGGACCTGCGTGTAGGCCAGCACCTGGGTCTCGACGTCGTCCTGTGCGGTCGCCTCGATCCGCGCGATCTGCTCGTCGAGCAGGTCGCGGTGCCGGGTGGCCGTGCCCGGCTGCGGGGTGAGCAGGTCCGGCGTGTAGACCTCGCCGGGACGGGGCAGCAGGTCCAGGAGCAGCGCGACGTCGGGGTGGGCGAGCGCCGCGCGGGCGAGCGGGCCGGGATCGCCGAACACCGGGTGCCGGCCCGCGTCGGCGGCGAGCTTCAGCCACGCGAGCGACTCCGCCGCCAGCGACGGGGAAAACCGTGTCCTGGCCACCGTCTCGGCGTCGAGCCGCAGCTTGAACAACGAAGCTTATTCAGCCGTCGGCCGCCGCATGGCTTTTGCGGCGATCAGCAGTGGGCGGGCGGGGTGCGGCGGACTGACCAGAACAAGCTTCACTCACCGACCGTAGCAGCCGGAACGGCGGATTTGAACCGGCTCGAATCCTTTCCGGTCGGAGGTTCCCGCGGGGTTGAGTGAGGCGTGTGCTTCCGACGTGCGACGACCACCGCCGCCGTGGCCGCTGTGCTGCTCACCTCGGCACCGGCCGCCAGGGCCCGCGCCGCCGGTCCGGCCGCCGTCGGCTACCGCACGTGTTCCCTCGTCCGCACGATCGCCTGGCAGGGCTGGGCGCCCGGCGTCGACGGGCGGTACCACCCCGTCACGATCCGCCTGCCGTACACCTTCAGCGTGGTGTTCCCGGTGGCTGTGCGCTGAGTTCGAGCAGCCGGGCCTGGGCGTCCCGCAGGTAGCGGTCCAGCGCGGCCGCCGCGGCGTCGAACCGGC
>NZ_MUMI01000267.1 GCF_002155975.1 Amycolatopsis kentuckyensis
ACTCGCGAGTTCCGGCTTCAATCACGCCGGTTCCGGCTTCCATCACGCTGGTTCCGGGCTCGATCACGTGTGGTTGGGTCGGCGTGGTTAGCGGTGGGTGGCTACCAGGGTGGCGTCGGGGCGGCAGCGGTCGCAGGGGGTGAAGCCGAGCTGGCGGGCCTCGCCGACGCCGATCGGGATCGTGTCGCGGGGGCCGAGCCACTCGCAGGTGCGGAGGTGGTAGCGGGGGTGCTCGTCGACCACCACGACCTCGTCGTCGAGGTCGGCCAGGACCGCGATGTCCTCCTCCGGGGTGTCCTCCACGCCCGGGTCGGAATCGGCGTTCGTTTCGGTCTCGGCTGAAGCGTCGGCCGGGTCACCCAGGTCGCCGGCGGCCGGGATCAGGGCGGTTTGTTCCTCTTCGGCGGGCTGCGGCGCGGAAGCAGCGGCAGCGTCGGGAGCAGCGGCAGCGTCGGCAGCAGGGGAATCAGCCGGAGCGGCGGCGGCGGCCGGAGGCGCGGCGGCGCGGCGACGGCGGCGCAGCCAGTCGGCGACCAGGATCAGCCCGGCCAGCACGGACAGGCCGATGGATACCCACGCCCACAGCGAAGAAGCCGTGATCAGCGCGGTGACGAGCAACCCCAGAGCCGCCAGTACCAGGACCAGCACGATGTAAAGCACGCTGAATTACAGCACGAACCGCCCCGGAGCGGCCCACGACCCGCCCACGTGTGGTACCGGATCGACTCCGAACCGTGGCACATCCCGGTACGGGACGTGCCACGGTTCGAGAGGGAACTCAGCCGGCTTCGGCCCGCGGGCCGAAGGAGTAACCCTGCCCGCCGCTCGTCGAACCGGACGACTGCCCGGAGTTCGACGACGCCGACGCGGGGGCCGCGGAACCGCGGTCGTCGAGCTCGCGCAGCTGGGACTCGAGGAACCCGCGCAGCCTCGTGCGGTACTCCCGCTCGATCGTGCGCAGCTCTTCGATCTTCTTGCCCAGCCCGCTCTTCTCGGAGTTCAGGCTGTTCATCGTCTCGGTGTACTTGCGCTGCGACTCGCGCTCCAGCGTGGTCGCCTTGTCCCGCGCCTGACGCTCGAGCGTCTCGGCCCGGGTCCGCGCGTCGTTCAGCATCGTGTCGACGCGGGTGCGGGCCTCGTTCACCATCGAGTCGGACTTCGCCCGGGCGTCCGAAAGCAGCTGCTCGGACTTGGTGCGGGCCTCGGCCAGCATCCCGTCGGACTCGGTCTTCGCCTCGGCGGTCAGCCGGTCGGCCATCTCCTGGGCCAGGCCCAGGACCTTGGCGGCCTGCACGTTCGGCTCCGTGCTGTCGCCGACCATCGAGTGCGCCTGGGTCTGCTCCATGGCCGACTGCGGCGGCGGCACCGGCGCGAGACGCCGCGACGGCTCTTCCCGCATCGGGGGCGCGCCGACGTTCGCCTTGGCGTTCTCCAGCTCGCTGCGGGTCGACTCGAGCTCCGCGTCGAGCTGTTCCATCTGCTGACGCAGTTCGTTGTTGTCCTCGATCAACCGGGCCAGCTCGGTCTCCACCAGGTCGAGGAACGCGTCCACCTCGTCCTCGTTGTAGCCCCTCTTGCCGATGGGCGGCTTGCTGAACGCGACGTTATGCACGTCAGCGGGGGTCAACGACATCAGATCACCTCACGCACTCCATGGCCTGCAGGGTCCACCCAAGTTTCCCCGATCAACTTGGAGTCGCCAGTTGCATCGCGAAGAACACAACCAACAGCAGCACCATAATCGACAAGTCCAGTCCGACGCCGCCGATCCGGACCATCGGAATGATCCTTCTGAACAAGCGGACCGGCGGGTCCGTCACTGTGTAGATGGTCTCGAGCGTGACCGCAACCCCTCCGGCCGGATGCCACTCACGCGCGAAGGTCCGGACGAGTTCGACCACGATCCGCGCCGTCAGCAGCAGCCAGAAGGCGAACAGCACGTACCAGACGACCAGCCACACAGCTTCCACGTACCTACTCTAACCGGGCGTCCTCTCCGAAGACGCAGTTGAGGGGGCCGACCCTGGATCGGGTCGGCAAAGTCACGTCTGCTTGCGCTCAGCGGTACGGGCGACTTCAGCCCCGCAAAAACAATCCGCCCTCGGCAATCCGCCGACGGTCTTCCGCCGTGACGTCCACATCGGGCGGTGAGAGAAGGAACACCTTGTTGGTGACCTTGTCCATCGACCCTCTGAGCGCGAACGCCAGCCCGGCGGCGAAGTCGACGAGCCGCTTCGCGTCCGCGTTCTCCATCTCGGTGAGGTTCATGATCACCGGGATGCCCTCGCGGTAGTGCTCCCCGATCGCCCGCGCCTCCGCGTAACTGGTCGGGTGCAGCGTGGTGATGCGGCTCAACGGGTCACGCCCCGGCTGGCGAACGACCGGCTCGGTGACCGGTCGCAGGCGGGCCACGGGTTCCGGCTGCCGGTCCATGGCGAGCGCGCCGTGGACGGCGGGCTCGGAACTGGGCACGGAGCGTGACCGGCTGCGGCTGACAGGCTCGTCGTACGTGTCGTCGACGTCGCGGTACCGTGAGCGGGACGACCGCGGTGCCGGCTCCTCGTAGGAGTCGTAGTCGTCGTCCGCGTAACCGCGCCGGTAGTCGTCCTCGACGTCGTAGCCGTCGTCGTCAGCGGGCACCATCCCGAAGTAGGCCTTCAGCTTCTGCAGCGCGCTCATGCCTCTCCCTAGCCCTAGCCGCTCCCGCACTGACTCAATCTCCACGCCGTCAGTGCCCCGCGCGGGCGGCCACGAAACGTGACGACCGCGCGAGCTCCCTACGGCGAGGCTAAACCGCGTCCACCGAGCAACGCGGTTCCGACACGCACACAGGTCGAGCCGTGCGTGATCGCTTGTTCGAGATCATGGCTCATCCCGGCGGAGACGTCTGCGGCATTCGGGTGATCTTTGCGGAGCCGTTCGGCCGCGTGGGCCAGCCGCTCGAAGGCGGCGCCCGGGTCCGCACCCAGCGGTGCGACCGCCATCAGGCCGCGAAGCCGCAGCTCTTCGGTCCGCGCGATCCGGTCGGCGAGCGCACCGAGCTCGGCCAGCGGGCAGCCGCCGCGTCCCGGGTCGTCGTCGAGGCTCGCCTGGATCAGCACGTCGAGGGGTTCGTCACGTATCTGGGCGTCCCGAACCGCACGCACCGCCTTCGCCAGCGCGTCGGCGAGCCGCGCCGAATCGACGGACTGCACTTCGTGTGCCCACCCGACCACCGAACGTGCTTTGTTGCGCTGCAGCCGGCCGACCATGTGCCACCGCAGCCCGGGGACTTCGGCGGCTTTGGGGCCCGCCTCCTGGTCGCGGTTCTCGCCGACGTCGGTGACGCCGAGCTCGGCCAGCAGCGCGACGTCGGACGCGGGGAAGGTCTTCGTGATCGCGATCAGCTTGACCTCGTCGCGCCCGCGCCCGGCCGCCCGGCAGGCGGCGGCAATCCGCTCCTCGACCTCGGCCAGGTTCTCGGCCAGCTCGGCCTTCCGGGAGGTCATGCCTCGATCCAGGTGATGCCCGCGATCCGCCCGGTGGTCCCGTCGCGGCGGTAGCTGAACAGCGTCTTGTCCTCGTTCGTGCACCGCGGGTCGACGCCGATCTTGCCGACACCCAGGTCGGCGAGCTGCCGCCACAACCCGGCGCGCAGGTCGAGACCGGGCGTTCCCTTGCGCGTCTTGCACGCGGTGCCGGGGACGTGTTTCTCGACGTCGGCGGCCATTTCGGCGGGGACCTCGTAGCAGTCGCCGCAGATGGCCGGGCCGAGCAGCGCCTCGATGCGGCCCACCTCGGCACCGGCCGACCGCATGGCCTCGACCGCGGCCGGGACGACGCCGACC
>NZ_MUMI01000268.1 GCF_002155975.1 Amycolatopsis kentuckyensis
AGGTAGAGCCGGGCCGCGATCTGCGGGTTCGACAGGCCTTCCACCACCAGCGCGGCGATCCGGCCCTCGGTCGGCGTCAGGCTGTCCCAGCCGTGCGTGGCCGTGCGGTGCTTGACCTTCGGCCCGCGGCGGATGCCCAGCGTCCGGAACAGGGCGCGCAGCCTCGCCACGTCCCAATGGGCGTCCAGCTCCGTGTAGAGGTCGATGGCGTGGGTGAAGGCGGCCCGCGCCGAACCGCGGTCTTCGCCCCGGGCGTCGGCGTCGGCGAAGGCGATGGCGGCCGCCTCCAGGGCCTTGGCCTGGGACAGCGGGCGGCCCGCGTCGGCGTAGCCGTCCGCGGCTCTCAGCAGCATCGTCCCGTCCCGCTCGAGCAGGCCGCGGCAGTACAGGGCCAGTGCGCGGCGGTGCGGAACCGCCGACTCGGCGGCGATCCCCCGTGCCCGGGCCTCGATCTCCTGCGCGGTCCGCACGTCGCCGATCGTCATCGCCAGGCGGGCGGCGTCGCCCAGGCGCTCCTCCCCCGCGTCCTCGCCGGCCGGTACGGCCGTCAGCACAGCGAGCGCACGCTCCGGGGCACCGGCGTGTTCGAAGGCGAGACTGCGGGCCCTGACCAGGGATTCCACCACTTCGTCGCCGGCGCGTTCCGAATGCAGGGCCGCGACGTCGAGGTGGCGGCGGGCCGCGGCCGCCTCGTCGCGGTGCAGGTGGATGATCGCGGCGACCCCGTGGTCGCAGCACACCACACCGGGGTCCTTGCGGTCGTCCGGGACGACGTCCACCTCGGCCAGCGCGTCGTCCCACCGGCCGGCGCCCAGCATGAGCTGCCCGATCGCGCTCTGGACCTGGGTCAGCCGCGCCACGCTGCCGGTGCGGTCGGCGAGCTCGCGCGCCTGCCCGGCGGCGGTGAGCGCGTCGGCGTAGCGGTCGAGCGCGCCGAAGGTGACCGACTGGTTGATGCGCAGCAGCAGGGTGAGCTCGATCAGCGTCGGATCGCCTCGCACGACGGCGATCGCGCGCTCGAACAGCGGCAGCGCGGCGGCCCACTCGCCCCGCGTCATCGCGCACTGGCTCAGCACGTGCAGCGCCCACCCCGTCGCCCAGCGGTCTTCGGCCGGGCCGAGCTGCGCCAGTGCCGCCGAAGCGGCCCGGCCGGCGGCGTCGATTTCGCCGAGGACGCGCCGGATCCGCGCGATGAGCACCAGCAACCGGGCCCGGTGGCGGGCCTCCAGCCCCGGCTGGTTCAGCGCCTCGTTGAGCGCGGGGAGCGACTCGGCGGCGCGGCCGTCCGACCCGCGGCTCTGGACGATCGTCGTGTGCAGGTCGACGCGCACGTCGGGGTCGCGGACGCGATCCAAGGCCCGGCAAGCGATCCGCTCCGCCTGGCCCACGTTGCCGACCCGGTAGTAGGCGTCGGCCAGCCGGCAGGCCAGCGCGCCGGTCACCGCGTCGTCGAGGGGTGCGTCCCGCACCGCCCGTCTCAGCAGCGCGACGGCGACCACCGGCGCCTGGCCGATCAACGGCATGGCCACCTTCAGCAGCCACCGGACGGCCCAGTCCGGGACCGGCACCCGAGTGTCCGTTGTGGACACCATGGGCAGCAGCTGCCGGGCCACCCGTTCGACCGGGGCGCTCGCCTCGGCCAGCGCCCACGCGGCGGACTGGTGCCAGGCGACCCGGACCGCCGTCGGCATCTCGTCGTAGAGGGCCGTGCGGATCAGCGGGTGCCGGAACTCCAGGTCGTCGCCCGCCGCCACCAGCACCCCGGCGGCGCGGGCCTCGTCGAGGGCGGGCAGCAGCTCGGCGAGCGAGGAGTTCGTGACGGTCATCAGGTCCGCGACCGAGAACCCGACACCGAGCAGCGCCGCCGTCCGCAGCACTTCCCGCGCCGGTTCGGTGAGGAAGCCCAGCCGGTCCGCGATCGCCTCCGGCAGCGAGTCCGGCGTGGCCGCGCCGGTCAGCTCCGCGATGCCCGCCGGGTTGACTTCCAGGCAGGAACTCCTGGTCAGCGCGTCGACGAGTTCGGTGAGGTACAACGGATTCCCGGCCGCACCGGCGGCCAGCTCCTCCAGCCGGGCACCGGGTTTGCCGCCGGCCAGCGCGGCCACCAGCTCGAGCACCGCCGGCTCGGCGAGCCGGCCCAGCCTCAGCCGCTCGTCCTGCCGGACGATCCGGAAGAGCGAGCGCAGGTCGTCGCGGCGCGGCACCGGCCGCAGCACGCCGATGAGCAGCAACGGGAGCTGCCGGACCGAGCGGGCGAGCCGGCTCCACACCGCCACCGTCGTGCTGTCGGCCCACTGCAGCTCGTCGACGACCAGCACCGCCGGGCCGTCCTGGCAGAGCTGGTCCACCAGCGCGATCAGCTGCTCGGCGGCCGCGGCGGCGAGGTCGGCGCCCTTGCCCGCGACGGCGCCGCCGCCCAGCAGCTCGTAAACGGCGTCACGACGGGGATCCCGGGTGGCCGGGGTGATCTCGAGGGCGTCCAGGAGCGGCAGCAGCGGCAGTGCCTGCCCGAGCTCGTCGCCGGCGCCCCAGTACACCTGGCAGCCCGCGTCCGTGGCGGCCACGCAGGCGGACCGGACCAGCGCGGACTTGCCGATCCCGGGCTCGCCGTCCACCAGCACGGCGCGGCCGCGACCCGCGGCGACGTCCCGGATCCACGCGGCCAGCCGGGACAGCTCGCTGTCCCGGCCGACCAGTAGCTCCGTACCGTCCGTAAGCGGTCGCACACCGGGGATTTTAGAAGTAAAACCTGTTCCCCAACAAGAGGTCCACTTGGCCAGCGTGGAACGCCGGCCGGTCTTCCCCTGTTCCCGGCGGCGAAACCCGCCATTCGGCAAAAGCGCCGATTCGTGATCCGGACGTGATTCACCCGAGGTCCATTCGTGGCTCTCGGCCGCCCGCCCGCGCGGCACCCGCGGCGCGGCCGGCCCGGACAAGCCGAGGCGTCCCCACCCCGGATGGTCGGAAAACGGTGCGGCGCAGGGCTTCTGGCATCGCATCGACGGCCGCGAGCGCCTCCGACGCCGACCACGCTGCGTCACCACCCCCCGCGCCGTCGATGATTTCGACAGCCCCGGAAAATTGCCTGCTTCAGCAGACAATCGCGCGAATACCGGCCGGCGAGTGCGATTTCGAGACGGCGGCCACGCCGGGTTCACCGGCGTGGGATATGGCGGCCGATCCGTTGTTTTCCGCTTTGCCGGGTGCCCTCCGGCCACGTTTTTCGCACCCACCGCGCACCTGCGTCGATCCTCACGCCGAACGGCTCCGCGATCGACGACAGCGCAAGATCGTCGATCTAGTATTCGTGCCGCCATTCTGGTGAATTCCCGGTTCCGGCGCCATCACGCATTGTCAAGGGCTGCCGGGGTCCCTACAGTGGCCCGCCTGACGCCGGGGAGTGAATCACGGACCTTCCTTGGAGCCGGTACATCAACTGTCATCTCCTTCGAGGAGCAGACCTTGTTCGGAATAGTCAGGAGCAATGCCCGTGTTCGTGCCGCGCTCACTCTTGCGGTCGTCACGGTCGTAACCGGTTGCGGCGCGCTCGGCGCGACCGGTTCGAGCGCGTCGTCGAGCGGCGGCGGGCCGGAGAAGTCGGCGCTGAAGGTCTCGATCCTGCCCACCACGGATCTCGCCCCGTTCTGGCTGGCCCAGGACGAAGGCTACTTCCAGGCCGAGGGACTCACGGTCGAGTCCGTCATCGCGGCCAGCGGCCAGGCCTCGTTGACGAAGTCGATCTCGGGCGACGTCGACATCGCGTTCTCGACCTATCCGCCGTTCTTCACCGCACGCAGCACCGGCGCCGCCGACATGCAGCTGGTCGCCGACGCGACGTCGGTCAACGCGAAGTCCAACGCGATCGTCACGGTGCCGAATTCGCCGGTGAAAACAATCACCGACCTGGCCACCGCGAAGATCGCCATCACGGCCAAGAACACCGCTTCGGATCTTCTCACCCGTTCGATCATGCAGGACCACAACGTCGATTTCAGCAAGGTGAAATGGGTGCTGATCCCGCTGCCCAACATCGCCGCGGCGCTGCAGCAGGGCCAGGCCGACGCCGCGTACCTGCCGGAGCCGTACATCACGCAGGCCGCCAAGACGGCCGGCGCGATCCCGGTGATCGACATCAACAGCGGCGCGACCCAGGACTTCCCGCTGACCGGCTACGGCGCGACGCGGAAGTGGGTCAAGGAGAACCCGAAGACCCTGGCCGCGTTCCAGCGGGCCATGCAGAAGGCCACCCACGACGCCCTGTTCGACCGCGCCAAGGTCGAGCCGCTGCTGGTGCGGTTCGCCAAGATCGACGAGGACACCGCCAAGCTGCTCACCCTGCCGGGCTACGGCGCGGTCCTGGACTCCCGCCGCCTGCAACGGGTTCCGGACCTGTTGCTGCAGCTCGGCGCGATCCCGTCGCCGATCGACGTGAACTCGATGATCGGCCCGCAGGCGGGCAGATGACCGAGGGTGCCCGCGCTAGCCGAGGCTTTCGTAGGGATCGGCCGGCGGCGCGACCGGCCGGGCCCGGCCGACGTCGACGAACGGGATCGTGCCGCCGTTGACCGGGTCCGTGGCCTGCCGGTCGGTGTACCCGCCGGTGACCTCCAGCCACGAATCCGGTTGCAGCACCGGCGGAACCCGGCCGGTCAGGCCGACCTTGACCGGCTGGGCGTCGGCCGCGCAGCAGTTCAGGAGCATGCGGACCAGGTACGGCGTGCCGCTGCGGTCGAAGGCGACGAACCCGGTGATCGTGACGGTCCGGCCGGCCAGCGACCGGCCGTGGTCGTAGACCGCGCGGTCGGCGTAGTCGATCACGCTCAGGCGGACGGGGTTGCCGTCCGGGAGCGGGGTGACGATCCGCGGCGCCGTCACCGCCGTGCCGGCCCGCATCGCGCTGTAGGAACCCAAAGCCGGTGGCGCGGCCAGGATCAGCGCGAACACCGGCAGCACCAGCAGCCACGAAACCCGGGGCGCCGGCTGCCCGCCCGGGCGCCGCCGGGCGTACCAGACGGTCGCGACGGCCGCGACCACCAGCACCCCGCCCGCGGCCAGCACCAGCGGTTGCAGGCCGGCCTTGACGTACCGCAGGTACAGCCCGGTGACACCGGCGTGGAGCAGCACGCCGCCGACCAGGAACAGGAGGATCGCCTGCACCGTCCGGTTCACAGCAGCACCGCCCCGGTCAGGACCGCGGCGGCCACGGCCACGGCGAAGGTCACCGGCGCGAACCGCAGCGCGAACGCGCGGCCGAACGTGGCGGCCTGCATGCCGAACAGCTTGAGGTCGATCATCGGGCCGACGACCAGGAACGCCAGCTGCGCCGTCGGCGAGAACTGCGTCAGCGACGAAGCGACGAACGCGTCGGCTTCCGAGCAGATCGACAGCAGCACCGCGAGGACCGACAGGGCCAGGACCGCCACGACCGGGTGGCCGGCCGCGGCGTGCAGCCAGGTCGCGGGCACCACGGCCTTGAGGGTCGCGGCGGCCATCGCGCCGCCGACGAGGAACCCGCCCGCGTGCATGACGTCGTGCCGCACCGAGCCCCAGAACGCCTCTCCCCTGGTCCCGGCCGCCCCGTGGTCGTGCGCGCGGGGCCGCAGCCAGTCCGGACGGCCGAGCCGCTGCCACAGCCAGCCCATCGCGCACGACACCGCGAGGCTCGCGGCGAACCGGGCGACGACCATCCGCGGCTGGCCGGGGAACGCGACCGCCGTCGCCGTCAGCACCACCGGGTTGATCGCCGGTGCCGACAACAGGAACGCGACCGCGGCCGCGGGGTTCACACCGCCGCGCACCAGCGCGCCGGCCACCGGCACCGACGCGCATTCGCAGCCGGGCAGGACCGCGCCGGCCAGCCCGGCGGCCGGCACCGCCAGCGACGGCCGTTTCGGCAGCACGCGCGTGAAGAACGACGGCGGCACGAAGACCGCGAGCCCGGCGGAGAGCAGGACGCCGAGGACGAGGAACGGCAGCGCCTGGACGACCACCGCCACGAACACCGTCATCCAGCTCTGCATGACCGGAGTGGACAACAGGCGCCGAACCGGGCCCTGCGCCAGGAATCCGGTCAACAGGACCAAGGTGAGGACGAGGACCGGATCGACGTTCCAGCCCGGCCGGTCGTCCCGATCCCGGCGGCGCCGGCGTTCTTCGATGGCAGTCAACGGCGATCTCCCGTACTTCCGCTCCACACCCGTTCGTCTACACGGGCCGCGGGCCCGTCCGGTTCACCCGCGGCCGGCCCGACGAAAGTCGGGGGCGGTTCACGACGAAAGTCGGACGGGCCTGCCTGCCGATTCGTCCCGATCCGCCGTGATCGGGACGTCCTGGCCGGTTGGTCCGCGGGCCATTCGGCGCAATCATCGCCGGGGCGCCCGGCACCAATCACTTCGCCCCCTCCGGAACCGGGCCACCGGCGGCCGGCGGACTGTATAAACAGGACACCCATGGGGCCCCACCACTTCGCAGCAGCTTCTCCCCAGGAGTGATCCATGCGCCGAAGAGTCCTCGCCGTGGCCGGTTTCGCGGCCTTGACCTTGACCGTCCCCGCCACCGCTGTTCCCGCCGCCGCGGCCGCGGTCCACCCGACCGCGCGCGTCTGTGCCCAGGCCGTGAAACCCGGCATGGCAACGTGTTTCGCCGAACGCCAGACCGACACCATGCGCGCCGCCCTCGCCCCGGACGCGCTGCCGAGCGGATTCGGCCCGTCCGGGCTGCGTTCCGCGTACAACCTCACCGCGAGCGGCAGCGCGTCGGCGACGGTGGCCATTGTGGACGCCCACGACGATCCCAACGCCGAGTCCGACCTCGCCACCTACCGCTCGACCTACGGCCTGCCCGCCTGCACCACGGCGAACGGCTGCTTCAAGAAGGTCAACGAAACCGGGCAGGCCAGTCCCCTCCCGGCCGCGGACAGCGGCTGGGCCGGCGAGATCTCCCTCGACGTCGACATGGTGTCGGCGATCTGCCCCAACTGCCACATCCTGCTGGTCGAGGCGAACCAGGCGAGCATGGCCGACCTCGGCACCGCGGTGAACACCGCCGTTTCGCTGGGCGCCAAGTACGTCTCCAACAGCTACGGCGGCGGTGAGGACGGCAGCGAACCGGGTTACGACTCCAGCTACTTCCGCCACCCCGGCGTCGCGATCACCGCGAGCACCGGCGACAACGGCTACGGGATCAGCTACCCGGCGTCGTCGCAGTACGTCACGGCGGTCGGCGGCACGTCGCTCACGCAGGGCGGCGGCACCCGCGGCTGGACCGAAACCGCCTGGAGCGGCGCGGGCAGCGGCTGTTCGGCCAGTGTCGCCAAGCCGTCGTTCCAGAACGTGACGACGGGCTGCGCCAAGCGCGCCAACGCGGACGTCTCGGCGGTCGCCGACCCGCAGACCGGTGTCGCGGTCTACCAGACCTACGGCGGCAGCGGCTGGGCCGTGTACGGCGGGACCAGCGCGTCGTCGCCGATCATCGCCTCGGTCTACGCGCTCGCCGGTTCGCCCGGCGCGTCCGACACGCCCGCGGCCTACCCGTACGCCCACGCCGGGAACCTCAACGACGTCACCTCCGGCAGCAACGGCAGCTGCTCGACGGCGGTGCAGTGCAAGGCGGGCGCGGGCTGGGACGGCCCGACCGGGCTCGGCACCCCGAACGGCACCGCGGCGTTCACCGCCGGCACGACGTCGAGCGGTGTGACGGTGGCGAACCCGGGCGGCCAGAGCGGCGCACCGGGGACCGCGGTGAGCCTCCAGCTGTCCGCGTCCGGCGGCAGCGGCGGTTACACGTGGACGGCCACCGGCCTGCCCGGCGGACTGTCGATCAGCACGTCCGGCCTGATCTCCGGGACGCCGGCCACAGCGGGAACGTACTCGGTGACCGCAACCGCCAAGGATTCCTCGGGCGCCACCGGCAGCACGACGTTCTCGTGGACCGTCACGTCCACGAGTGGCTGCGCGGGCCAGAAGCTGGCCAACCCCGGCTTCGAAAGCGGCGCCGCGGCATGGACCGCGTCCAGCGGCGTGATCACCACGGCGACCGGCAGCGAAACCCCGCGTTCCGGGACGTACCTCGCCTACCTCGACGGCTACGGCAGCGCGCACACGGACACGCTGTCGCAGCCGGTGACGATCCCGGCGGGCTGCCACGCGTCGCTCAGCTACTTCCTGCACGTCGACACGGCCGAGACCACGACGTCGACGCAGTACGACAAGCTGACGGTCAAGGCGGGCTCGACGACGCTGGCGACGTATTCCAACCTGGACAAGGGAACCGGCTACCAGCAGCGGACGGTCGACGTCTCGGCGTTCGCCGGGCAGACCGTGACGCTGACGTTCACCGGGGTGGAGGACTCGTCGTTGCAGACGTCCTTCTGCCTGGACGACACCGCGCTGACGGTGAGCTGATCGAGGCGGGCCCGGGAAGCCACTCTTCCCGGGCCCGCTCGCTCAGGCGGGGCGAACCCCGCCTCCGCGATCTCGATCGCGAGCCAGTTTCCGCAGCAGCGGCCCGGAAACCGGGACCGGCAGCGCCCGCAGCAGGCGGACCAGCGCGGACGTCGTCCACGGGAACGACGCGTCCGCCGGTTCCCGCCGCAGCGCCCGGACCACGTGCCGGGCCGCCTGTTTTTCGCTGATCTGAAACGGTTTCGGCAGCCCGTCCGCGCTGACGCGGGCGGTCGCCACGAAACCGGGGTACAGCGACGTGAACCGGATTCCCTCCGGGGCGAGCTCGACCCGGGCCGCGTCGATCAGGATGCGGACCGCGGCCTTCGCGGCCGAATACGGGCCCTGGCGCGGGAGGCCCAGCAGCCCCGCGAGCGAATTCGTCTGGGCGATCAGCCCGCCGCCCTGCCGGCGCAGCTGCGCGATCAGCGGGACCAGGTAGTTCACCGTGACGTCGTAGTTCAGCGCCATCATCCGGGCGATGTCGCCGACCCCGGCCTCGGCCATCGCCATGTCCGGGCCCTGGCCCACGTTCAGCAGTGCGACGTCCACCGCACCGAACTCGGCCACCGTCCGCGCCACCACCGCGGCCGCCGCGTCGGGATCGAGCGCGTCCGCCACGAGGTCGAGGCACGCACTGCCCGCCGCGCGGACGTCGGCCGCCACGGCCGCGAGCTCCGGCGCCCGGCGGGCGACCACGACCAGCCGGTTGCCGTGGCCGGCGACGTCGCGGGCCACCTGGGCGCCGATCCCGGAGGACGCCCCGACGATCAGGATCGTCCGGTTCACCAGTGTGGCCATCTCAGTGCGCCGCCGCGCCGAGTTCGATGAGCAGCACGCCCGCGGCGATCAGCCCGACGCCGGCCGCCATCCGCCTGGTGAGCGCGTCCTTGAAGAACACCCGCGCCCCGATCGCCGTCAACGCGACCCCGCACGCCGCCCAGACGCCGTAGGCGATCCCGACCGGCATGCCGTGGGCGAGCGCGACGGTCAGCAACCCGAAGGCGCCGAGGTAGCCGGCCGCGACGGGCGCGATCCAGCGCTTCTTCTTCAAGCCTTCCGACGCCCGCAGCGACAGCGTCGCCGCCACCTCGGCCAGGATCGCCCCGGCCAGCAACAGCCACGTCATGAGCGCTCGGCGGAATGGCCGGTCTCCACCAGCACGACGCCCGCGATGACCGCCGCGATCCCGATCCCGATCAGCGGCGTGAACGGCTCGGCGAACAGCACGGTGCCCAGGACCGCGGTCAGTGCGACCCCGGCGGCCGCCCAGGTGCCGTAGACGACCCCGATCGGAGCACCCAGCCGCAGCAGCGCGGACAGCGCCACGAACGCACCGGCGTACCCCGCGACGGTCAGCACCGCCCACCAGGGAGCGTCGATCGCCGCCCGCAGGGCCAGGGTCGCCGCCACCTCCAGCACGATCGCGGCGACCAGGATCGCCCATTTCTTCATCGTGGCTCCTCGCCGTCCGGGGCCGCGCCGTCGGGGCCGCATCGATCCTTCGCCGGCGAGCCTACGCATCGCCTTGTCGACCTCAACGAACCTGAACGTGACTTTGTTTCATGTTTAGCCTACGCTGAGCCGATGACTCAGGGCACAGCGCTTCTGCAGGCCGAGCGGCAGGCCGTTGTCGCGGCTTGCCACGAGCTCGCCGGCGCCGGGCTGCTGATCGGCACCGCCGGCAACGTCAGCGTGCGCGCGGGTGACCACGTCGCGGTGACCGCGACCGGCGTGGTGCTCGCGCGGGCCACGCCGGAGCAGGTCACCGTCGTCGACCTCGACGGAGCCGTGGTCGCCGGGGACCTCGCGCCGACCTCGGAACTGGAGCTGCACCTCGGGATCTACCGGCGCTCCGGTGCCGGCGCGGTCGTGCACACCCACTCGCCGCAGGCCACCGCGGTGTCCCTGGTGCTCGACGAACTCCCCTGCGTGCACTACCAGCAGCTCCTGCTCGGCGGGGCCGTCCGGGTCGCGCCGTTCGCCGTCTTCGGCAGCGACGAGCTGGCCGAGTACGTGTGGGCCGCGCTGGACGGCAAGACGGCCGCGCTGATGGCCAACCACGGTGCCGTGGTGCACGGCCCGACGCTGCCGGCCGCGGTGGACAACGCGCTGCTGCTCGAGTGGGCCTGCGAGCTCTACCGGAACGCCGCCTCGCTCGGCACCCCCCGGACCCTGGACGCCGCCCAGCAGACCGCGGTGATCGAAGCCGCGTTGCGACGCGGTTACGGCAGCACCCGACGGATCGAGGAGGATCTGTGACGCAAACGGTGATCACGCTCGGCGCGCACGTGTTCGACGTGCAGGTCCGGCCCGTGGAAGCGATCCCGGACGGGCAGGGCGCGGCCCTGGTCGAGCAGATCCGCTTCGGCCCGGCCGGAACCGCTGCCGGTACCGCGCTGACGCTGGCCAAGCTCGGCGCGGCCGTCCGCACGGCCGGCGCGATCGGCACCGACCCGATCGGCGACCTGCTGCTGGCCATGCTGGCCAAGTACGGCATCGACACCTCGCTGGTCGTCCGCCGCGAAGCCGTGCAGACCTCGGCGTCGGTGCTGCCGATCCGCCCCGACGGCAGCCGGCCCGCCTTCCACGTCCCCGGCGCGAACCTCACCTACGGCCCCGGCGACATCGCCGAAGCCGAAGTCGCGCGGGCGACCCACCTGCACCTCGGCGCGCCCGAGCTGATGGGCGGGGACAACGCGGCGAAGATCCTCGCCCCCGCCCGGGCGGCCGGCGTGGTGACCTCGGCCGACCTGCTCGCCCCGGGCGATCCCGGCATCCTGGCCTGGATCGCCCCCGCACTGTCCTTTCTGGACTACCTGCTGCCCAACGAGCAGCAGGTCCTCGGGCTCACCGGTGCCGAAACCCTCGAGGACGGCGCACGCGCGCTGATCGGCCAGGGCGTCGGCTGCGTCGCCGTCACCCGGGACGCCCGCGGGGCCCTGGTGATCACGGCCGACGAGGTGCTCGCGGTGCCCGCGTTCGCGGTCGACGTCGTCGACACCACCGGCTGCGGTGACGCCTTCTCCGCCGGTTTCCTCCGCGGCATCGGCCTCGGCCGGTCCCCGCGGGAGGCCGCGGTGCTCGGTTCCGCCGCCGCGGCCCTGGTCGCCCAGGGCCTGGGCAGCGACCACGGCGAGTTCGACCTGGCCGCCGCCGACGCCTTCGCCGCCACCGCGCCCACGCTGGAGGACGCCGATGCGCCGCACTGACGTCGTCGTGGTCGGCGCGGGCCTGGCCGGGCTCACCACCGCCCGCGAGCTGACCGCGGCCGGCCGGGACGTGGTCGTCCTGGAAGCCCGCGACCGGGTCGGCGGCCGCACCGTGAACCACGACCTCGGCGACGGCAAGGTGGTGGAGGCGGGCGGGCAGTTCGTCGGCCCCACCCAGGACCACATCCTCGCCCTGGCCAAGCAGGTCGGCGTCGAGACGTTCCCCGCCTACACCGAGGGAGCGTCGGTCTACGTCAACGGTGACCGGGCCCGCCGGTACCGCGGCGACATCCCGCCCGACCCGCTGGCCCTGCCCGACCTCGGCATCGCCATGCGGCGGATCAACCAGCTGGCCCGGAAGATCCCCCTCGACGCGCCGTGGCGCGCCCCCAAGGCGCGGGCGTGGGACAGCGTGACGTTCGAAAGCTGGATCCGGCACACCACGGCGGGCACCGGCGCCCTGGACCTGGTCAACGTGCTGCTCGGTTCGGCCTACGGCGGCAGCGCCGCCGACGCCTCGCTGCTCTACAGCCTCTGGTACATCGCCGGCTTCGGCAACGAAACCACGCCCGGGACGGTGGAACGCGGCATCGGCGTCACCGGCGGCGCGCAGGAATCCCGCTTCACCGGCGGCTCCCAGCTGATCTCGCAGCGCATCGGCGAGGAGCTCGACGGACGCGTGGTGCTCGGCTCCCCGGTGCGGGCGATCGAGCAGGACGACGCCGGGGTGACCGTGACGTCCGATGTGGACACCTGGCAGGCGCGGCACGTCGTCGTCGCCGTCCCGCCCGCGCTGGCCGCCCGGATCTCCTGGCGCCCGCTGCTGCCCCCGCAGCAGGACGCGCTGTTCTCCCGGATGGCTTTCGGTGCGCTGATGAAGTGCGAAGCCGTCTACCCCGAGCCGTTCTGGCGCGCCGACGGGCTCAACGGCCAGGCCGTGTTCCGGCACGGCTCCCCGATCTGCTCCATGTTCGACAACTCCCCGCCCGACGGCAAGCCGGGTGTCCTCATGGGATTCCTCGGCGGCCCGCAGTGGCACGCCTGGGCGGCCCGGCCGCCCCGCGAACGACGCGCCGCCGTCCTGCGCGCCTTCGCCGCCGCCGTCGGGAAAGCCGCGCTGAGCCCGGTGGAGTACTTCGAACAGGACTGGGTCGGCGAGGAGTGGACCCGCGGCGGACCGACGTCCGTGCCCGGGACCGGCGTGCTGACCGGGCTCGGCCCCTGGCGCGACCGGCCGTTCGGCCGGGTGCACTGGGCGGGCGCCGAGCACTCGGACCACTGGAACGGATACATGGACGGCGCGGTCCGCTCCGGCGAAACCGCCGCCCGCGCCGTCCTCGGCCACGAGTGAAGGGGACGATGGTGCGCGACTACACCGTTTCCGAGCAGGCGATCATCCCGCACCCGGTCCGGCGGGTGTGGGACGTGATCTCCGCGACCCACCGCTACGCCGAGTGGGTCCCGACCGTCCTGGAGGTGACCGACCACCACGGCACCGCGGAGATCGGCCGGACCTACCAGGAACGCAACAAGTCCCTCGGCCCGCTGACCACCCGGTCCACCTGGACGGTCCGCGAGATCGAGCCGCTGACCCGCCGCGTCGACACGGGCGTCGGCTTCGCCCCGCTGCAGGACCTGACCAACGTGTTCGAGTTCGAGCCGATCACCCGCGGCGACGGTTCGCAGAGCACGCTCATGACCTACGCCGTCCAGTACCGCCTCGGCCTCGGGCCGCTCGGCCCGCTGGTGCACCGCATCGTCGCGGCGGGGCTGCGCCACGACATGACGCGGGCGATGGACAACCTCGCCGACGTCATCCTCGCCGAAGGAGTCCACCCGTAGCTTCCCCGCTGCGGCCCGGGGTGGCGGCCCGGCCCTCGACGGGGGACATCAGCGGGCCGCGGTCCGGTGGGTCAGCACCTCGTCGACCGGGCGGCGGGCGGTGAGCCGGGCCGGGTAGCCGTAGCCGATGCGCAGCAGGGTGTGCGGCTGCCCGGCCGCGGCGAAGAGGCGGTCCAGTGAGTCCCGCGTGTACGGGGTTTCGAACGGCTGCGACAGGAACGACGTCGCCAGCCCGTCGGCGGTCGCGGCGAGCAGCACCCGCTGCATCGCCATCCCGGCCCGGACCTCGGCGTGCGGGCCGCGGTCCCGGGTCAGCACCACCCCGAGCAGCGGTTCCTGTTCGTACTCGCGGGAGGGCAACTCCTCGTTCTCGTGCGACGCGCGCAGCGACACGACGCCGGAGCCCTGCGGCGGCGGGCCGGACGCGGTCTTCGGGACGCCGTCGGGGCTGCCGGGCTCGCGGTGGGTCCAGAACGCGGCTTCCGCGCGGAAGGCACCGTCCGCGGCCTGGAGGGATTCCGCCTGCCGGACCAGCGAAGCGACCGGGGTGTACCGGCCCGAGGCGTCGAGGTACTCGAGCTGCCCGCCTTCCTGCAGCGCCGCCGACTTGAGCGCGGCCCGCACGGCCGGTGGCACCACGGTGTCCAGCAGCGGCCGCCGGTTCGTGTGCCGCCGGAACACGGCTTCGGCGAGCTTGCGCTCGGCCGCGGTGGCCTTCTGGTTGCCGTCGAGCCGGATCACCGCGACGAGGTCGGGCTCGGCCGGATCGGGCAGCAGCCGCACGACCGTGGCGAACCCGTTGGTGCGCAGGCAGATCTGCAGGTTGAAGGCGGCCGCGCCGCAGGCCAGCCGCGCCTCCCGGCCATGCGGGTCCGCGACGGCGAGCACCCGCTCGCGGTCGAGCCACACCTCGATCGCCTCGTGCCCGACGCCGAAGCGCCAGGGCTGGGTGTTGTGCGGCGACGGAGCGCGCACGGCCGAGGCGAGTGCCTGGTCGAACACGCTGGGCAGTGGTCGGCTCATCGTCGGCTCCGGTTTCCGGGGGAACGAACGCTGCCAGCATCACCGGTGGCCGGCGGCCGCCGCGACGGCCGCGCGTCACGACCGGTGGGGACCAAAGACCCTTCGCCGGCCGGCCGGACTGCCCGGACCGGGACGACTTCCGGCACCGATCCGGTTCGCGTGCAACCCGACGGCCGCGCGGTTCCGTCCACGGGTCGACGGACCGAAGGAGGCACCCCCATGCGAAGGCTGTCCGCTCTCTCCGGCGTACTCCTCGTCGCCCTGAGTGGCGTGGCCTGCGGCGCCAACGCCCGGCCCGGGTCGACGTCGGCGCTGTGCTCCGCCTCGTACGAACCCCGCGAACTCGTCGTCAGCGGGCCGCTGTACCAGCCGTTGCCCACCCCTTCCCGGCACACCCCCGCCGGGAGCCGCACCACCGACGCGGCCGCCATCCGGAAGATCGCCGCCACGGCGTGCGACCTGCCGGAACCGCCGGCGGACCTGGCCTGCACCGCCGACCTGGGGCCCAGCTTCGAACTCCGGTTCCTCGACACGCAGGGCCGGACGACGACCCTCACCGCCGCCGCGTACAGCTGCCAGTTCGTCGACGGGCTGGAGACCCGGCGCTACGGCGCGAAGCCGCTCTGGGCCGCCCTGGCCGCCGCCGGGCTGCCCGCGCCGCGGGACCGCTGAGCCCACCGTCCACATCGGACGAACACCGGACCACCGCGGACCGTGGTCCGGGCTACGAAAGGGCACCGTCGAGGGCCGTCCGTACCCGACCGGGGCCGCCGGATGTTGACCCCGCCGGAACGCGTACCTACCGTCCGGACACCGTTTCCGGTGGACGCGGGGCCGGCCGGCCGCGTGGACACCGCCCGTCCCAAGGAGGTGCCATGCTGTCGAGGCGTACCTTCGTCACCGCCGGCCTGGTCGCCGCCGCGGCGAGCACGCCGCTGTGGTCCGCCGTCACCACGCCGCGAGCGCACGCCGCCGCGGCCCTGCCGTTGACGTTGAAGAACAACTCGGGCGGTGGCACCGTCTACGCCTACATCAGCGGCGCGGACACCGCGGGCCGTCCGGGCTTCGTCACCGCCGACGGCCGGTTCCGGCCACTGGCCAACCCGTCGGCGCCGGTGACGCCGGTCCCGGACTACGCGATCCCGCTCGGCGGGCAGGGCGCCCAGGTCACCGTGACGCTGACCGACTACCTCATCGGCGGCCGCGTGTGGTTCTCGGTCGGCAAGAAGATCCAGTTCTTCGTCAACCCCGGCCCCGGCCTGGTGCAGCCCGGGTTCGCCGGCGCGGACCCGAACTGGCAGACCAACTGGACGTTCTGCGAGTTCACCTACAACAGCGCGAACCTGTACGCGAACATCAGCTACGTCGACATGGTGGCGCTGCCGGTGTCGATGGCCACCACCGGCGCGGCGGGCGCCCAGTCGGTCAGCCCGCTGCCGGACGGCGCCCTCGGCGGCATCGCGGACGGCCTGCGGGCGCAGCACAACGCCGACGGCGCGCCGTGGGACCGGCTGGTCGTCACCGACTCGGGCGGCCAGGTGGTGCGGGTGCTCGCCCCCGGCCACTCCCCCGTCGACTTCGGCGGCTACTGGTCCGGCTACCTCGACGCGGTCTGGGACCACTACCGCACGACCCCGCTGACGATCAACGGGCAGGGCGGCATCGGCTCCTACACCGGCACGGTCAGCGGGGACGCGATCGTGTTCGCCGGCCTGAACACCAACGGCGTGCCGTTCACCAAGCCGAGCGCGGCGGACATCTTCGGCTGCGCGAGCGGGCCGCTGTACAACTCCGGCAGCGACGCCCGCGGCGCGGTCGCCGCCCGGCTGGCCGCCGCGCTGAACCGCAGCAGCCTGCTGGTGGCCGGCGGGAACAACCAGCCCGACGGCGTCGCACCGGCGCAGTACTACCGCGACCCGACGACGAACCACTACGCCCGCCTGGTGCACCAGTACGCGTCGATCGGCTACGCCTTCCCGTACGACGACGTCGGCCCGACCGGCGCCCAGCCCGTCGACGGCCACCTCCAGGACCCGGCCCCGACGTCCTGGACGGTCGCGCTCGGCCCGGGCGCGGGCGGCGGCACCACTCCGCCCGGCTCGGGTGGCACGAGCGCGTACTCGACCATCCAGGCGGAGGCCTACAACGCCCAGAACGGCACCCAGAACGAGTCCTGCGCCGACACCGGCGGCGGCGTGGACGTCGGCTGGATCGCCGACGGCGACTGGCTGAAGTACGCCCGCGTCGACTTCGGCTCCGGCTCGCCGAACCAGTTCGTCGCCCGCCTCGCTTCCGGCGCGGCGGCGGGGGTCAGCGGCGCCATCCGGGCCCGCCTCGACAGCGTGACGGGCCCGGTGATCGCCGAAATCGACTTCGCGAACAACGGCGGCTGGCAGCAGTGGCAGACGGTGCCGGCCAACATCGTCACCCCGGCCACCGGCGTCCACGACCTCTACCTGACGTTCTCCGGCAGCTCGGCGGACTTCGTCAACGTCAACTGGTTCACCTTCACCCGCTAGGCGGTCTCCGGCACGACGACGACCTTGCCGTGCACCCCGCCCCCGGCGGCTCGCGCGTGCAGGGCCGGCAGGTCGGCCAGGGGCACCCGCTCGGCGACGTCGATGCGCAGCTCGCCGCGGTCGACCTGGGCCACCAGCTGCGCCAGCTGGCCGGCGTCGCTGCGGACGAACAGGTCGATGCCGCGGATGCCGCGCTCCTCGTCGGACGGGGCGGGCATCCAGACCGTCGTGTTGACCACCACCCCGCCCGGGCGGACCACCGTGACCAGCGCCGCGAGCTGTTCCGGCGCGACCGGGGCGAGGTTGAGCACGACGTCGACCGGCTCGGTCACCGCCGCGACCACGTCGGTGGTCGTGTGGTCGACGACCTCGTCGGCGGCCGAGACCGCGTCGCGGCTGCGCGGGCCGGCCGTGGCGATCACGTGGGCGCCGGCGTTCTTGGCCAGCTGCACGGCGTAGCCACCGACCGCGCCCCCGGCGCCGTTGACCAGCACGCGCTGCCCGGCCGTCAGCTTGCCGTGGTCGAACAGGGCCTGGTGCGCGGTGAGCCCCACCAGCGGCAGCGCGGCGGCGTCGGCCAGCGGGACGCTCTTGGGCGCCGGAGTCAGCACGTCGGCCGGCGCGAGCACGTACTCCGCGGCGGCGCCGGGGGCGTCCATCGGCAGGAAGCCGACGACCTCGGCGCCGGGCTCGAACCCGGCCACGCCCTCGCCCGGCGCGTCGACCGTGCCGGCGACGTCGATGCCGGGCGTGTGGGGCAGCACGACCGGGATCGGGCCCTGCATGAAGCCGCCGCGGATGTTGCCGTCGACCGGGTTGAACGACGTCGCCGCGACCCGGATCCGGACCTGCCCGGCCCCGGGGACGGGCAGGTCCACGTCCTCGAGGCGCAGGACACCGGGATCGCCGTACTCGTGGAACCGCACTGCCTTCATCGGGTTGCTCGCTTTCGTCCGTGATCCACTTCGCCCCCAGGATCGCGGCCGCGGGCCGGATCAGCCTGGGCCGGTTTGGCCCACCCGGACGACGGACGGCGGCCCGGCGGCGCCGACGACCTCGCCGAGCCGTGCCGCGTCGCGCGACCCGGGTGCCGCGGTGAGGACCACCGCCATCAGGCCGTCCCCCGGCACCTCCAGGAGGTTGCCGTCGAGGGCGATGTCACCACCGTCCGGGTGCCGGAAGACCGCACGGTTCTCGTACGTGGAAACGGTTTCCGGCGCGCGCCACAAGGTGTCGAACGACCGGCTCGTCGTCCGCAGTTCGTCGACGAGCCCGGCGAGCGACGCGTCCGCGGGGTAGCGCAGGGACGTGTCCCGCAGCCGCGCGGCGAGCATCGCCCGGAACCCGGCCGCGCGCTCGTCGTCGCGGCTGATCCCGCGGGGTGCGTTGCAGAACGTGCGCCAGGCGACGTTCCAGTCCCGCTCGTGCCCGGTCGGGCCGCCGGCCTGCAGCGCGAACCACGCGCCGTTGACGGCGAGTACGTTCCACGCCGCGTCGGCCAGGAACGCGGGGGTGTGGCCGAACCGTTCCAGCAGCCGCACGGCCGCCGCCCCGGCCGCGCGCGGCACCTGCCCGTCGACCGCGGCGTACCCGGCCAGCGCGCAGAGCCGCTCGTAGTCCGCCCGCCCGAGCCGCAGGGCACCGGCGATGGCGGTCACCACCCCGGCCGACGGGTGGCGGCGCCCCTGCTCCAGCCGCCGCACGTAGTCGGCGGACACCCCGGCCAGTTCGGCGAGCTCCTCCCGCCGCAACCCCCGGGTCCGCCGCCGTCCGGCCGGCAGCCCGGCCGCGGCCGGATCGGTGTTTTCGCGCAGCCGGCGCACCGCCGCGCCGAGTTCGTGCAAAGCCATGGCACCAGGATGCCCCGGAAGCTGCGCCCGCGGCCGGACGCGCGCTGCCTTGTGGACAGCGCTGCGGCTTCCGGCCCTCGGCGGGCCGGTGGCTGTGGTGGGGTGCCCTCGGTCCAGCGCCACACTTTCCTCCGCGGGCAGCTCCAGCAGCGCGCCGAGGTCGCCGTCGCGGAAGGTCGTCCGCCCGGCGAACGCGACCGTGCGCAGCGCCGTGCGGCTCACCCGCACGACAGCACCGGACACGGCCGGGCTCGTCAGCAACCGCAACCGCGTCAGGTCGGCGAGGGTGAGGGGCCCGCGGTAGTCGGTGGCCAGGCTCAGCTCCGCCAGGCCGGGCACGTCGGCCACGCCGCGCAGCAGCCGGAGGCGCGTCGGCCCGGGCAGGTCGCGGGCGAAGCCGAGGTCCGGGATCGCCGGCCCGCCCGGCGAACCGACGAGCAGGCTCGTGCACCCCTCGGCCGGATCCGCGCCGCCGCGACCAGCTCGGGCCGGGGCGACCGGTGGCGGTGCGGACGGGCTCCTCGCCTTCCCCGGCGGGCAGCCGCCGGTACTCCGTACCGGCGCCGCGCACCCCGAGTGCGAGCTGACCGGAGAACTCCGCGAGCCGCCGGCGGGTCGGCTGCGCGATCTCCCCCTGCCCCGTACCACCGGCAGGACGAAGCCCTGGCGACGCTGACCGAAGCGACCGGCTGCGCGGTCCGGCCACAGCGTCCACTGTGGCCGGACCGCACGCCGGGTCAGCTCACCTGCAGGTCGATGCAGGCGTAGAACGCGTTCGCCGTGTCGGCGATGTTCCACACCGCCAGGACCGTCTGGCGGCCCGTGCGGTTGCCCAGGTTCACCGGGTGCGAGACCGTCGACGGCGGCTGCTGGTTGTTGCCGCTCACCTCCGCGATTTTCTGGCCGCCGATGAAGTACTGGTAGTTCGACGTGCGGTGGCGGGCCGTGAAGGTCCAGTTGAAGGTCACCGTGCGGCCGACGTTCGCGGCACGCCAGCCCTTGCTGTTGTCGTTGAGCTCGGCGAACTGGGCCACGCCGCCGTTGCAGGACCGCAGGCCCTTGGGGCCTTCGACGCTCTGGGGTTCGTACTGGATCTGCCCGCACTGCACGATGTGCTGGGCGCACTGCGCCTGCCGGCTGGCCGGCGAGCTGACGTAGCCGTGCGCACTCGCGATCCCGGCGGGGTTGAGCACCACCAGCACCGGGGCCAGGAGGGTGCCCACGGCGGCCGCGACCAGTTTGCGGTTCATACCAGCTCCTTCGGGGACAGGCTCGCCTCCCGCCGCCGGGCACGGCGAAGCCGCGGCCCCGGCCTCGCTGGGAGGTCCGCCGCGACGGGAAGGGTTACGAGCGAAGGAAAATTGTGGTCTAGACCATACGTCCAATCGTTACCCAGGTCAACGGCTGGCAAAGTCACGAATGATGTTGGTAAGGCGCCAACCGTCACCCGGTGTTCCGTTGAGCGGGACCGCGACGGCCGGACCGGCGGCGGGACGCGGGACGCGTGCCTCTAGGATCACGCCGGTGACCACCTACGACGACACGTTCGAGCACCTCGACCCCTCGGCCCTGCCGGAGCGGCAGCAGCGGATCCTGGTCGCGATCCGGGACTGGGTGGTCCAGCACGGTTACTCCCCCAGCACGCGCGAGCTGGGCGAGGCGGTCGGCCTGCAGTCGACGTCGTCGGTGTCGAAGCACCTGGCCAGCCTCGAAGACAAGGGCTTCCTGCGCCGCGGCGCCACGGTGTCGCGCCCGATCGACGTGCGCGCGTTCCTGACCGGCACGGGTTCCGCCGAAGACGGCGACTCGGTGCCGGTGCCCGTCGTCGGCGACATCGCGGCCGGCACGCCGATCTCGGCGGTCGAGCACACCGAGGACGTCCTCAAGCTGCCCCGCGACCTCACCGGCCGCGGCACGGTGTTCGGCCTGCGCGTCCGCGGCGACTCGATGATCGACGCGGCCATCTGCGACGGCGACATCGTCGTGGTCAAGCAGCAGTCCGAGGCCCACTCGGGCCAGATCGTCGCGGCGATGATCGACGAAGAGGCGACGGTCAAGGTCTACCGCCGCCGCGACGGCCACGTGTACCTCGAGCCCCGCAACCCGGCCTACGACGTCATCGACGGCGACCGCGCGGTGATCCTCGGCGCGGTCGTGTCGGTGCTGCGCAGCGTCTGACTCACCAGGTGACGGGCAGTTCGTACACGCCGTACACCGACCCGTCGTGCTTGAACGGGATCTTCCCGACCTCGGTGGCCAGCGCCAGCGTCGGGATCCGCCGGTACAGCGTGCCGTAGACGACCTGCAGCTCCAGCCGGGCCAGCGGCTGGCCGAGGCACTGGTGGACGCCGAAGCCGAAGGCCACGTGGCGGTGGGCGTCGCGGGTCAGGTCCAGCCGATCGCCGCCCGGGAAGACCTCCGGGTCGCGGTTGGCGATGTCGTTCGCCATGATCAGGCCTTCGCCCGCGCGGATGGTCTCGCCGGCGATCTCGATGTCCTCCAGCGCGAGGCGGCGGCGCCCGTTGTGCGTGATGTTCAGGTAGCGCAGCAGTTCTTCGACCGCCGACGCGACCAGCGCCGGGTCGTCGCCCTCGCGCAGCAGCGCCAGCTGGTCCGGGTGCTCCAGCAGGGCCAGCGTGCCGAGCGCGATCATGTTCGCCGTCGTCTCGTGGCCGGCGATGAGCAGCAGGACGCCCATCTGCGCCGCCTCGGCCCGCGTCAGCTCCCCCGCCCCGACGCGGGCGGCCAGCCCGGACAGCAGGTCGTCGCCGGGGTTCGCGAGCTTCGCCCCCACCAGCTCGTCGAGGTAGCCGATCAGCGCCCGGTGCCCCGCGGCCCGCTCCTCGGGCTCGGCGTCGCGGCGGATGATGACCTTGCTGTTCTCCTGGAAGAAGTCGTGGTCGGCGTACGGGACGCCCAGCAGCTCGCAGATCACCAGTGACGGCACCGGCAGCGCGAACGCCTCGACGAGGTCCACCGGCTTCGGACCGGCCAGCAGCTCGTCGATCAGGTCGTCGACGATCTTCTGCACGGCCGGGCGCATCGCGGCGACCCGGCGGATCGTGAACGGCGCCGTCACCATCTTGCGCAGCCGCGCGTGCTCCGGGTTGTCCATCAGGATGAAGCTGATGCCGGTGCCGCCCTTCGGCAGCGGCGCGGGGCTCGGGTAGCCGGGGCGGGTGACGTCGGCGCTGACCCGGGGATCGGCCAGCAGCGCCCGCTGGTCGGCGTAGCGGGTGACCAGCCACGGCGTGCTGCCGTCCCACAGCCGGACGCGGGCGAGCGGGCGCTCTTCCTGCAGCGCGCGAGCGGCGGGCGGCGGGTCGAACGGGCAGCCCGCGGCCCGGGTCATCGGGAACTCGGGGATTTCGGTCGTCGTCATCGTTCCTCCGCCGTGGCCATCGGTTCGTGATCAGTCAACCGAAGACTGCTACGCTAAGTCAAGCGACTGATTTAATTCGGCTGTGCCGCCCACTCCCCCCGGAGGACCGCTCGTGCCCGACCCATCCCCGTCCGCGCCGGAGCCTTCGCCGCGCGCGAACCTCGTCGTCGCGGTCCTCGCCCTCGCCGGCATCACCGTCTCGCTGATGCAGACGCTGGTCATCCCGCTGATCCCGGCGCTGCCCGGGCTGCTGCACGCCTCCGCGGCCGACGCCACCTGGGCCATCACCGCGACCCTGCTCGCGGGCGCGGTGGCGACCCCGACCATGGGCCGGCTCGGCGACATGTACGGGAAACGGCGGATGCTGCTGATCAGCCTCGGCGCGCTGGTCGCCGGCTCGACGATCGGCGCGCTGTCGGACAGCCTGGTGCCGATGGTCGCCGGGCGGACCCTGCAGGGCCTCGCCGCCGGCGTCATCCCGCTCGGGATCAGCATCATGCGCGACGAGCTGCCGGCCGAACGGCTCGGCTCCGCCACGGCGCTGATGAGCGCGTCGCTCGGCGTCGGCGGCGCACTGGGCCTGCCCGCGGCAGCACTGCTGGCCGAAAACGCCGACTGGCACGCGCTCTTCTGGACCGCGGCCGGGCTCGGCGTGGTGGTCACGGCGCTGGTCGTCGCGCTGGTGCCGGAGTCCCCGGTCCGCACGGGCGGCCGGTTCGACGTGCCGGGCGCGGCGGGGCTTTCGATCGCGCTGGTGTGCTTGCTGCTGGCCATCTCGAAGGGTGCCGACTGGGGCTGGGGCAGCGCGGCGACGCTGGGCCTGTTCGCGGCCGCCTTCGTCGTCCTGCTGCTGTGGGGCCGCTGGGAGCTGCGGACGGCGCGGCCGCTGGTGGACCTGCGGACGACCGCGCGACGCCAGGTGCTGTTGACCAACATCGCCTCCGCGGTGTTCGGCTTCGCGATGTTCGCGATGTCCCTGGTCCTGCCCCAGCTGCTGCAGCTGCCGGCGGCCACCGGGTACGGCCTCGGGAAGTCGATGCTGGCGGTGGGCCTGGTGATGGCGCCGTCGGGGCTGGTGATGATGGCGCTGGCCCCGGTGTCCGCGCGCGTTTCGGCCACGCGCGGGCCGAAGACGACGCTGATGCTCGGCGCGGTGGTCGTCGCCGCGGGGTACGCCCTCGGCGTCGTCCTGATGAGCACGACCTGGCACCTGGTGCTGATCTCGAGCATCATCGGCGCGGGGATCGGGCTCGCGTACGGCGCGATGCCCGCGCTCGTCATGGGCGCGGTGCCGGTGTCGGAAACGGCGGCCGCCAACAGCCTCAACACGCTGATGCGGTCGATCGGGACGTCGGTGTCCAGCGCCACGGCCGGGCTGATCCTCGCCCGGCTGACGATCTCGTTCGGACCGGCGGCTTTGCCGTCGCAGAACGGGTTCCGGCTGGTGCTGGGCATGGGCGCGGCGGCGGCGTTGATCGCGCTGGCCGTTGCGGCGTTCCTGCCGCGGTGGTCACCGGCGGCCGCGACTCGGGAACCCGCCGTCGCGGCCGGCCGCTGACCGCGTCCCCGCCCTTCGGGCTACGCCGGTGATGACCCTCCAATCACGCGAGTTGCGGCTTCAACCACACGGCTTCTATCTCGCGTGGGACCCCTCCGCCGACCCGAACGCCGGATTGTTCAACGGCCGTCACGCCGCGTCAAGGCGGGAAAGCGTGCCTTGACCCGGCGTGCCGGCCGCTGATGCGGCTGCGTATCGGGTTGGCAGGGGGGTGTGGCCGGTGGTGGCAGTTGGTCGGTGGGGTGGCGGTGGCCGATGGGAGGTGGCCGTGGTGGCTATCGGGGGCGGGGTGCGGTTGTCACCTTTGCTCAGGCGCGGGTTGCCAGGCCGTCCAGGTGGAGGGCTCCTCCTGCGTGGTTCTCCGCTACGTACTCCGGGCCCTTTGTCACCAAGCGGGCTATTGCCGTTGCGTGGCCGTGGCCCAGGGCGTGTTCCGTCTTCAGCCATGACACGATCTCGGCCGTCTTGGTGAGGTTCCTTGCCTCTGCCAGTTCGAGGAAGCGTCTTGGGGTGATGCCCGTCTGCTTCTCCGCGTTGTCGAGGTAGGCCTGAAAAGACATGGTTGCTCCCCAGTTGGGCCGGATGAAGTCGAGGTCGTCCTCGGGTGTTGCCACCGTCTCACCGACAACTTTTTTTGTCAAGAGCGGGTCGCGACCACCGCCAAGGTGGTGTACGGCAGCACGAAGCTTCCGCCGAGCTCGTCGATCGCCGCCCCTACCTCGGACAAGATCTCTGTCAGCTCCGAAGGCTGCAGGCGGGTCAAGCCGCCCGTTGTGGGGAGGAAGTCGAGCCACTCCTCGCGCGTGTACGTGCGCTCCCACTCGAAGCTCCAGCGGTCCGGGACACCAAGGCCCTCCGCCTCCGTGATCGCGTTGGCGAAGCCGGTGAACATCACGTCGTAGATCTCCGCCGCCGGACGGGAGTCGCCTGCGAAGGGCGCTGCGGGAATCACTCGGCGGCACGCCTCCGCGAACGCTTCCGCCACCTCCGACGGCGGCTGGAACACGTGCGCGAACACCGCCAGCAACCCGCCTGGGCGCAGGATCCGCGCCGCCTTGGCCGGGCCCGTCGCCGGGTTCACCCAGTGCCACGCCTGGCCTGCTACCACCGCGTCGAACGTCCGGCCTCGCGGCTCCCAGTCCTCGAACTTGGCCACCTCGACGTCGATTCCGCCGCTGCGCGCGAAAGCCGCCATGCGGGCGTCCGGGTCGATGCCGAGCACCTGGCAGCCCGCCTCGCGGAACTGGCGGGCCTCGATTCCCGTTCCGCAGCCCACATCCAGGATGTCGGTGCCCGGGCTCGCCTCGACGATCCGGTCCACCAGCTCGCGTGGGTATGCCGGCCGCGCTCGGTCGTAGCGTTGCGCGTCCGTTCCGAAGGATTCCGCCATTGCTCGGGCTTCGTGAGGTTGAGTGGGCATGTGCCCACTTTAGTGGGCGCTCGCCCACTAGGACAAGTGGCGGGCGTGCCGGAGAATGGGCACCATGCCGACCGGGGTCCACCTGCGCGATGTGCGCAAGCAGCTGTTCGACGCCGCCGAGCGGGTTCTGCTCCGTGACGGCCCCCCGGCGCTGACCAGCCGCGCAGTGACCACGGAAGCCGATGTCGCCAAAGGTGTTCTGCACCGGCACTTCACCGACTTCGACGACTTCCTGGCCGAACTCGTCCGCGCCCGCATCAGCCGGCTGGCGGACCAGGCCGCCCTCCTCCAGGCCTCAGCGGGAACGCGGACCGTCGGGGACAACCTCATCGATGCCCTGGCCGAGCTCTTCGACCCGATCTCGGTGGCCCTGACGAGCCTGGTCTTCTTCCGCGACGAGCTTCGCGCCCGCGTCCGCACGCGCAACGGCCTCCCGATCCTGGCGGAGGCGCGGGACATGCTGACGAGCTACCTGTCCGCCGAGCGCGCACAGGGCCGCATCGCCGCGGACGCCGATGTGGACTCCCTGGCCCTGTCGCTGATCGGTGCGGCCCACCTGCTGTTCGCGGGCCGTCGCCGGGGAACCCTGCCCGACAACCGAGAACTCGGGAAAATGGTCCACACGGTCATCGCCGACGTGGTCCAGCGGCGCCTGCTGTGATCCGGGCCGCAATGGATGGCACGCACGAAGAAGGCCCCGTCCGCGGACGGGGCCTTCTTGGCTGTCTTGTGGGCGATACTGGGATCGAACCAGTGACCTCTTCGGTGTGAACGAAGCGCTCTCCCCCTGAGCTAATCGCCCGCGGTACGAACTTCCACGAAATCCGGGGGTGGACTCGTGGTGCGCGATACTGGGATTGAACCAGTGACCTCTTCCGTGTCAGGGAAGCGCTCTCCCGCTGAGCTAATCGCGCGCTGCGGAACTTCGTACTGGCGGAAGCATATCGGACGCCCCGAGCGGCCTCGCAGGGGGGCCGGTGACCCGAAAACCGCCTGACAGAAGAGGCCCGAAACAGGCACACTGCAAGGGACGCCCCGTGTTCGTCACGGCCGTCCCGGCCGACCAGGAGAGTCCCACCTCGATGACCGAAACCGTGTCCACCCCGCCCGCCGACGTGAACCGCGCCCCGGCGCGCTCGGGACTCCTCATCGGGATTCTCGTGCTCTCCGCGTTCGTGATGATCCTCAACGAGACCATCCTCAGCGTCGCGCTGCGGGACCTGACCGTCGACCTGCGGGTGCCGACGACGACCGTGCAGTGGCTGACCAGCGGGTTCCTGCTGACCATGGCCGTCGTCATTCCCACGACCGGGTTCATGCTCGAACGGTTCTCGCCGCGGCAGGTGTTCCTGTTCTCGCTGGCGGCGTTCAGCCTGGGCACCCTGCTCAGCGCGCTCGCGCCCGGGTTCGGGCTGCTGATGGCCGGACGCGTCGTGCAGGCGTGCGGCACCGCCGTGATGCTGCCGCTGCTGATGACGACGGTGATGCGGCTGGTGCCGCCGGAGCGGCGCGGCGCGACCATGGGCACGATCACGATCGTCATCGCGGTCGCGCCGGCGATCGGGCCGACCATCGGCGGCGCGGTGCTGTCGCTCGGCTGGCGCTGGATGTTCTGGATCGTGCTGCCGCTGGCGATCGCCGCGCTGGTCGTCGGCGGGCTGCTGCTGCGCATCGACGGCGAACGCCGTCAGGTGCCGCTGGACGTGCCGTCGGTGCTGCTGTCCGCGATCGGGTTCGGCGGGGTGCTGTACGGCTTGTCGTCGAGCGGCGAGCAGGGCGGGGCCGAGCCGGCGGTGCCGGGGTGGGTGCCGATCGTCGTCGGCGTCGCCGCGCTGGTCGTGTTCACCTGGCGGCAGCTGCGCCTGCAGCGCCGGGACCGGGCGCTGCTCGACCTGCGGCCGTTCACCCACCGCAGCTTCGTCGTCGCGCTGGTGCTGACCGCGCTGCTGTTCGTGTGCCTGATCGGCGCCGCGGCGATCCTGCTGCCGCTCTACCTGCAGACGGTGCTGCACACGAGCACGTTCGTCAGCGGGCTGGCGGTGCTGCCCGGCGGCCTGGTGCTGGGCCTGCTGGGCCGCCCGGTCGGCGCGCTGTTCGACAAGGTCGGCGGGCGCCCGCTCGTCATCCCCGGCGCGGCGGCGATGGCCGCTTCGCTGTGGCTGTTCGCGGTGCTGGGGCCGAATTCGCCGCTGATCGCGGTGATCGGGATCCACGTGCTGATGATGGCCGGGCTGGGCCTGATGATGACGCCGCTGTTCACCGAGTCGCTCGGCGCGCTGCCCGAACACCTGTATTCGCACGGCAGCGCGATCCTCTCGACGCTGCAACAGGTGGCGGGCGCGCTCGGCACGGCGATGTTCATCAGCGTGGCCACCCTGGGCAGCCACGACACGACGGCCGCCAGCCCGGACGCCTCCGGTCTGCGGGCGGCGTTCATCGTCGCCGGCATCGTCGGCCTGGTCGCCTTCGCCGGCAGCTGGCTCATCCGGCGCGGGCCGGCCCCGCAGCCCGCCTCCCACCACTGAGTCCCGCTTCCGCCCGGCGAAGGCGAGCGGAAGCGGGGGCTCAGATCAGCTACTCGGCCTTCGGAGTCGCGCGGACGCCGCTGTGCAGGTACCGCTCCCCCGTCGGCAGCGTGTAGAACGTCGCCGAGATCCAGGACCGCGTTCCCGGCTCGCGGAAGGCGAACTGCGGGCCGCCCAGCGGGAGCAGGTCGTGTTCCGTCGTCGGTTCCGGGACCAGCTCGGCGATCGGGCCGGTGATCGTCTGCCGCATCCGCAGGCCCGCTTCCCTTTCGAACACCTCGATCCGCATCGACGCGCGCTCGTAGACCCCGACGAAGTCGGCGACCGCCACGGACGGCGGCACGGCAGGAGGCGAAATCGGCCGCGGAAGAGCCACTCCGGCCAGCGAAGCGAAGATCTCGCGGTAGAGCTCCTCGTACAGGTCGCGCGTGTTGCCGCCGTTGGCGAGCAGCGTGACGGCCAGGTCGTGCGAGGGCAGCAGCCGCAGGAACGCCGACTGCCCGATCGTGTTGCCGTCGTGGCCGATGACGCGGTGGCCGTCCCAGTCGAAGCGGATCCAGCCGAGGCCCCACGAGTCGCCCAGCGTGTGCTTGTCGGGCAGGTCCGCCTGCCACTCGGTCATCGCCGCCGCCGACGCCTCCGACAGCACCTCGCCGCCACCCGCCAGGTGCATCCGGGCGAAGGCCAGGACGTCCGCCGCCGACGCCGTGATCAGCCCGGCCGGGCCCGCCGACCGCGGCAGGGTCCACGCCGGGGCCGGCTGCGGCTCGCCCTCGCCGGCCGCGACGTGGCCCATCGCCGCGCGGTGCAGCAGCGCCTCCTCGGGCAATGTCCCCGTGTGGGTGAGCCCCAGCGGGGTGAACAGCCGCTCGCGCAGGGCCGCGTCCCACGTCTGCCCGGTCAGCCGCTCGATCACCCGGCCGACCAGCACGAACCCGGAGTTGCAGTAGGACAGCGTCGCCCCGAGCGGGTGCACCTGGGCGACCTCGTCCAGCAGCCCGACGAACTTCTCGAGGCAGTCGTCGCCGCGGCCGGTGTCGGTGAAGACGTCGCCGTCGATGCCACTCGTGTGGGTGAGCAGGTGCCGCAGCGTCACCTGCTTGGTGACGTCGGGGTCGGCCAGCCGCAGCTCGGGCAGCACGTCGGCGATCGGCGCGTCCAGCTTCACCAGGCCCTCGTCGACCAGCTGCATCGCCACCGTGGCCGTCCACACCTTGGTGATCGAGCCGATCTGGAACACCGAGTCGTCGGTGACCTCGACCCCCGTGGCGGTGTTCAGCACGCCGTGGCTCGCGACCACCCGCTCGTCGCCGCGGAGGATGCCCAGCGACGCACCCGGCACCCGGTGCTTGCGCGCGAGCGCGGCCAGGCGCCGCCGCCAGTGCGCGGCGTCGAGCGGCACCCGCGCCGGCCTGCCCGGCTCGCCCGCGTACTGCGAAACCCAGTCGACGATGCGCCGGTTGAAGTCGAGCCGGTGCGACGGCTTCCCATCGAGGATGAACAGGTGCGATGCCCCGGGGTAGAGCACCAGGCGGGTGGGCACGCCCTGCCCGCGCAGCGCGGTGAACCACTGCTCGGCCTGCCCGGCCGGGCACCGGTCGTCGGCGGCGCCGTGCACCACCAGGGTCGGCGTGCGCACCTTTTCCACCTGGGCCAGCGGGGAAAGCGCCGCGTAGTGGGCCCGGTTCTCCGACGGGATCGCGCCGAGCTCGGCGACGCCGAGGTAGTGCCCGCTGTCGGACGTGCCGGCCATGCTGACGACGTCGCTGACGACCCCGCCCGCGACCGCCGCGGCGAAGCGGTCGTCCCGGCTGGTCAGGTAGCAGGTCATGAAGCCGCCGTAGCTGTAGCCGGCCACGGCGAGCCGCCGGGCGTCGGCCACGCCTTCGGCGACGAGGGTGTCCAGGGGCTCGAGGAAGTCCCGGGCGTCGGCCACCCCCCAGGCGCCGACCGCCGCGGTGTAGAACGCTTCGCCGTAGCCGTCGCTGCCGCGCGGGTTGAGCAGCAGCACCGCCCAGCCGCGGGCGACGAGCTCCTGGTGGTAGAGGTGCACGGCGTCGGCGGTGCCGTTCCAGGCGTTGTGCGGGCCGCCGTGGATGTCCAGCAGCAGCGGCCGCGGGCCGGTGCGGGCGGGGTCGCGCAGCAGCCAGCCGGCCACGACCGTGCCGTCGGATACGGTGAACTCCCGCTCCTCGGCGGGGAACGGCTCGAGGTCCGCGGGTCCGTGCGCCGTGCGCACCTCGACCTCGCCGCCGGGGAGGGCGACCGTCGCGATCTGGCCGTAGGACGTCGGCGTGGCCAGCACGATCGCCGCCGTGCCGCCCGCGGCCGACATCGCCGCCACGGCATTCCCCGTGCCGCCGACGACGAGCCGCGGCGCACCCCCGTCGAGGTCGACCGCGTAGAGGTGGGTGTAGCCGCGGTCGCGCGCGCAGAACAGCACGGTGGAGCCGGCGAGCTGCGGGAGCGCGCCCGGGTAACCGGGAGCCCCCGGCATGACGTTCCGGTCCAGCGGGGCGGCCAGGTCGGTGGTTTCGCCGCCGTCCAGGGGGATCCGCAGCAGGCCGAGGTGTCCCGGAGCCGTGTCGCGGCGGCCGACGACCAGCAGCGCGGTGCCGTCGGCGGTCCAGGTGACCGTGCCGCACATCCCGTCGCCGGAGCCGGCCAGGCGCGGCTCGCCGCCGGGCTCGACGACGTACGCGCCGGAGCGGAACGTCAGGTCGGCATCGGCGTCCGGCCCCGCGGCGAAGGCCAGCAGCGAGCCGTCCGGCGACCACGCGGGGTCACCCGCGTGCCAGTCCCCCGACGTCACCTGGCGGACCTCGCCCGAAGCGACGTCGAGGACGTGGACGTGCTTGCGCAGCATCCGCAGCAACCCGGCGCCGTCGGCCTTGAAGTCCAGCCGGTCGGCGACCACGGGAGCGCCCGCGCGGCGGGCTCGGGCAGCGGCGTCCTCACCGTCGTCCGCGGCGAGATCGACCGGGGCGGCGAAGGCGATCTCGGCGCCGTCCGGGCGCCAGACGGGGGTGCCCGCGCCGAGCGGCAGGCTGGTGACCCGTTCGGGTTCGCCGCCGTCCGCCGGGAGCAGCCACAGCTGCGCCGGGCCGTCCTGGGCGCGCAGGAACGCCAGGCGCGTGCCGTCCGGCGACCACGCCGGCGCCAGGTCGGCCGGGCCGCGGGTGAGCCGGCGCGGCTCGCCGGCTTCGGTCGGGACGAGCCAGAGCGACCGGGTGTCCTCGTCCTGGTCGCGGTCGGCGGTGCGCAGCACGTACGCGATCCGGGCGCCGTCGGGCGAGATCGCCGGCTGCTCGGGGAAGGCGAAGGCGTCGAGGTCGTCGATGCCGGGACGTCGGGTCATGCGGATCTCCTCGTGGGATGGCCGGCGGCGAAGTGGCACGCCGCGGAGTGGGGCCGGCCCGCGGCCTCGCCGGCCGGGTCGGCGGTGACGCAGACGGTGCGATCGGGGTGCACGAGCGGCCCGATCGGGCAGCGCGGGTGGTAGCGGCACCCGGACGGCGGGTGGTGCGGGTCGGCGGGTTCGGTGTCGGCGAGCGCGGCGGTGCCGGGTTCGGCGCCGTCGCCGGGGTCGTCGAGCAGGCTCCGGTGCGCGGACGGCGCGGCGGCCAGCAAGTCCCGCGTGTAGGGGTGCTTCGGATCGGTGAGGACCTGTCCGGCGGGCCCGGCCTCGACGATCCGGCCCAGGTACATCACCGCGACGACGTCGCTGACGTACCGCACCACGGCGAGGTTGTGCGAGATGAACAGCATCGACAGCGCCAGCCGCCGCTGCACCTCCCGCACCAGGTTGAGCACGGCGCCCTGCACCGAGACGTCGAGCGCGGAGGTGATCTCGTCGGCGATCAGCACCTTCGGCCGCCCCGCCAGCGCCCGGGCGAGCGCGACACGCTGCCGTTGCCCGCCCGAGAGCTGCCCGGGCAGCAGGTCCGCCCGTTCGGGGTCGAGGTTCACCAGGTCGAGCAGCCGGGCCACCTCGGCCCGGCGCCCGGCGCCGCGGGGCATCGCCTCGGCGATCGACTCCCCGATCGCCATCCGAGGGTCCAGCGAGGAATACGGGTCCTGGAACACCATCTGCAGCGGACGCCGCCGGGGCAGCCGGCGCACGTCGACGCCGTCGAGCAGCACCCGCCCCGCGCTGACCGGGGCGAGCCCGGCGGCCGCGCGCGCGAGGGTCGACTTGCCGGAGCCGGACTCGCCGACCAGGCCGACGACCTGTCCGGAAGGGACGGTCAGGCGGACGCCGTCGACCGCGGTCAGCTTGCCGTAGCGGACGCTCACCGCGTCGAACTCCAGTGCGCTCATGCGGCACCCTCCTCGTGCGACTGTCCGGAAAGGACACTGACCTGGGGGTGCCAGCAGGCGACGCGGTGGCCGTCCGCCGCCGGTTCGAGCACCGGGTCTTCGGTGCGGCAGCGGTCCGAGGCCACCGGGCACCGGGCGGCGAACGCGCAGCCTGCGGGCACCCGGCCCGGTTCCGGCGGGCGGCCGGGGATGACTTCGAGGGGCTGGTCGCGGTCGGTCTCGAGGTCGATGGTGGTGGCCAGCAGCGCCCGCGTGTACGGGTGCCGGGCCGGGGCGCCGGTCGGCAGGTCCTCGACGATCCGGCCGGCGTACATCACCAGCATCCGTTCGCACGTCTGGGAAACGACGGCGATGTCGTGGCTGATCAGCAGGATCGCCGCGCCCTCGGCCTCGCGCGTGCGGGCCAGCAGGCGCAGCACCTGCCGCTGCACGGTGACGTCGAGCGCGGTCGTCGGCTCGTCGGCGACGATCAGCTTCGGCCGGCCCATCAGGCCCATGCCGATCATCGCCCGCTGCCGCATGCCGCCGGAGAACTCGTGCGGGTACTGCCGCGCGCGCAGCTCGGGGGCCGGGACGCGCACCGCGGCCAGCCGGTCCACCGCACGGGCGAACGCCGCCCGCCGCGACAGGCCGTGGTGCTGCTCGGACACCTCCGCCAGCTGGCCGCCGACCCGGCGGGCCGGGTTGAACGACGTCATCGGGTCCTGGAACACCATCGCCAGCGCGGTGCCGAGCTCCCGGTCGGAGGCGGTGTGCAAGGGCTTCCCGGCGAACTCGAGCCGGTCGGCGGTGACCACGCCGGGGGCTTCGACCAGGCGGGACACGGCCAGCGCGGTCAGGCTCTTGCCGGAGCCGGACTCGCCGACCACGCCGATCGCTTCGCCGGCGCGGACGCTGAAACTGACCCCGCGCACCGGAACCGTCCAGCCGGCCGCCCCGGGGAACGCCACCCGGAGGTTCTCCACCACGAGCACGGCGTCCGCGGGCGGCTCGCCGAGCGCGGGCCGGGCCGCGGGAAGCGGCGGCGCCCCACGCCGGGTCGCGCGCGTCCGGACCCCGACCACCGCGGCGACCGTCTCGCCGACCAGGTTGAACGCCAGCCCGGCGAGCACCACCGCCGCGGCCGGGGCGAGCGCGGCCACCGGGGTGACGTAGATGCCGTCCAGGCCTTCGCGCAGCAGCCGTCCCCAGTCGTAGTCCGGCGCCTGCACGCCGATCCCGAGGAACGACAACCCGGCGAAGGCCAGCAGCGCCGAGCCCGCCCCGATGGTCGCGTTCACGACGAGCGGCTCGCCGATGTTCGGCAGCACGTGCCGGGCCAGCAGCCGGACCCGGCCGACACCGGCGATCCGGGCCGCGGCCACGAAGTCACGGCCGCTGACCGACGCCGAGAGCGTCTGCACGAGCCGGGCGAACGCCGGCGCCGTCGCGAAGCCGATCGCCAGCACCGCGCCCTGCGTGCCGACACCGAAGATCACCGCGAGGAACAGGGCCAGCAGCAGCCCGGGGAACGCGACGGCGATGTCGACGACCGCCGTGAGCAGCCGGCCCGCCCGCCGGGGCAGCACGGACGGCAGTGTCCCGAGCACGACACCGGTGCCGGCGCCGATCGCGGTCGCGAGCACGGCCAGCCCGACCGAGAGCCGGGTCGCGACCAGGGTGCGCAGCAGCAGGTCCCGGCCGAGGGAGTCGGTGCCGAACGGGTGCGCCCCGGACGGTCCCTGGCCGATCGCGTCGGTGTCGATCGCGGCCGCGCCGTCGCCCCAGAGCAACGGGGCCAGCGCGGCCAGGACGACGACCAGGGCCAGCAGCACCGCCGAGCACGCGCCGACCGGCGTGCGCACGGCCGCCGCCCACGTCCCGCGTCGCGCCATCTCACGCCTCCCGAATGGCCGAGCGCGGGTCGAGCAGCCCGAGCACGACGTCGACCAGCAGGTTCACCAGCAGCACGCCGACGCCGTAGACGAGCACGATCCCCTGCACCAGCGGGTAGTCCTTCTGGAGGATCGACTGCACGATCGTCGAGCCGAGGCCGGGCCAGGCGAAGACGTTCTCGACCAGCACCGTGCCCGCGACCATCCCGGTCAGCATCAGCCCGCCCAGCGTCAGGGTCGCGGTCAGCGCGTTCGGCAGGGCGTGCCGGACGTAGACCAGCCGCGCGGGCAGCCGCTTCGCCCGCGCGGTGCGGACGAAGTCGGCGCCCAGCACGGACAGCAGCTCCACCCGGACGATCCGCGCCAGCACCGCCGACGGCCCGGTGGCCAGGGCCGCGACCGGCAGCACGTACGCACTCGCGCCGTCGCCGCCGGCCACCGGGAACCAGCCGAGGCCGACCGCGAGCAGCGCCACCAGCGCGACCGCCACCAGGAACTCCGGGACGGCGGCGAGGAAGGCGCTCACCGACGTGAAGGCCAGTTCGCTGCCCCGCCGGCGGCCGCCGCGGGTCAGCACCGCGAAGGTCACGCCGACCGGGATCGCGACGGCGACGACGACCGCGAAGGCCAGGACCGCCAGCTGCAGCGTCGCCGGCAGCCGGTCGCCGATCACCTGCGTGACCGGCTGGCCGCTCGCCATCGACGTCCCGAGGTCACCGGTGACCAGGCCGCGCAGGTAGTGCCCGTACTGCACCCACAAGGGGTCGTCGAGGCCGAGCTCCAGCCGCTTCGCCCGCACCAGGTCGGCCGGGGCGGTCATGCCGAGCGCCGCGCGCACGGGGTCACCGGGGACCAGGTGGATCATCAGGAAGGCCGCGGTGACCAGCGCCCACAGCGAGACGGCGAACCGGGTCAGCCGCCGGGCGGCGAACGCCGGCCACGGTCCGCCGCGCAGCCGCGCGGGCGCCGCCGCCGTGGTCATCGCGCGTACATCCGGATCGACGACGGGGTGATGCTGCCCTGGCTGACCTCGAACCGCGCACCGCTCGCGTAGTACGGCACGACGGAGTCGATGTAGGGCACCACGTCGACACGCTCGACCAACGCGGTCTCGGCGGCCTGCCAGGCCGGGCAGCTGGCCTCGCCGCTCATCGCGGCCGCCTGCTTCACGCCCTGGTCGTAGGCGGGGTTGGCGATGTGGCCGAAGTTGGTCCCGTCCGGTGCCGCCGGGCCGGACACGAACGGCACCAGCTGGCTGGGCAGGGTGAGCCCGAGCGGCCCGAGCGACACCTCCCACTCGCCGGTGCCGAACAGCACCTGGGACAGCCCGGGACTGTCGACGGCCTTGAGCGTGACCTCGGCACCGAGGGCCTTCCACGTCTGCTGGGCCAGTTCGGCGGTGGGGGCCATCGTCGGGCCGAGCTGGGTGCCGTAGAGGACGGTGAGCGTCAACCGCTTGCCGCCCTTGACGCGCACGCCGTCCGGGCCGGCCTTCCAGCCCGCGCCGTCCAAAGCGGACGCGGCCGCCGCCGGGTCGTGCGTGGGCAGGTGGCCGCTGACGGTGTCGCCCGAGCACGCCTTCGGCTCGGCGGTGACCAGGCTCTGCGACGGCTTGCCGGTACCGGTGGTCAGCACCTTGCCGAGCTGGGCCAGGTCGAGCGCCTGGGTCAGCGCGCGCCGCACGGTTTCGTCCTGGCCGGGGCGCCCGGCGGCCTGGTTGTAGAAGATCTCCCCGAGCGGGGCGAGGAAGTCGGCGTGGAAGAGCTTGCGCGCTTCGAGCCGCTGGCGGTCCGGCCCGTTGATCTGGCTCGCGTTGAGCTCGCCGGACAGCAGCAGGTTCGCCGCCGTCGCGGTGTTCGGGACGACCCGGGCGACGACCTTGTCCGGCAGGCCCGGCTGCTGCGCCCGCCAGTCCCCCGGTCCCCACGTGTAGTCCTTGCGGCGGGTGAACGTGTAGTGGTCGTTCGGCACGATCTCGGAGACGGCGAACATGCCGGTGCCGCTGCCGCCCGCGGCCAGGAGCTTCCGGTCGGCCAGCCCCTTGCCGCAGACGATCGGCAGGCTGCCGACGTTGCGGAGCAGGAACGCGTCGGGCGCACCGCTGGTGACGGTGATCGTCCGGGTGGCTTCGTCGGCGGCGGCCTTGGTGCCGGGCGCGATCGTCAGGCCGGCGAACGGCGACTTGTTGGCCGGGTCGCCGACGAACCCGATGTTCGCGGCGGCGTCGGCGGCGGTCAGCGGGCTGCCGTCGGCGCAGGTGATGCCGGGGCGCAGGGTGAACTTCGCCGTGGTCGTCGTGGCGTCCCACTTTTCGGCGAGTTCCGGGAGCGGCTTGCCGTCGGGGGCGAGTTCGAGCAGGGAGTCGTAGAGGAACCGGCCGACCTGGCCGGCCACCGCCAGCACCGACATGTGCGGGTCGAGGCTGCCCGGGTCGGAGGGCAGCCCGAGGGTGAAGGTCTTGCCGTCGGCGAGGGTGCCGCCGGACGCGCCGGCGTCACCCGGTCCCGCGCAGGCCGTGGCCGCGAGGGCGAGCGCGCCGAGCAGGACCACCGCCGTCCGTGTCTGGGTCATGGGGTTTCCTTCCGCAGGTGGTCGACGGCGAGCCGGCCGGCCCGGCCGATCGCCGCGTCGATGGCGGGTTGCCGGTCGGCCAGGGAGTTCGCGCGGGTGAACACCGCGACGGCGAAGCGGCGACCGTCCGGATAGGACACGACACCGGCTTCGTTGCGCACCGACGGCAAGGTGCCGGTCTTGGCCGCGACCCCGACGTCCGAAGGGAAGCCGGACGAGAGGCGGTGCGGCCAGATCTGCCGGGCCAGCATCGAGCGCACCCGTTCGCACGCCGCCGGGTCGCCGGCGCGGTCGGTCCACACGGCGTCGAGCAGCTCGGTGATCTCCCGGGGCGTCGACGACGTGGTGCGCTCGGGGTCCAGCACCGCGAGCTTCCGCGTCTGCTCGGGGGTCGCACCCGCGAACACCGCGTCGATGCCGGCGTCCGCGGGCGCCCCGACGTCGGCGAGCACCGAGGCGAACAGGTCCTCGCAGCAGCCGATCAGCCGGGTGCGGTGCAGGCCGAGGTCGGCCGGCACGCGGTCGACGGCCGCCGCCCCGATCCGGTGGTAGACGACGTCGGTGGCGGCGTTGTCGCTCATCGTCAGCATGACCAGCGCGAGGTCGCGCCAGCTCATCTCGACGTCGTCGGCGCAGCCCGCGGTGCCGATGCCGCCGATGCGGTAGCGCGGCCCGACGCGGGTGCGGGCGGTCTCGTCCAGCCGTCCCGCGGCGGCTTCCCGCGCGTAGGCGACGGCGACCAGGATCTTGAACACCGACGCCAGCACCACCGGATCGTCCGCGCCGACGGCCACCGAAGGGCCGCCGCCGATCTCCCGCGCGTGCAGGAACCCGCGCGCGCCCGCGTCCGCGAAGACTTCGGCGATCTCCGCCTCGACCGCGCTCACGCGTCGACCCGCCGGTCGGCGCGGCCGGTGTGCAGGTACAGCGCGCGCCCGGTGCCGTCGTCGCCGACGAAGGCGTGCGGGACGTACATGCCCTGCATCGGCTCGGCCAGGATGAGCGTGTCGCCGTTCAGCGCGACCAGCTCGGTCTTGTCCGGCTTGGCCAGCTCCGCGAGGATCCCCTTCGGGACGCGCTCGACCCAGACCCGGCCGTCGTCGTCCTGGCTGACCACGATGTCGGCCACCGACGAGGAGTACTCGCCGACGTACCGCGAGGCGTCGACGCGTGGCGCGGCCGGGTCCGGCACCGGCGGCACGGCCAGTTCGATGCCGGTCAGCTCGCGCAGGACGTGCCCGAGGACCTCGGTGTAGACGGCGATCGGGTCGCCGCCGTTGGTCAGCAGGGCCACCGCGACGTCGTGCTCCGGCGCCACGCGCAGGAACGCGGACTGGCCGATCGTGCCGCCGTCGTGGCCGACGACCACTCCGCCCGGCGCGTCGAACAGCGACCAGCCGAGCCCCCACGCGTCGCCGAAGAGGCCGAGCTCGGGCAGCTCCACCAGGCGTTCCCGCATCGCGCGGGCGCTGTCCGCGCCGAGCATGCGGGTGCCGTCGGGGCCCTCGCCGTCCCGCAGGTGCATGGCGGCGAACGTGACGAGGTCCCGCGGGCGCATCGCGAGCATCGAGCCGGCCGGGGCGTTGGACGGCGCCAGCGCCCAGGTGCCCGCGGGTTCCGGGGCGGCGCCGGGCGAGGGCGTCAGGTGCCCGAGCGCGGCGCGGAACCGGATCGCCTCGTACGGGCTCGGCGCCGCGTGCGTCAGGCCGAGCGGCGTGAACAGGTGGTCCTGGAGGCACTCGTCGTAGGTCTTGCCGCGCAGCACTTCCACGAGCCGGCCGAGCACGCAGTAGGCGGCGTTGTTGTAGGAGAACATCTCGCCGGGCTCGAACAGCTGGGGGACGTCGCCGAGCGTCGCGACGTACTTCTCGATGCAGTCGGCGCCGCGGCCGGTGTCGGTGAAGATGTCGCCTTCGAACCCGGCGGTGTGGCACAGCAGCTGCCGGACGGTGATCCGCGCGGCCGCGGCCGCGTCGCCGAGCACGAATTCCGGCAGGTACTTCCGGACCGGCTGGTCGAGGTCGAGCCCGCCGTCGTCGACGAGCTGCAGCACGAGGGTGGCCGTCCAGACCTTGGTGATCGAGCCGATCTGGAACAGCGAGTCGGCGTCGGCTTCGACACCGGTGGCCTTGTTGAGCACCCCGGCGGCGTGGTCGACGATCTCGCCGCCGGCGTACACGGCGACGGCCGCGCCGGGCACGTCGTGCTCGGCCAGCAGGGCGGGGAGCCGGGTGTGCAGCCAGGCGGAGAGTTCGGGGAGTTTCGACATGGGGACCTCTCGTTTCGCTAGGCGAGCCAGGACTTCGCGGTGGTCACCTCGGCCAGCCGCCCGGGGATCGGGGTGACGCCGAGACCGGGCCCGGACGGCACCGGCAGCCGTCCGGCTTCGAGCACGAACGGCTCGGTGATGTCGGTGCGGTAGAACCGGTCCGACGCCGAGGTGTCGCCGGGCAGGGTGAACCCGGGCAGCGACGCCAGCGCGACGTTGGCGGCCCGGCCCAGTCCGGTTTCGAGCATTCCGCCGCACCAGACCGGGACGCCGTGCGCGACGCAGACGTCGTGCACCCGCCGGGCCTCCAGGTAGCCGCCGACCCGGCTGGGCTTGATGTTGACGATCCGGCAGGCGCCGAGCGTGATCGCGGCGGCGGCCGACCGGGCCGACACGATGGTCTCGTCCAGGCAGATCGGCGTCCGGAGGTGCCGGGCGAGCTCGGCGTGGCCGAGCACGTCCTCCTCTTCCAGGGGCTGCTCGATCAGCAGCAGCCCGAACGGATCGAGGCGTTGCAGCTGCGGGACGTCCGAGAGCGTGTACGCCGTGTTTGCGTCGACCTGCAGCAGGACGTCGCCGAAGCGCTCGCGGACCGCGCGCACCGGCTCGACGTCCCAGCCGGGTTCGATCTTCAGCTTGATGCGCAGGTACCCGGCATCGAGGTAGCCGCCGACGACGTCCAGGAGCTGCGGGATCGAGTCCATGATCCCGACCGACACCCCGCACGGCACGGAGTCCGATGTGGACCCGAGCGCCGTGCCGAAGGACAGGCCGTGCGCTCGCAGCTCGGCGTCGAGCACGGCCATTTCCAGCGCGGCCTTGGCCATCCGGTGGCCCTTGACCTTCGCCAGCAGCGGCGCGACCCGGTTCGCCGTCAGCTCTCCGGCGGCGAGGAGCGCGGGCACGAGGAAGGCCTGCACCACGTGCTCGACGCCGTCGATGTACTCCGAGGAGTAGAGCGGGCCGGCCATCGCCCCGCACTCGCCCCAGCCTTCGCCTTCGGACGTCACCGCCCGCAGGAGCAGCAGTTCGCGGTCGGCCTGCGTCCCGAACGACGTCCGGAACGGGGCCACCAGGGGCATCCGCACGCGGAGGAGTTCCACACCGGTGAGCTTCACTGAGACTCCTTGGTCAGCACGTACCAGCCGGCACGATCGAATCCGGTGACCGAGGCACCCCCGGCGAGCAGGCCGCCGAGCACCTCCCGCAGCGCGGCCCGCCAGGCCCGGCCCAGGTCCGGGTCGGTCCGCCGGAGCGCCTCGATGTCCGGCGGGACGGCGACCAGCACCACCGGCGCGTCCGCGGCACCGGTGACCGGGCGGGCGTCCGGGCCGGCCGAAAGCGCGACCGCGGCTCCCCCGGCCCGCAAGGCCGTCGCGTCCACCCGGTCCGGCCGGCCGGCGGCGGCCGTCCGCACGGACGGGCTCGCCAGGTCCCAGGTGACCATGAGGCGGTCGGAGTCGCCGGTGCCGTTGATGCCGTCCTGCATCGGGCCGTAGAAGTCCGGCAGGTAGCGGGCCGGGCGGGCGGCGAGCTTGGTCAGGTTGAAGTGGGCGTTGCGGCGCACCAGCGGGTCGAACGTCCAGGAGATCTCCGCGACGCCCTGGCGCAGGGCCCAGGCGCGCTGGTGCAGTTTGAGCGCGAAGCCGATGCCGCGGCCGTGCCCGGCCGTGGCGACCCCGGCGATGTGGCTGTGCAGTCCTCCCTTCGCGGGTTCGCCGAAGAACCCGAAGCAGGCGCCGAGCAGTCCCGGCCCGTCGAACGCGCCGGCCACGTAGTTGCCCGCCGACACCATGGCCCGCAGCAGTTCGGCCGTGACCAGGGGGTTGCCGGGTGCGGGCCGCCAGATCGATTCGAAGAGCCGGGACACCGCGGCCAGGTCGGGGACCTCGGCCAGGGTCCGGATCCGGACGCCCGAGGCGAGGGCGGCGCCGGCCGCCGCGGCGGTGGCCTCGTCCCGCAGCGGCGGGGCTGTGTTCGTCACGACTTCTGTCACGCCCACCATCCTTTCCGGACGGTCGCCGCCGGTCACCGTTGTCCCGTACGGGATTCTCGGTGGGTGTTCGTCGGCGCGGACGAACTCCGCCGCCTCAGCACGGTTTCGGTGAGCGCGGTGAGCAGCGCGGTCCGCCGGGGCAGCTCCGCGACGACGACGTGTTCGTCGTCGGCGTGCGCGCCCCCGCCGACCGCGCCGAGGCCGTCGAGCGTCGGGATGCCCAGTCCCGCGGTGAAATTGCCGTCCGAAGCACCGCCGACCGAGGCCTGGGTGAGTGTCCCGGCCGCGAGTTCGTTCGCGAGCACGAACAGCTCCGAAGACGCTCCCGCGTCCAGCGGCGCGCGGTTGATGCCGCCGACGATGCGGATCCGGGCCTCTTCGTGCACCGGTGCGAGGCTTCTGATGGCGCGGTCGACGCGCTCTTGTTCGGCCGCGTCCCACACCCGCACGTCGACGGCGACGCTCGCCTTGGCGGGCACGGTGTTCGTCGTGGTCCCGGCCGTCAGCGCGGTCGGCACGACGGTGGTGCCCAGGTCCGCGTCGGCGAGCGCGGCGATCGCGAGGATCTGGTGGGCGAGCTCGATCCCCGCGTTGACGCCCTTTTCCGGTTCGAGCCCGGCGTGCGCGGCGCGGCCTTCGACCTCGACGCGGTACAGGGAAACGCCTTTGCGGCGCGTCTTCAGCGCGCCGCCGTCGGCCGAGGCTTCGAGCACGAAGACCGCGTCGCAGCTCTTGGCTTCCTCTTCGATCAAGGTGCGGGACAGCGGCGAGCCGATTTCTTCGTCGCCGGTGACGAGGATCGAGAGGCCGTCGCGGTCGGTCAGCGCGGCGGCGGCGTGCAGGGCCATCACGACCCCGGCCTTCATGTCGAAGCAGCCGGGTCCGCGCAGGATCCCGTCTTCGATGGTGAAGGGGTGGGTGCGCAGGGAGCCCAGCGGCCACACGGTGTCGTGGTGGCCGAGCAGCAGGACCCGCGGCTCGCCGTCGCCGAACCGCCAGCGCAGGTGCGTGCAGCCGCCGGTGACGATCCGTTCGGGCTCGGCGCCGAGCAGGCGGCGGCCGATCCCGGCGACGACCTCGGCGCTGCGCGCGACGGCATCGTGGTCGGCCGAAGGCGACTCGCACCGGACGAGCGTCCCGATGTCGTCGATCACCGCGGCTCACCCCGCAACGGCTTGCCGGGCAGCGCTTCCGCGTCCAGGTTTCCGTCCCGGACCACCGGAACTCCGGCGACGTACAGGTGCCGGACACCTCGCGAAGGCCGGGTGGGGTCGGCGTAGGTGGCGGTGTCGGTGATGCGGTCCGGGTCGAGAACGACGACGTCGGCGTCGGCCCCGGCGCCCAGGTGGCCCT
>NZ_MUMI01000269.1:0-17939 GCF_002155975.1 Amycolatopsis kentuckyensis
GTGGACCCCGGGCCCGGGGTGCCGCTCGGCCCGGCCCTCGTGCACGGCATCACGCGGGGCGAACTCGACGGCGCGCCGTCGTTCGGCGAGGTGCTGGGCCCGCTGCTCGACCTCTGCGCCGGCAGCGTGATCGTGGCGCCCGACCCCGCCTTCGCCGGGGCCTTCCTCGACCGCGAGATCGGTGCCCTCGGCGTCCGGATGCCCGTCCTGCCGGGCGTTTCGACGACGGCGGCCGCCCGGTCGGTGCTGCGGCTGCCCAACTACCGGACGGCCACCGTGGCGCACGCGCTCGGGGTGCCCACCGGGCCTTCGGCGTTGTCGGGAGCGCGGGCGATCGCGCGGCTGGCGACCGTCCTGTTCGGGCGGTACGGCCGCACGTTCGCGGCTCCGCCGGTCTTCCCCGCCCTGCCGCGGTTCGCCGGCGGCCGGCTGCTTCCCCGCGCCGAGGAGATTCCCGCGGAGCCGGGGTGGATGGCCGAGGCCGTCGAGCGCATCCCCGACGGCGGGGCCGGGAACGTCTACCTGGACCTGCTCGCCGGAGTCGTCGCCGATCAGCACCTGACGCCCGATGAGGTGACGGCGTTGGCCGCGTCGGCGAGCGAGGCCGGGTTGTCCGAAGCGCAGGTCCGGTCGACGCACGAACAGCTCGTGACCGCGCTGCGGGAGATCGCGGAACGGGACGGCGTCGTGACCGCGACGGAAGCGCGCGAGCTGCGGCAGGTGGCGACCGCGCTCGGTGTCCCCGGTGCCGGTGACCTGCGGCCCGCCGCCGGCGGGAAACCGACCCGGGTGCTGGTGCTCGGCACCGGCGTGGCGGCGGACCGGCTGCGGGCCCGCGTTCTCGCCGAGGGCGTCCAGCTGGCCAAGAAGCTGACCGCGAGCGTCACCCACCTGGTGGCCGACGAGACCGTGCCCGCCGACGAGCCCCGGCTGACGCGGGCCGCCGAGCTGGGTGCCGTCCTGCTCGACGTCGGCGCCGCACCGGTCGCGCTCGGGTTCGAACCGCCGCCCGCCCGGCCGGCCGTGGCGTCCGCCGTGCCGTCGAAGCTCGTCGGCGGGCGGATCCTGATGGGGCTCGGACTGCTGCTGATGTTCTTCGTCGTCGTCGCGATGTTCGGGGGAACGCCGGTGGGCGCCGGGATCTTCTTCGCCCTGTTCGGGGTGGGTGCCCTGCTCGGCGGCTGGTGGCTCGCCGAGCCCGCGGCGCGCTAGCCTCGGTGCGGTGCCACGACTGATCCACCTGAACGGGCCGTCCGGGATCGGGAAGTCCACGATCGCGCAGGCCTACGCCGAGCAGCACCCCGGCGTGCTGAACCTCGACACCGACCGGGTCGTCTGCCTGATCGGGGGCTGGCGGGACACCTTCTTCGAGACCTTCAAGGCCGCGCAGCTGCTCGCGCTCGCCATGGCCGAGACGCACCTGCGGACCGGGCACGACGTCGTCATGCCGCAGCTCGCCACCCGGGTCGTCGACGTCCGGCCGTTCGAGGCCGCGGCGGAGAAGTGCCGGGCCGAATACCGGGAAATCCTGCTCACCGCCGAAAAATCCGTCGCCTGCGGGCGGTTCGTCGAGCGGGCCGCGACCGGCGACGCGGCGACCAGGGGCATCGACGACGTCCTCCGGGAACGCGGGGGCACCGCCGTCGTCGAGCGGATCCACGACCAGCTCACCGCCTACCTGCCGCAGCGGCCGAGCTGCGCCGTCGTGCGGACCGACGGGTGCTCGGCCCGGGACACCTACGCCGCCGTGCTCGCCCACCTGCGCGCCGGCTGAGCCGGTCCGGTTCACTGGACTCATGGCAATTCCGGAGCTCGCGCTGCGGCAGATCGAACGGTGGTGCGCGCAGCGCGTCCCCGAGCACCTCCAGGACCGGGTCCGGGTCGAGTGCCGGACGCGGGGCCGCGCGGTCACCATCGTCGAACGCCGCGCGCCGCAGGCCGGGCCCGACTGGAGCGAGCAGGAGATCGCGCAGCTGCGGTTCGACGAGTTCGGCATCTGGTCGGTGTGGTGGGCCGATCGGGACGGGCAGTGGCTGAGCCACCCGGACGGGCCGGTCGCCAGCACGCCGCCCGCGCTGCTCGCCGAGATCGACCGCGACCCCGGCGGGGTGTTCTGGGGCTAGGCGGGCGGGGGGAACCGGACCTCGTTGCGGTCGATCTTCGCGTGGGCCGCCGCGGCCAGGTCGACGCCGAGGCGGTCGGCCAGCTGCAGCAGGTACAGCGTGACGTCCGCGATCTCGTCGAGCACCTTCCCCTCCAGCGCCGGATCCGCGCGCCACGCGTCGGACTCCTCGGGCGTGAGCCACTGGAACAGCGAGGTCAGCTCGCCGACCTCGCCGGAAAGGGCCATCACGAGGTTCTTCGGGGTGTGGTAGGGCTCCCAGGCGCGGGCCGCCGCGAAGCCGCGCAGGCGCTGGGTCACGTCGTCGAAGTTCACCGGTTGATTATCCCGGCGGTCACGGTGCGCTAACGGCCGTATGGCGGACTGGCGTTGACCGGTGAATCTCTCACTCAATAGGTTGAACTTCGTCGGGATTGTTGCGGGGACCAAGGCTGGGAAGGGAACGTCTTGAAGTACCTGCGATCCGTCCGCGGCCGCATGCTGGGCATCGCGTTCATCCCCGGCGGCGCGCTCGTCGCCGTGGCTGTCGTGATCGCGATTCTCCTGATCCACCAAGCGGTTCGGACCCGGGACATGGCCGTGGAGACGGCGGCCGCCGCGGATCGGACGGCCCGCGCGGTGGTCGCGTTGCAAGCCGAGCGGAGCGCGGCGATGGCCGCGCCCGAACAGCGCAGCGCCGCGTACGCGACGTACACCCAGCGGATCGAGTCCGCCATCGCCGGCCTGCGCGACTACGCGCGCCACGCCCCGGACGCCGAGTCCGCCTACCAGCAGGCGACCGCCGTCGAGCTGCTTTCCGTCGCCGAGGGCATGGATCGCTCCGATTCCCTCGCCCTGGCCGGGCTGGACAACGTGACGCGGGGGTCGTTCACCTCCGCCGTCGCCTCCTACCGGGCCGACCTGGCCCGGGTCGTCCCGCAGCTCACCGAGAGTGGCCGGATGGCGTACGAATCGCTTACGCGTAGCGCCGAATGGAGCAGGCTGGCGGCCGCCGAGAACGCTTTCACCGCCGCCGAACCTCTTCCGGTCCCGGAGCCCACGTGGCGGAACGCCGCCTACGCCGTGTCCGCCCAGCTCGGCCTGCTGTACACGCAGCAGAGCCAGTACGCCGTGCAGCTGACGCTCGACGACGGCCGCCGCACCCTCGCCGGTGCCCTCGCGGCGGGGACGGCGCTCCTGCTGTTCGCCGGGCTGCTGATGGTGGTGGTCCGGCGGCTCGTGGCGCGGGTTCCGGTGCCGGTCGTCCCGATCATGGTGCCGACCGCCCACCCGGCCATCCCGCGACCCCGCCACGCACGGTCACGAAGGCCGGGCCTGCCGGATCCCTGGCCGCTGAAAGCCGTGTTCGACGACTTGCGCCGCCAGTGAGAAGCTCACTCATGGTCACTGATTACTCCGAAAAGAGCACGCGGTTGGCCCACACGCGTGCCGACGGCCTTCGGGCAGACTGGTGCGCGTGAGTCCCCCCTCGGATCTCCGCCCCTACCTGCGCACTTTGGACGCGGAGACGCTGGCGGACCTGCTCCACGCCCAAGCCGAGCGCGATCCCGAGCTGCGGCACTCGCTCGAACTGCGCGCCGCCACCCAATCCGGTGACGTCAGCGAGGCGCACCGGCTGCTGGACACCGCGGTCACCGACGGGAACGTCGAGTACACCGCGAAGATCGGCGCGGTCCTCGACACGCTGCAGCGGATGCTCGACGCCGGCAGCCGCGCCGACCTGGCCCCGCTGGCCCGGCGCACGGTCGACGACATCAGCGAGGTGCTGGAGCAGTCCGGCGACCACGCCGGTGACCTCGCCGACCGGCTGGACCGGGCCGTGGAGCTGTACGCCCGCGCGTGCGCCGCCCGGCCGCCGGACCCGGAGAAGCTGGCCGACTGGATCCTCGAGGTCGAGTTCGACGGCCCCGGCCGCCCGGTGATCGACCTCGCCGAGTTCGCGACCGCGCTCGGCGAGCCGGGGCTCAAGCGGATCAAGTCCACTGTGGACGACGTGCTCGCGGCGAACGGGCCGGGCCACCGCCGCGACGTGGCCGAACGGCTGCGGGAGCAGCTGGCCGAGGTGCTCGGCGACGTCGACGAGCTGGTGGCGATCCTGTCGGCCAAGCCGCCGCGCGTGGACGTCAGCCTCAAGATCGTCCGGGTGCTGCGGGCCGCCGGGCGCCACAGCGAGGCCATCGCGCACGCCGCCCGCGCGCTCACCCACGACAAGCAGCCGCCGGCACCGGAGCCGGAAAGCGCAACCTCCCGCCGGCGCAAGGACTTCGACGCCAAGCCGGGTGCCGAGACGTTCGCGGCCCTGCGCGAGGCCGCGACCCACGACGGGAAGTGGACGGTCCAGCGCCGGGAAGCGCTCGCTCGCCTGCGCGAACGTGCCGCCGAGGGCATCGAGCAGGCCGACGAGCTCGTCCGCGTCCTGCTCGACGACGGCCGTCCCGACGAAGCCTGGCGAGCTTGTGTCCGGTTCGGCGCGTCCGCGGAGCTCAAGCTCGAACTGGCGGAACAGCGGGCGGCCGAGCACCCGGCCGAGACGATCCCGGTCTTCCGCGACCACGTCGACGAGTTGATCGAGCGCAAGGACCCGCAGGCCTACCAGGAAGCCGCCCGCCGGCTGAAGCTGTTGCGCACCTTGCACAAGCGCGCCGGGACACCGGACGAATTCACCGCTTACCTGGCCGCGCTGGTGGAAAACCACCGGCGGAAAACCCGGCTGATCACGGAAATCCGGGCCGCCAGGATCGCCATGCCGAAACCCGTAACCTCCCCGCGCAGCCCTCGTTGACCCGGGAGAACCGGTGATACACGTGCACCGGGACATCGTGAGCGCGCCAAGGCGTCGCGGTGGCCCAGTTCCGCCCTCCGGCTCGGCGCCTCCCCGTCGAGCATGCGGCGGGACCCGCGCCAGGGCCACCGCGACCCGCTCGCGGTGAAGTGAAAGCATGAGGCCATGAGCCCGGTCAGTCGCGCCCGCAAGAGGCAGCCGCAGCCCGTCACGCACAGTGTGACCGGCTTGTTCAAGGACGTCCTGAACGACTTTTCGGCGCTGGGTGCCGACCCCGCGCCGGTCGACGTCGAACTGCTCGCCTCCGAGGTGCTCGGCCAGTTCCGCGACCTGCCCGTCGAGGACGGCGAAGAGCCGCTCGGCCTGGAGCTCATCGCTTTCGCGCAGCGCAAGATCACCCCCGGCGCCGCCGCGCTGCTGGCCGCGCTGAAGGTCGTCGCCGAGACCGACGTCGAGCGCAAGGCCGCCGACGCCGGGCTGCAGGTCGTCCTCGGCCGCGGCATCCCCGAGCCCACCTTCGCCGCCGGGCTGGGCCAGGTCACCGCCGGCGAGTGCTGGCGGACCGGGGACGTCTACGGCGACGAGTCGTCCCTGCTCTGCGTCTTCTCCCACGGCGACCAGGCGTACGGCCTGCTCGCGCTGCTCGACTTCACCGAGGCCGGCCGGGTGCGGGACCTCGTCGTGATCGACCAGCCCGCCGATGTTCTCGCCGAGATGCGGGAGCAGTCCGACGCCGACCCGGAACTGGTCGTCTTCGAGGCCGTCGACCCCGCCGAAGCCCACCGCCTGATCGCGGACGGCCTCGCCGCCACCGACCACCTCGACGAGGCCGACGTCAGCGAGGACTACGCGCGCTTCCACGCGGTCGCGCTCACCTGGTGCCGCGCGCTGCCGGAGCCGGCGCTCGTGCCCGAGGTGGCCGAGTGGTCCGAGACCGAGCGCGCCGCCGTCGTCGAGCAGTTCGTCGCGGCGAGCGGTGAGGACGCCGACGCCGCCCGCGTGCTCGGCGGCCTGCTGCTGGAGCACGGCCTGCGCACCGACCCGGGCAACCCGCTGCGCGTCGGGCCGGAGAAGATCGCGCGGTTCCTCGAAGGGCTGCTCGGCGAGGAGTACGAGCTCGACGCCGACCACGAGGACGCCGTCGAGCCGGTCGTGCTGGCCTGGGTGCAGTGGACGGGCGAGCGGGCGCACCTGACCGAGACCGCGATCGCCGCCCTCGACGAAGCCGTCGCGGACTACCTCAGCGAGTACGCCGACGATGACGACTCCCCGCTGGAGCGCTACTTCGCCGACACCGCCGACCTGTCGCCGACCGAACTGGCCGACGCGCTGGAGCGCCGGATGTTCGCCGTGCCGTCGCTGACCACGGAGATCGAGGAGGAAGAGGTCGACCTCGACCCGACCGACCCCGACCAGCGCCGCGCGCTCGTGATCGCCGAGGCCGACGAGGACGAGGAAGAGCAGCGGCTGATCCTGCGCGCGACGATCGTCGACCAGCTGTGGGACAACGAGCCCGCCGAGGCTTGGCGGGCCGCCGAGCGCCTGCAGGAGGGCGAGCTCGACCGCGACGAAATCTTCGAGCAGCTGATCGACGCGCTGGAAAACAGCCTCATCGACGCGGAAAACCTCGAATACGACGCCGACGCCTACCTGGAGGCGCTGGCCGCGCTCTGACCGCTAGGGGAGGGGGCCCGCGGGTTCCGCGGGCTTCGCCTTGCGCCGGCGCTCCTGGATCCGGTCGTCGAAGTCGACGACGAACGTTCCGGCGGCCATCGCGAGCAGCAAGGCCAGACCGAGCACCGCACCGACCCACGTGAGGATCATCGTGAACATCGTGGGCCTCCTCCCCAGCTCAGAGCCGTTTTCCTGACTCCTTCAGGGTCGCTTTCACAAGCGACCGGGGGTATCGGCCAACCGGTTACGGCTGAACGGCCCGCCTCGGCCGAACGGCCGGTTTCCGGCGCGGAGAGTCGCGGGGCGGCAACGATTCGTGCCCGCCCACTCGCTCAGCGTCCGAATGCGCGGCATGTGGGTGACGGGCCGCGTGACCGGTCAGAGCTTGCGCAGCCGGACCCGGTTGATGGTGTGGTCGCAGTCCTTGCGCAGCACCAGCGTCGCCCGCGGCCGGGTCGGCTTGATGTTCTCCATCAGGTTCGGCTCGTTGATCGAGTGCCACAGGTGGCGCGCTTCGGCGCGGGCCTCGTCGTCGGGCAGGCCGGCGAAGTGGTGGAAGTGCGACGCCGGGTCCGCGAACGCCGTGTGCCGCAGCTCGAGGAACCGCTCGATGTACCAGCGCTGGATGTCGTCGGTGTGCGCGTCGACGTAGATCGAAAAGTCGAAGAGGTCGGACACCATCAGCCGCGGCCCCGGCTGCAGCACGTTCAGGCCTTCGACGATGAGGATGTCCGGCCGCTGCACCACCTGCTCCTGGCCGGGCAGGATGTCGTAGGCCAGGTGCGAGTACACCGGCGCGGCGACGCGCTCGGCGCCCGACTTGACCTCGGTGACGAACCGCAGCAGCGCCCGGCGGTCGTAGCTCTCCGGGAAGCCCTTGCGGTGCATGATCCCGCGCCGCATCAGCTCGGCGCGCGGGTACAGGAAGCCGTCGGTGGTGACCAGGTCGACGCGGGGGTGGTCCGGCCAGCGGGCGAGCAGTGTGCGCAGGATGCGGGCGGTGGTCGACTTGCCGACCGCCACGCTCCCGGCGATGCCGATCACGAACGGGACCTTCGTGCCGCGGGAGTCGTCACCGAGGAACGTCGTCGTCGCTTCGTAGAGCCGCTGGCGCGCGGCGACCTGGAGGTTGATCAGGCGGGACAGCGGCAGGTAGACGTCGGCCACCTCGGCCAGGTCGACCTGCTCGCCGAGGCCGCGCAGCCGCAGCAGCTCGGCCGCGGTCAGCGGCAGCGGAGTCGAGCTCCGCAGTTCTTTCCATTGTTCCCGGTGCAGCTCGACATACGGGCTGAGTTCGCGGACCCGGGTCATCGCACACTCCTCCGGCCGTCGCCTGCACTGGCGGACGTTCACCTGCGTGATTAACGGTAGGGCTTACGGCCGGTTAAAGCGCTGTGACGTAGTCCACCCTCCAACTGGGGTTGATCACCGAGCGTCACGATTTCCGAAGACTTCGGCCCACGCCGCGGCGACTTGCCGGGCGCAGGTCGCGGGGGCGATCCCGCCGACGCCGGTGCCGAGCCCCGGCATCGCGATCGTGTGCACGAACTCCCGCACCGGGCCGTGGTCGAGCCGGCCGTCGCGCCAGGTCAGGAACACCGCGCGGGCGGCGAGGTACGGGTGGACGGTGTCGGCGGGCAGCCGTTCGCCGGGCTCCCGCATGGTCGGCGCGCTGATCAGCCAGGCCGGCTCGGCTTCGCCGGTCGGCACCACGACGGCGTCGCCGATCGGCAGCTCACCGCCGTGGAAGGCCAGCACGGCGCTGCGGACGCTCTGCTCCACACCCGGGAACGCCTGCGCGTAGACGGCGTCGATGCCGCCGCGCATCCAGCCGTAGGAGTTGGCCGGGCTGACCACGGCCTGGGCGACGACGTCGAGCACCGACCCGCGGTGCACCCGGACCCGGCCGGCCAGCTTCTGCGCGGCGGCGGTCCAGGCATCGGCGAGTGGTTCATCGACGGCGCACAGCACCAGTTCCGGGGCGCGAGGGGCGAGCGGCGGCTTGGCGCCCTCACGTCCGGTGTGCGTGCCCGATTCGGCGGTCACGCCCTCAGCATCGCAAAAAATGCCACCCGGCGTAACCGGTTCCCGTACCGGCTGTCCGAGTGAATGTCGCCACGGTCGGCCCCCGTAGCCTGGGTGCTGTGTCACGGATCGCATACTTCGGCCCCCGAGGGACCTTCACCGAACAGGCCGCGCGGGTGCTCGCCGCCGGCGAAGAACTGATCCCGGTCGAGACCGTCCGGCTCGCGATGACCGCCGTCCGCGAGGGCGAGGCGGACGCGGCGTGCGTCCCCATCGAGAACTCGGTCGAAGGCGTGGTGCCGGCCACGCTGGACGGGTTCAGCGAGTCGTCCCCGCTGGTCGCCGTCGCCGAGACGATCCTGCCGGTCCACTTCACCGTGCTGACCCGGCCCGGTGGCGGGGAGATCCGGACCGTCGCCAGCCACCCCCACGCGCTGGCCCAGGTCCGCGAATGGCTCGACGCGAACCTGCCGGGCGTGCACGCGGTGGCGTCGTCGTCGACGTCGGCCGCCGCGGTCGGCGTGCTGGAGGGCGACTTCGACGCGGCGGTCTGCGCGCCGGTCGCGAACGAGCACTACCACCTCGAGGTCCTGGCCACCGAAGTCGCCGACGTCACCGACGCCGCGACGCGGTTCCTGCTGGTCCGCCGGCCGGGTGAGCTGCCGGAGCCGACGGGGGCCGACCGGACGTCCGTCGTGGCCGCGGCCGCGAACCGCACCGGCACGCTCGCCGAGCTGCTGACCGAGCTGGCCAGCCGCGGCATCAACCTGACCCGGCTCGACGCCCGGCCGACGCGCAACAACTTCGGCGAGTACCGCTTCTTCATCGACTTCGAAGGCCACGTCGCCGAGCCGCGGGTCCACGACGCGCTGACGGCGTTGCGCCGGCACTGCCGCAACCTGCGGTTCCTCGGCTCGCACCCGCGGGCCGACGGCACCCCCACCACGATCGAGACCGGCTTCGCCAACGAGGACTTCGTCGACGCGGCCGCGTGGGCCGACGCGGTGCGCAAGGGGGCCCAGGCGTGAGGCTGCTGCTGATCCGCCACGGGCAGACCGACGGGAACGTCCGCGGCGCGCTCGACACCGCCCTGCCCGGCCCGCCGCTGACCGACCTCGGCCGTCGGCAGGCGGACGCCCTCGCGGCGCGGCTGGCCGAGGAGCCGCTGGTCGCCGTCTACGCGTCCCAGGCGACGCGTGCCCAGCAGACAGCGGCGCCGCTGGCCGCGCGGTTCGCCATGGACGTGCAGGTCGTCGACGGCGTGCACGAGGTAGTCGCGGGTGACCTCGAAGGGGCGACGGACCACGCGTCGATCCGGACCTACATGGAGACGGTCCGGCGCTGGACGCTCGGCGAGCTGGCGCCGTCGCTGCCCGGCGGCGAGAGCGGCACGAGCGTGCGCGCCCGGATGCTGGACGCGGTCGGCCGGCTGCGCGCCAAGCACGAGCAGGCCGATCCGGACGGCGTGATCGCCCTGGTCAGCCACGGCGGCGCGATCCGGCTGTCCGCCGAGTGGCTGGCCCCGAACGTGCACGCGGACGTCGCCAACGCGGCGTTGATCCCGAACACCGGCCTGGTGGAGCTGGTGGCTGAGCCGGAGGGCCGGTGGCGGTGCCTGACCTGGGTCGACACCCCGCTCTGAAGATCCCTAAAGTGTGATTCCGTCACGTTTAGAACACGTCTGGTGGGGAATTTACGAAAGCAGCCAACCCGGCCGCGACCCGGTACGTCTACCCAGTAGCACCACACCAGGGAGGCGATTGACATGAAGCTTTCACGGTTGTTCCCGGTCGTCGCGGCCTCGGCGGGCGTCCTCGCGCTCTCCGCCTGCGGCGGTGGCGGCACCACGAACGCGGCGAGCAGCTCGACGCCGTCGAGCTCGCCGACGGCCACCACCACGGTCACCACCGCCACGTCGAGCCCCACTTCGACGCCGGCCGCGCCGCCGGTCGCCCAGCCCGCGGACAACGGGCTGTGCAAGTCCGGGGACGTCAAGCTCTCGCTCGGCCAGGGCGACGCGGGTGCCGGCTCGGTGTTCCGGCCGCTGCTCATCACGAACTCCAGCGCGAAGCCCTGCACCATCCAGGGGTTCCCCGGCGTGTCCTACGTGGCCGGTGCGGACGGGCACCAGGTCGGCAAGGACGCCTTCCGCGAAGGCACCAAGGGCAACGCCGTCAAGCTGAACCCGGGCCAGACCGCGGCCGCCGACATCCAGTTCGTCAACGTGCAGAACTTCGACCCGGGCACCTGCCAGCCGACGCCGGTCAAGGGCCTGCGCATCTACCTGCCGCAGGAGACCGCGTCGAACTTCGTGCCGAGTGACGGCACCGGGTGCGCGAGCACGAAGATCCCCGGCAACCAGCTCGCCGTGAAGACCGTCCACCCCGCTTAAATGCGGCCGCAGATCTCCTTGGCCTCGGTGAGGTGCCGCTGGCCGGAGATGTCGTTGAAGTGCAGGCTCAGCACCATCCGGCTGACGCCGTCGATGTGGTCGGCCAGCGGCTGGTAGTTGGCGTTCAGCTGGGAGGCGGCCGCGGACAGCTCGCGGGCGGCCACCATCCGGTGCAGCCGCTCTCCGCTGAGGGCGGGGGTCAGCGACGGCTGCGCGTCCCGGCTCGTGTCGGGCAGCTCGCCCACGCGGTCGAGCGCCTGGCACGCCGCGACGGCGTCTTCGAGCGCGCCGGCGTGCACGCCGGACAGCCCCCACAGGAGCCCGAGCACGCTGCCGCCCAGCACGAACCCGGCCACCGCGGACAGCACGAGCAACCGGCGTGACGGCGGCGGTGGCTTGACCTCGGTCTCCTCCGAAGACTCGGCGAAATCGGGATCGGCGTCGGTGCCGGTCCCCGGGTCCACGGTGTGCATGACTGCCTCCTCACCACCTGGGTGAGGAGCTATTTCAGCTCACAAACCCGGGTCGTGGTGCGTCAGCGCCGTGGCTGAGTCCGATTTGTCACCGAGGGGGAAGCGCCGCAGCGCGCCGAACGCGAACGCGGCGATCACCAGCATCGCCACGCCGGACACGGCGAACGTCCGCGCGGCCGAGCCGAGCCGCTCGGTCAGCACGCCGCCCAGCAGCGCGCCGAGCGGGATCGCGCCCCAGACGACCGTGCGCCACACCCCGAGCACCCGGCCGAGCAGTTCGCCGGGCACGAGCGTGTGCCGGGCCGTCGCGAGCACGACGTTCACCGCCACCACCGCCGCCGCGAACAGCCCGAACAGCGCCGCGCCCGCGACCGGCGAGCGCACCAGGCCCATCCCGCCGAACCCGAGGCCGCAGCAGGCGATCCCGCCGGCGACGACCGGGAGTCGTCCGGTCGCCCGCACCAGCCGCGGGGCGACACCCGCGCCGAGCAGGCCGCCGATCCCGCCGACGAAGGCGAAGAACCCGAAGGTCGCGTCGGACAGGTGGAGGTCCTCGAGCGCGTACAGCACCAGCTGTGCCTGCGCGAGCTCGCTGACCAGGCTGAGCAGCCCGGCGACGACGACCAGCCGCAGCAGCAGCGGGTGCCTGCGCAGCCAGCGCAGGCCGTCGGCGAGCTCGGTGCGGAGTTTCGCCGGCTCGACCGGCTTCTCCGCCTTCGCGCGGTAGGTGCCCGCCAACCCGAGCAGCACCGCCGCCGCGATCGCGAAGCCGGCCGAGTTGAGGATGAACGGGAAGGCGGCGAAGAGGGCGAACGTCAGGCTGCCGACCGGGCCGCCGAGGAACGTCTGCCCGACGATCTCGCAGGCCTGCAGCTTGCTGTTGGCCGCGTCGAGCGAGCCGTCGCCGACGACGGCCGGGATCAGCGCGTTCGCCGCGCTGTCCGCGATCGTCTCGGCCGTCCCGATGATCAGCGCGGTCAGGTAGATCAGCCAGATGGTCATGCCGCCGGCGGCGACGAGCACGGCCAGCGCGCCGACCGCGGCGGCCCGGGCGGTGTTCGCGACGATCATCGCGCGCCGCCGGTCGATCCGGTCGACCAGCGCGCCGGCGACCGCGGCGAACAGCAGCCAAGGCAGGAACTGGGTGGCGGACAGGCCGGCGATGAGCACCGGATCGCGGGTCAGCGTCGTGGCCAGCAGGGGCAGGGCCACCTTGCCGATGCCGTCCCCCAGGTGGGACGCCGCGCTCGACGTCAGCAGCCACGTGAGTCTTCGGGCGTTGTCCATCGGGGCCCCCGGCACTTTTCGCAGTCACCCAATGACTTCGGGTAACAGGATAAGGGTGCCGTCACCCGATCGTGGTCACAGTGCCACTACTGGCGCGCGGTCAACCCCAGCCGAGCTCGTGCAGCCGGGCGTCGTCGATGCCGAAGTGGTGGCCCAGCTCGTGCACGACGGTGATCAGGACCTCCTCGACGACCTCGTCCTCGTCCTCGCACATGGAGAGGATCGGCTGCCGGTAGATCGAGATCCGGTCGGGCAGCACCCCGCCGTAGGACGACGTCCGCTCGGTCAGCGCGACGCCGTGGTAGAGCCCGAGGATGTCCGGCGCCTCGTCGTTGAACTCCTCGACGAGCACGACGACGTTGTCCATCGCGCGCGCGAACTCGGGCGGCACCTCGTCCAGGGCTTCGGAGACCAGTTCTTCGAACCGCGCCCGGCTCATCTCGACGGCCATCAGCCGTTCTGCTTCGTCGTCGGAGGGGCCGAGCTCGGGGTGGCCGGGCCACCGCCGCCGTCCGACGGCGGGCCGCCGTCCTGGGGCTGGCCGCCGTCCGCACCGGCCGGAGCGGCCTTGATGCTGCCGGTGACTGCCTGCAGGCCGCTCTTGTCGGGCAGCGCCGACGCCACCTTGCAGTTGACCTTGCTCGAGCCGGTGTCCCAGCTCTCCTGCTCCCGCAGGTCCCAGGTCAGGATCAGCTTCTTCGCGTCGAGGTCGGCGCCGCCGGTGTAGTCGGCCGCCGCCTTGTTGCACTCGGTGTCGAGCCAGGCCTTCTGGTCGTCCTGGGAGGGGTAGCCCTCCTTGAACTTCGACTTGAGGTCGAGGGTGGCGACGATCTCGTACGAGTGCGGCTTCGTGCAGTCGATCGGATCGCCGACGCCCTTGCCGAGCAGCGCCAGGCAGGTGCCCGGCTCGAAGACCAGCGACTGGTCCTGGTCCTTGGCCGGCCCGGTCGTCGGCAGCAGCTTGCCGCCGGGGCCCGCCCACTGCAGGCCGCACCGCAGCTGGCGGTCGCCGTCCTCCCACTGCGACGGCGTCGGGCGGAGCAGGTTCGTCGTGAGCTTGCCGTACGGGTCGAGCTTGTGCCCGAGGTACGGCTTCACGTCCGCGGTGCACTTCTGCTGCGCGATCTGCTGCCACTGGTCCAGCGACGGGACGGGCGCGCCCTCCGGGAACTGGGGGCCGATGTCCACCAGCGTGGTCACCTCGAACAGGTGCGGCTGGGTGCAGGCCACCTTGCGCGCGTCGCTCGCGTCCGGGTTGTCCCAGGTCAGGCAGCTGCCGGGCGGGGAGTGGAACGCCTCCTGGGCCGCCGCGGACAGCTTGCCGGCGCCGCCGCCGGACCCGCCGGTGATGCCGTCGCTCCACGAGAACACGACGCTGAGCGCGAGCGCGATGAGCGCGCCCGCGAAGATCCCGCCCATCACGACGCGGGTGCGCAATGTCTGGGTGGCGGTGGGGAACCGATCGGCGCTGGGAGACATCGCAGTCCATGATGCCCGCGCCGCGCATGACGTGCGCGGTCCGGGTGGTTAGGGTGGTCACGGTTTCGCGGTGGCCGGTGATTACGGAGCGCACATGACGCAGGACAACAATACTGGGGACCAGCCGCCCCCCGAGCCGCCGAAGCGCGGCTCGATGAGGTTCCAGGACCCGAACAACACCCAGGCTCGCCAGCCTTCGCTGGCCGAGCAGCGGGCTCGTCAGCAGGCGCTGGCCCAGGAGGAGCGCGACGAGGAACTGGCCCGCCAGGCCGACGCCAAGGCGGCGACGCGGCGCAAGATCCTGATCGGCAGCGGGGTCACGGTCGGGCTCGTCGGCCTGGTCGCCACGTTCTACACGGTGGCGAAGACCGAGAACGTCACGGCGGTCTGCACCGACAAGGACGGCGTCGTCGTCCAGAACGACGACTACTGCGACGACAACTACGTCACCAGCCACGGCGGCTACCACAGCGGTGGCTTCCTGTTCCTGCCGATCCCGGGCGGCGGCTACAACAGCTACCGCTACAACTACGGCGGCACCGGTGTGGTCGGCCAGCGGGTGGCCGGTGGCTCGTACGACGCGCCGTCGGCCCGCACGAACGTCACGACGAAGTCCGGCAAGTCCGTCCAGCGCGGCGGGTTCGGCATCAGCGGCAAGAGCGGCAGCGGCGGCAGCGGCAAGAGCGGGGGATCGTAGGTGTACCGGGACCGGCGGGAGCCGCGGCGCGACTGGCAGCGGATCGTCGAAGAGCAGGGGCTCGTCTACGGCACGCCGGCCCGCGACGCCAGCGGCCGGGTGCGGCCGTACTGGGACGAGTCCGTGCACTACGTCTTCGACATGGACGAGGTCCTCTCGGTCGAGGCCGACGTCGAACTGCTGCACTCGATGTGCCTGGAGGCCGTCGACAACGTCGTGACGACCGAGGGCTACCAGCGGTTCGGCATCCCCGAGTGGGTCTGGCCGCACATCGCCGAGTCGTGGAAGCGGCAGGACCCGCACGTCTACGGCCGGTTCGACCTGCGCTACGACGGCAAGTCGCCGGCGAAGCTGCTCGAGTACAACGCGGACACGCCGACCACGCTGCTGGAGGCGTCGCTGCTGCAGTGGCACTGGAAGACCGACGTCTTCCCGGACGACGACCAGTGGAACTCGATCCACGAGAAGCTCGTCGAGCGGTGGGCTTTCCTGCGGGACAAGCTGCCCTCCAACGAGCTGCACTTCACCTGGTCGGCGGCCGATCCGAGCGGTGAGGACAACGTCACCACGGCGTACCTGCAGGAGACGGCGGCCGAGGCCGGCCTCGACACGGTGGGCCTGGCGATCGAGGAGATCGGCTGGGACCCGGTGCTCAAGCGGTTCGTCGACCTCGAAGAGGCGCAGATGGCGACCGTGCTGAAGCTGTACCCGTGGGAGTGGGTGGTCGACGAGGAGTTCGGCCGCCACGCCGTCGAGTCGCTGCCGCGGACGCTGTGGATCGAGCCGCTCTGGAAGATGCTCCTCTCCAACAAGACGCTGCTGGCGATCCTGTGGGAGAACTACCCGGGCCACCCGAACCTGCTGCCCGCGTTCGCCGACGACCCGGGCCTGCTGACGGAGTACGTCCGCAAGCCGAAGCTGGGCCGTGAGGGCGCGAACGTCCAGATCGTCGCGACCGGCTACGAAACCCAGACCGACGGCGTGTACGGCGCGGAAGGCTTCGTCTACCAGGCGTTCGACCCCCTGCCCGAGTTCGACGGCTACCGGCCGGCGCTCGGCGCGTGGATCGTCGGCGACAGCTCGGCCGGGCTGGGCATCCGCGAAACGGGCGGCCTGGTGACCGACGACGGTGCCGCCTTCGTCCCACACCGCATCGTCGAGTCGTGATAAAACACCCCATCGCTGACCTTTCGGGAGAAAACTCGTGACCTCGACCCTTGCGCTGTCCGACACGTTCGGCTCCGACCTCGTGCGGGGGATCGGCGCGATCCTGCTGTACGGCGTCATCGGCCTGCTGCTGATGTTCGCCGGCTTCTGGGCGATCGACTGGACCACGCCGGGCAAGCTGTCGAAGCTGGTGACGCAGGGCCTGCCGAACGCGGTGATCGTGACCGCGTCCGGGCTCCTCGCGATGTCGTTCATCGTCGTCGTGGCGATCTTCAACTCGGCGAGCGACCTGACCGAGGGCCTGATCACGTCGCTGGTCTACGGATTGCTCGGGATCGTCGTCCAGGTGGTCGGGGTCCGGCTGCTGGAGTGGGCGACCCGCATCGACGTGGCCTCGACCATCGAGAGCGAGAAGTTCGCCCCGGTGAGCATCGTCGTCGCGGCGGCGCACCTCGGCCTGGGCCTCGTGGTGGCGGTCGGCATCTCCTGAGCATTCCCACTAGCGTGGGATCGTGCGCCTGCTGAGGACACCGGACGACCGGTTCACGGACCTGCCCGATTTTTCGTACGAGCCCCGCTACGCCGAGCTGGCGGATCCGCACGGCGGCCGGATCAGAGTGGGGTACGTCGAGACGGGCCCGGCGGACGGCCCGGTGGTGCTCCTGCTGCACGGAGAGCCGAGCTGGTCGTTCCTGTACCGCAAGATGCTGCCGGTACTGGCGGCGGCGGGCCTGCGGGCGATCGCGCCGGACCTGGTCGGCTTCGGCCGCTCGGACAAGCCGGCCGACCTGGCCGACCACTCGTACGCCCGGCACGTCGCCTGGATGAGCGGCTTCGCGTTCGACGCACTGGACCTGCGGGACGTGACCCTGGTCGGCCAGGACTGGGGTGGCCTGATCGGCCTGCGCCTGGTGGCGGCGGAGCCATCCCGGTTCGCCCGGGTGGTGGCATCGAACACGGGCCTGCCGACCGGCGACGTCGACATGCCGCAGGTGTGGCATTCGTTCCGCGAGGCGATCCAGAAGGCCCCGGTCCTGGACATCGGCCGCTCGGTACAGGCGGGCTGCCGATCGACGCTGTCCCCCGAGATCAGGGCGGCGTACGACGCACCGTTCCCGAACGAGACGTACAAGGCGGGACCGCGGGCAATGCCCGGCCTGGTGCCCTACCGCCCGGACGACCCGGCATCGGAGGCGAACCGGGCGGCGTGGAAGACGCTGACGGAACTGGAGATCCCATTCCTGGTGGCCTTCTCCGACGGCGACCCGATAACGGGAGGGATGGCCCCAATCCTGCGGAGCGCAATGAGGGGCGCACAGGGCCTGGAGCACCCGGTGATCGCGGGAGCAGGACACTTCCTGCAGGAGGACAAGGGCGAAGAGCTGGCCGACCAAGTGGCACGCTTCACCCGCGGATGAGCTGAGCAGCCCCCGATTTCGACACTACCGGAGGGCACCGACGAAATGGGTGCCTGCACGGGAGTTGTCCACAGGCCACAGACAAACCGCCGGCCGGGGGAGCAAGCCGACCATCGACGTCACCAGGCCTCCCCCGCCCCTCGTCCCAGCCTGCACTTCAGTCGACGACCGGGTTTGTCAAGGCACGCTTTCCCGCCTTGACAAACCCGGGCGGCGACTGAGACTCCTCCCGGAGGGGCGGGGGAGGTCGGATCCGCTCTATCACGGCAGAGTGGTTCTGCCGCGGCAGAAGAACCCCCTCTGCCGCGGCAGAACCAGTCCGCCACGGCAGAAAAACAAAAGACTGTCCTCGCCGGACGGGCAGGCTCTGGGATGGCCCGCGCTGTCCCCTCGCGTTGTCGAGGTGGGCCGCTGGGTGGTCAT
>NZ_MUMI01000269.1:17960-26197 GCF_002155975.1 Amycolatopsis kentuckyensis
GATGACCACCCCGCTCCTCTTTGGTCAGGTTGCCAGTGCTGCGTTTGTTGCTGCCAGTGCGTCCACCAGGATTTCCAGGCCTTCCTGGGCCTCGTCCGCCGTCAAGGTCATTGGGGGGCCCAGGCGGAGGACGTTTCCGTGGAGGCCTCCCTTTCCGATCAGCAATCCGCGCTTCTTCGTCTCCTCCAGCATGCGTGCTGCTGCCGGGATGTTCGGCTCGGTTGTTCCCGGCTTGATCAGCTCCACTCCGATCATCAGTCCCTTGCCTCGGACCTCGGCCACCAGGGGGGACTCCGCCGCCCGCAAGCCCGACAGGAGTTGCGCCCCCCGGGCCGCGCAGTTCGCCTGGAGGTTGTGGTCCTTGATGTAGTCCAAGACCGCCGTTGCGCCTGCCATCGATACCGGGTTGCCGCCGAATGTCGAGAACGACTGGGCCTTGAAGCAGTCCAGGACGTCTCCGCGGGCCACCACGCCGCCGACCGCCAGGCCGTTGCCGAGGCCCTTGGCGAACGTCATCATGTCCGGGGTCACTCCGTGGGCCTCGATGCCCCAGAAGTGCTCGCCCGTCCTTCCCCAGCCCGTCTGGACCTCGTCCGAGATGAACAGCACCCCGTACTCGTCGAGGACCTCCTTCATCGCCCGGAACAGGCCGTCCGGGGGGAGGCTGAAGCCGCCCACTCCCTGGATCGGCTCGGCGATCAGGCAGGCCACGTCGCCCGCCGTTGCCGTGTTCAGGACGTCCACCAGGTCCGCCACGCACGCGTCGATGTAGTCCGCGTCGGACAGGTCGCGGAACGGGCTTCGGTACCGGTAGCCGCCGTGGACGTAGTTGACCTTGACCGGGCTCAGGGCCGATGCCGACCAGCCGCGGTTGCCCGTGATCGCGACCGTTCCGAACGAACGTCCGTGGTACGAGTTGCGCATCGCCAGCACCTGGTTGCTGCGGCGGTACTGCGTGGCCAGCATCAGCGCCGTGTCGTTGGCCTCGCTGCCCGAGTTGGTGAAGAACACCTTGGCGTCCGGGATGCCGGACAGCGCCGCGATCCGCTCGGCCAGCTCGACCTGGGAACGGATCAGGTAGAGGGTCGAGGTGTGCAGGATGCCCGTGTCGAGCTGCTTGCGCACCGCGTCGCCGATCTCGGCGACGTCGTAGCCCATCGAGTTGGTCAGCACCCCCGCGAAGAAGTCCAGGTACGTGCGCCCCTGGGAATCGGTCATCCGGCGGTCGTGCGCGTGCACGATCTCGATCGGCTCTTCGTAGAGCAGCGACATCCAGGACGGCATGACTGCGCGGTGCCGGGCCAGCAGCTCGTCGGTCATCGGGCGCCTCCTCAGGGTTTCCCTGGAGTATGAGGACGCCGTGAACAGCGCTTCAACGATCAGACTGTCGGGATAACCCAGTAGGGACGCACAGTCTGTACGGACTACCCTCTGACCCGTGATTGACCCCAGGACTCTGCGCGATGACCCGGAAGCCGTGCGCGCGTCGCAGCGCGCTCGTGGTGAAGACGAGGGAGTGGTCGACAAGCTGCTCTCCCTCGACACCCGGCGCCGGGCTTCGATCGCGGCCGCCGACAAGCTGCGCAACGAGCAGAAGCTCCTGGGCAAGCAGATCCCGAAAGCGCCGCCGGAGGAGAAGCAGCAGCTGCTGGCCACGGCCAAGGAGCTCGCCGCGCAGGTCAAGGCGGCCGAGGCGGAGCAGAACACCGCCTCGGGGGAGTTCGACACGCTGTTCCGGACCGTGCCGAACCTCGTGCACCCGGACGCCCCCGTCGGCGGCGAGGACGACTTCACCGTCGTCAAGCACGTCGGCGAGCCGACGAAGCTCGGCTTCGCCCCGAAGGACCACCTCGAGCTGCTCGAAGGCCTCGGCGGCGTCGACATGGAACGCGGCGCGAAGGTCTCGGGCTCGCGGTTCTACTTCCTCACCGGCGTCGGCGCGCAGCTGCAGCTCGGCCTGCTCAACATGGCCATCGCGCAGGCCCTCGAGAACGGCTTCACGCCGATGATCACGCCGTCGCTGGTGCGCCCGGAGATCATGGCCGGCACCGGCTTCCTCGGGCAGCACTCGAGCGAGATCTACCACCTCGAGGACGACGACCTCTACCTCGTCGGCACGTCGGAGGTGCCGCTGGCCGGCTTCCACGCCGACGAGATCCTCGACCTGAACGACGGCCCGAACCGCTACGCGGGCTGGTCGTCCTGCTACCGGCGCGAGGCCGGCTCGTACGGCAAGGACACCCGCGGCATCATCCGCGTCCACCAGTTCGACAAGGTCGAGATGTTCGTCTACGCGAAGCCGGCGGACGCCGAGGCGGAGCACGAGCGGCTGCTCGGCTGGGAAGAGCAGATGCTCGCGAAGATCGAGGTGCCCTACCGGGTGATCGACACCGCGACCGGCGACCTCGGCACGTCCGCGCACCGCAAGTTCGACTGCGAGGCGTGGATCCCGACCCAGGAGACCTACCGCGAGCTGACCTCGACGTCGAACTGCACGACGTTCCAGGCCCGCCGCCTGGCGATCCGCTACCGGGACGAGAACGGCAAGCCGCAGATCGCCGCGACGCTCAACGGCACGCTGGCCACCACCCGGTGGATCGTCGCGATCGTCGAGAACCACCAGCAGGAGGACGGCTCGGTCCGCGTGCCGGAGGCGCTGCGCCCGTTCGTCGGCGGCAAGGAAGTCCTCACGCCCCGCTGAATCGGGTGGATCCGCGGTGCTGCTCCGTTCGTCCCAGTACAGTCCGGGCCGAACGGGAGGACCCATGCTGATGAAGTGGCAGGTCGCGGCCGCGCTCGCGGCCGTGACCGTGGTGACCGGCTGCACGGTGACGGTCGGCGGCTCGGCGTCGCCCGTGCCGGGGCAGGGCCCGGTCGCCAAGGCGGCCGACGCCTGCTCGTTGCTGAGCCCGGAGCAGGTCGACGCGCTCGGCTACGAGTCGCCCGGCAAGTCCGTCAAGGAGAACAAGGATCGGCTCCAGCCGCCGATGTGCCTGTGGAACTCGAAGGACGACGTCGAGCCGTCCGCCATCCTCGACGTCGGCCTGGCCACGGACATGGACTTCAACGAGTACATCGCCGGCGCCGTCAAGAAGTCCGAGCCGCAGCAGATCGGCGGGCTGAGCTGGACGCAGTACGCCTCGATCCTGCCTGACGACTGCACGTTCTACGCCCTGCTCGGCGCCAAGTCGTTCGCCTTCGTCGGGGTCTCGGCCGGCAAGCTCGACAAGTCGTGCGAGCTGGCGAAACTCGCGATCCCGCAGGCCGCGGCGCACCTGCCGGGCGGGCAGGACGCCCCGCCGGTCACGCCGTCGACGTCGGCGAAACCGGAGCCGGGCGGCCCGCTGCTGTCGGCGGACCCGTGCGCGATGCTGAAGCCGGACCAGGTGTCCCAGCTGGCGAACATCTCCCCGGACGGCGAGAAGGACACCTCGTCCACGGTGCCGAACGCGTCGTACTGCCTCTGGGACGACACCGACGGCGACGGCGGCCAGAAGGCGTTCGAGGTCTGGTTCGGCCCGAGCACGCCGGTCGGGGACTGGCCGGGGGCGAAGGGTGTCACCCCGACCGAAACCGTCGACGTCGGCGGCAAGAAGTGGGGCCTGTTCCCGAACATGGGCGGGCTGCGGGTCACCTGCGGCGCGACCCTGGCGATCACCGACACGTCGTCGGTGCAGGTGGTCAGCGGGTTCATCGGCGACGACGCGAAGACCTGCGACCTGGTGAAGCAGGGGCTGCCGCTGGTGACCGCGAACCTGCCGGGCTAGCCCTCGGAAACCTGGTCCGCGATGTGGCGCGCGATCTCCAGCGCGCTCGTCGCGGCCGGCGACGGCGCGTTCAGGACGTGCACCTGGTCGCGCGCGGTCTCGATGAGGAAGTCGTCCACGAGCGAGCCGTCGCGGCGCATCGCCTGGGCGCGCACGCCGGAGCCGTGGCGGACGATGTCGTCCTCGGTGACCGCCGGGACGAGCCGGGCGAGGCTCGCGGCGAACCGCTTCTTCGAGAACGAGCGGCGGACCTCGTCGAGCCCGGTCGGGAACGCGTACTTCTTCGCGAGCCGCCAGACCCCGGGGAAGGCCGCGACCTCGGCGACGTCCTTCGCGGAGAAGTCGCCCCAGCGGTAGCCCTCGCGGCGCAGCGCGAGCACGGCGTTCGGGCCGGCGTGGACGCTGCCGTCGAGCATGCGCGTGAGGTGCACGCCGAGGAACGGCAGCGTCGGGTCCGGCACGGGGTAGATCAGGCCCTTGACCAGGTGCCGGCGGTCCGGCTTGAGCTCGTAGTACTCGCCGCGGAACGGCACGATCTTCGCCGATGGCGTCAGCCCGGCCAGCCGCGCGACGCGGTCGGAGTGCAGGCCGGCGCAGTTCACCAGCGCGTCGGCCTGGACGACGTCGTCGCCGGTCGCGACCTCGACGCCGCCGCCCCGCCCGGCCCGGATGGCCAGGGCGGGCGAGTTCAGCCGCAGGTCGACACCGGCTTCGTCGAGCAGCCGGACGAGCGTGTGGCAGACCGCCGGGAAGTCGATGATCCCGGTGGATTCGACGCGCAGCGCGGCGACGCAGGCGACTTCGGGCTCGTACTCGCGCGCTTCGGCGGGTGAGATCTGCTTGGCCGGGACGCCGTTGGCCTCGGCCCGTTCGGCGAGGGTGTTCAGCGCGGGGATTTCCCGCTCGTGGGTCGCGACGACGAGCTTGCCGCACACTTCGACGGGCACGCCGTACTGCCGCGCGAAGTCCACGATGGACCGGTTGCCGGCGACGGACATCCGCGCCTTGAAGGACCCGGGCTTGTAGTAGAGCCCGGCGTGCACGACGTTCGAGTTGTGCCCGGTCTGGTGTGCCGCCCAGCGGGATTCCTTCTCCAGGACGGTGACGTCCAGCCCGCGCCTGGTCAGCTCCCAGGCCACGGCCAGACCGACGATCCCGCCCCCGACGACTACCACGTTGCGCACGGTCGATCAGGCTACGCGAGTCTTCGCCGGTGGTGTTCCTGGCGTTACCTAACGGCTGTCAGGTACAGTACCTGACCGATGTCAGGTAAGCGGTTGACGCGGGAAGCGCGGCGCGAGCGGATCCTCGCCGCGGCCGGTGAAGTGTTCGCTTCGGCGGGCTACGACGCGGCCGGGATGCGCGAGGTCGCGGCGGCCGCCGGGATCAGCACGCCGGTGCTCTACGACCACTTCCCGGCGAAGGCGCAGCTGTACGCGGCGCTGCTGGAGTCCGAAGTGGACGGACTGCTGGCCGGCTGGGCCGCGCTGCCGGTGTCCGACGATCCGGAGGTCCTGCTGCGCGGCCGGGTTTCGGCGATCTTCCGCTGGATCGAGACGCACGAGCGCGGCTGGCGGATGATCTTCGCGGAGGCGCCGTCGGACCCGGCGGTCGCCGCCGTGCACCGCGACGGCCAGGCCCGCGCCACGGCCAACCTGGCTTCGCTGTTCCACGGGGTGCCGCTCGACCTGACGTCCGGCATCCCGCGTCCGCTGGCCGACGAGGTGCTGGCGGAGGCGTGCAAGAGCGCACTGAACTCGATCGCGACGTGGTGGTGGCGCCACCGCGACATCCCGCGCGACGAGGTGGTGGCGCTGACGGTCGACCTGCTGTGGCGCGGGCTCGCGGCACTGATCAAGGGGGAACGATGAGCACGGAAACCTACCGCCGCGCCATGGAAACGCGGGACGTCGAGCTGGCGCTGACGGCGTTCGCGCCGGACGCGGTGCTGCATTCGCCGTTGACGTCCCGGGTGCGCTTCACCGGCCACGCCCAGCTGCGGCCGCTGATCGCGGTGGCGTACCGCCACTTGACGGACATCCGCTTCCACACTGACACCGGCGACGCGCGGACCCGGGTGGTGGTCTACACCGCGCGGATCGGCGGCGAGCCGATCGAGGAGGCCGCGCTGCTGCGGTTGGACGGCGACGGCCTGATCGAGGAGGCGACGCTGTTCGTGCGGACGTTGCCGGGCCTGGTGGCGCTGATGGACCGCTTCGGCCCGGACATCGCCCGCGAGAACGGCCGGCCGGTGGTGGCACGGGCGCTGAGCGTGCTGGTGAAGCCGCTGCTGGCGATGGTGCGGTCGGGCGACCGGCGCGCGGTCCCGCTGGTCAGCGGCTGATGTGCTCCAGCGCCTTCTGGGCCGTCATCCCGAGGCCCGTCCGGTAGGCCCGCTCGAAGCCGTCGACGCCCAGCGACTCGACCAGCCGCCCCCGGACGGCGGACACGTCGGGGTCGCCGCCGATCGCCGTGCCCCGCACCGCGGCCGCCGCGCCCAGCAGCACGGCCGCCTCGGCCGGCCGGGCCGCGCCCGCGAGCCCCTCCAAGGCGAACGCCACCACGTCACCGGCGTTCCACTGCCGTCCGATCAGCAACGCCGAGCGGTGCAGCTCGGCCGCCTCCGCCGCCCGGCCCTCCGCCGCCGCCAGCCGGCCCAGCGAGATCAACGCCGTCGCGCGGACCGACTCCGCCGCGAACGAACCTCCCGCGCACTCCGCCAGCGCCCGCTCGCACAGCTCCCGCGCCGCGGCCAGGTCGCCCGACAGCCGGGCCAGGTTCGCCAAGCCGACGAACGCCGCCGCGCGGGATTCCGGCATGCCCGAACGGCGGGCCGTGGCCGCCGCCAGCTCGTAGTCCGCGCGGGCCCGGGCGTGCTCGCCCGACAGCAGGTGCGTCCACGCGCGGCGGCCGATCAGATCCGCGACGTCGTCCGTCGCGCCGATCTCGTGCATCAGGCCCAGCGCTTCGTCCATCAGCGGCAACGCGGCCGCGTACTCGCCCCGCCAGGTCAGCAGCTGGGACAGGTGGTCCAGCGCCATCGACAGGCCCCACCGCTCGCCCAGCGCGCGGAACTGCGCCGCGCCCTCGCGCAGGCCTTCTTCGGCGCCCGCCAGGTCGCCCGACATCATCGACCGCAGGCCCATGCCCATCGGCAGCAGCGCCCAGCCCCACGCGTCACCCGCGGCCAGCAGGCTCTTGCCGCGGCCGAGCAGCTCGGCGTCGTCGCCCGGCGGGCCGACCACCACCCCCAGCAGCATCACCAGCATCGGGTTGCGGGGCGCCCAGTCCTCGTTCGTCGCGTACCGGCGGACCAGCGGCAGGTACTGCTCCAGCGACTCGTGCGGCTGCCCGGCCAGCGCGCCGAGCACGCACACCAGGAACTCCTCGGCGTACTCCTCGCGCACCTCGGGCGAGCACCGCGACACCACGGCCAGCGACAGCCCGGCGCCCTCGAACCGCCGCCCGCGCATCCACCAGTACATCGCCAGCAGCGACACCAGCCGCAGCGCCGTCACGACGTCGTGCTCGGTCGACCAGCGCAGCGCGGCCAGGACGTTGTCGTAGTCGGCGTCGATCCGCGCCAGCCACTCCAGCTGTTCGGCGGTCCGCAGCTTCGGGTCCGCTTCCGCCGCGAACCGCAGGAAGTACTCGGCGTGCGCGCGGTGGTACGTCTCCGCTTCGCCCGCTTCGGCGAGCTTCTCGCCGCCGAACGCGCGGATCGTCTCCAGCATCCGGAACCGTCCGCCGACGGCCTCCACCAGGGACTTGTCGGCCAGCTCCGGCAGCAGGTCGGCGTCCGCGCCGCACACCTCGGCGGCGGCCGCGGCGGTCGCGCCGCCGGAGAACACCGCGAGTCTCCTGGCCAGCGCCCGTTCCTCGGCGGTCAGCAGGTCCCAGCTCCACTCGACGACCCCGCGCAGCGAGCGGTGCCGGGCCTCGGCCGTCCGGCTGCCGCGGGCCAGGAGCCGGAACCGGTCGTCGAGGCGGGCGGCGATTTCGCCGAGCTCGAGGGTCCGGACGCGGGCCGCCGCCAGCTCCAGGGCCAGCGGCAGGCCGTCGAGGGCCGCGCAGACGTGCTGGACGTCGCCGATCGTCGACTCGTCGAGCGCGAACGCGGGATCGCTCGCGGCCGCGCGCTCGGCGAACAGCCGGACGGCCGCGAACTCCCGGGCCTGCGCGGCGGACGTCCCGGGCGGCGGGACGGCCAGCCGCGGCACCGGCGCCAGCTGCTCGCCGGTGATGCCGAGCGGCTCGCGGCTGGTGGCCAGCACCCGCAGCCCCGGGCACGCGGCGAGCAGCCGCGCGGCCAGCCGGGCCGCCACGTCGACGACGTGCTCGCAGTTGTCCAGCACCAGCAGCACCGGGCGGTCCCGCAACGCCGAGACCAGCCGCTCGACCGGGTCCTGCGGGCCGCCGCGCGAGCTCTCGCGCAGGCCGAGCGCGGCCAGCACGGCGCCCGCGACGTCA
>NZ_MUMI01000027.1 GCF_002155975.1 Amycolatopsis kentuckyensis
TGCCGACCCCGGCGGCGGCCTCGGCAGCCCCGCGCTGCTGTACCTGGCCGCCGCCGGGGTCGGCACGCTCGGCATCGTCGACTTCGACGTCGTGGACGAGTCGAACCTGCAGCGCCAGGTCATCCACGGCCAGTCCGACGTCGGCAAGCTCAAGGCCGCGTCCGCGCAGGAGTCGATCGCGGAGATCAACCCGCTGGTCAAGGTGCACCTGCACACCGACCGCCTCGACTCGTCGAACGCGCTGGAGATCTTCGGGCAGTACGACCTGATCGTCGACGGCACCGACAACTTCGCGACGCGCTACCTGGTCAACGACGCCGCGGTGCTGCTGGGCAAGCCGTACGTCTGGGGCTCGATCTTCCGGTTCGAGGGCCAGGTCAGCGTGTTCTGGGAGGACGCGCCGAACGGCAAGGGCCTCAACTACCGCGACCTCTACCCGGAGCCGCCGCCCCCGGGCATGGTCCCCTCCTGCGCCGAGGGTGGCGTGCTGGGCGTGCTGTGCGCGTCCATCGGCTCGATCATGGTGACCGAGGCGATCAAGCTCCTCACCGGCATCGGCGAGCCGCTGCTCGGCCGCCTGATCAGCTACGACGCGCTGGAGATGAAGTACCGCGAGGTCAAGATCCGCAAGGACCCGGACACGCCGAAGATCACCGAGCTGATCGACTACGAGGCGTTCTGCGGGGTGGTGTCGGACGAGGCTGCTTCGGCGGCGTCCGGCAGCACGATCACCCCGGCGGAGCTCAAGGCCAAGTTCGACAGCGGCGAGAACTTCGCCCTGATCGACGTCCGCGAGCCGCACGAGTACGAGATCGTCAACATCAAGGGCGCGACGCTGATCCCGAAGGACCGGATCCTCTCGGGCGAGGCGCTGGCCGAGCTGCCGCAGGACAAGCCGATCGTCCTGCACTGCAAGTCGGGTGCCCGGTCCGCCGAGGCCCTCGCCGCCCTGCACGCGGCCGGCTTCAAGGACGCGACGCACCTCGGCGGCGGCGTGCTCGCCTGGGCGAAGCAGATCGACCCGAGCCTGCCGACCTACTGACAGTGTGTTTTTCCCGGCCGGGAAACCGTGCGTGAGCAGCGCGTCTTCTCATTCGTGGAACACCCGGCCGGGTAACGTCACGCCTCGTGCGGTCAACCCTCGAACGTCCTCCGGCGCACGTCTGCGCGGCCTTCGGCGGCCCCGCCGACGGCGGTGAACGCCTGCCGGACTCGACGGCGTGGCACTGCGGCGACCTCGTGCTCAAGCCGGTCACCGACAAGGCCCGGACGCTCTGGACCGCGCACGCGCTCGACTACGTCCGCGAGCCGGGACTGCGGGTCGGCAAGCCGGTCCGGTCCACCGACGGCCGCTGGATCGTCGGCGGCTGGACGGCGGCACGGTTCGTCCCGGGGACGCCGGAGCACCGCGGCGACGCGTCGGTGCTGGCGGCGGTGAAACTGCACCGGGCGACGGTCGGCCTCCCCCGCCCGGACTTCCTCGACACGCGCACCGACGTCGACGCGATCGCCGACCGCGTCGCCTGGGAGGAACTCGACGTCCCCCTGGAAGAGACGAAGGGCGGCCGCTGGTTCGAGGTCCTCACCGGCGCCCGCCGCCCGATCCGCCTGCCTGCACAGGTGGCACACGGCGAGCTGCTGGCCGGCTTGTTGTTCGACGGCGATTCCAGCCCCGGCCTCGTCGACTTCGTGCCGTACTACCGCCCGGGCGAGTACGGCGCGGCGATCGTCGCGGTCGACGCGCTCGCCTGGGGTGGCGCGGGCCGTGACCTGCTCGAACGCTGGGCACACCTGCCGGAGTGGCCCCAGCTCCTGCTGCGCGCGGTGCTGTTCCGGCTGGCGTCGAACGCGCTGAACCCGAGGTCGACGCAGGCCTCGCTGGACGGCCTGCGTGCCGCGGCGCGCGAGGTGTCGGGAATCCTGTGATTCCGGCATGATGGCTGCATGACCACTTACCGAAAGGGCCATGCCGCGTAGGCGCCCCGGAAGCCTGCGCCATGCCCGGCGACTCGAATTCGCGGGCCCGCCGCCGGTCAAGATCCCTCACGTCTCCCGCCGCGCCATGCGGCAGCTCGCCTTCGCCGAAGCAGCCGCCGGTTTGCGGCCCGGTTCCGTTGCCGGCTACCTCCAGGACTGGGAGGAAGGCACCCGGCCGCCGTTCCGGTTGATACTGCCGGCCTCGACCGATCCCATCGCCGATCCCCGTCGGCACCCGCTGGATGCTCGCCAGGGTGCTGGACGAGTTGCCGCGCCGGGACCGGGCGCTGGTCGGCGTCGCGCTGTCCCGGATCGACCGGCGGTTCGCGGCGGCGACGCTGCCCGATCCGCTCAACGACGGGCAGTGGTGGTTCGAGCGGCGGCTGTTCGAGCAGGACGGCTGCGGCCGCTTGTGACCGACGTCGCAAGATCGCCGGTCATCTCGGGCAAAGCGCCGCTGACCTCCGGACTCCCGGCAGATGGACGGCGATCTCACCGGGCGGGCGCCGGAAACATCGCCGCAATGTCAACTGCCTGAAACATTCGGTCGAATCCGGTTAACAAGGCCTCCTTAGCGTCAGGGCAAGCCCGAAACGCCGAGGAGGTGCCCGATGCCGCAGGTCGACACCCACTGCCCGTACTGCGCCCTGCAGTGCGGGATGAGCCTCGACGGCGCCCGCGTCACGCCGCGGGACTTCCCCGTCAACGCCGGCGGCCTGTGCCAGAAGGGCTGGACCTCCGGCTCCCTCCTCACGAGCCCGAAGCGCCTGACCACGCCGATGCTGCGCGTGAACGGGGCGTTCGAGCCGGTCAGCTGGGACTTCGCCCTCGACCACGTCGCCCGCAGGCTCGCCGAGATCCAGGGTGAACACGGTCCGGACGGTGTCGCGATCTTCGGCGGCGGCGGGCTGACCAACGAAAAGGCCTACCTGCTCGGCAAGTTCGCCCGCGTCGCGCTCGGCACCTCGCAGATCGACTACAACGGCCGGTTCTGCATGTCCTCGGCGGCCGCCGCCGGGATCAAGGCGTTCGGGGCCGACCGCGGGATGCCGTTCCCCGTCACGGATCTCAAGAACGCCGACGTCGTGCTGCTCGCCGGGGCGAACCCGGCCGAGACGATGCCGCCGTTCACCCAGCACCTGCGCGGCACCGACCTGATCGTCGTCGACCCGCGGCGCACCCCGACCGCCGAGCTGGCCAGCCTGCACCTGGCGCCCGCGCCGGGCACGGATCTCGCGCTGGCGCTGGGAATCCTGCACGCCGTCGTCGAAGGCGGGCACCTCGATCAGTCCTATGTGGACGACCGGACCAGCGGGTTCGCCGAGATGTGGCGGATCGCCGCGAGCTGGTGGCCGGAGCGCGCCGAACGCGTCACCGGTGTCTCGGCCGCCGACATGCGCCTGGCCGCCGAAAAGCTCGCCGCCGCCCGCAACGCCTACGTCCTCACCGCCCGCGGGACCGAGCAGCACGCCACCGGCACCGCGACCGTCGGCGCCTGGATCAACCTCGCGCTGAGCCTCGGCCTTCCCGGCCGCAAGGGGTCCGGCTACGGTTGCCTCACCGGCCAGGGCAATGGCCAGGGCGGGCGCGAGCACGGCCAGAAGGCCGACCAGCTGCCCGGCTACCGCAAACTCGACGACCCGGCCGCCCGCGAGTACGTCGCCGGTGTCTGGGGTGTCGACGCCGAAAGCCTGCCCGGTCCCGGCCGCTCGGCCACCGAACTGCTCGAAGCGCTCGGCCAGGAGAACGGCCCGAAGGCGCTGATGGTCTTCGGCAGCAACGTGGTCGTCTCGGCGCCGCGCTCGCAGCGCGTCCAGGACCGCTTGGCCTCGCTGGACTTCCTGGTCGTCGCCGACTTCGTGCTGTCGGAGACCGCCGCCATGGCCGACGTCGTCCTGCCGGTCACGCAGTGGGCCGAAGAGGACGGCACGCTCACCAACCTCGAAGGCCGCGTCCTGCTGCGCCGCAAGGCCTTGGACCCGCCGGTCGGCGTCCGGTCCGACCTCGACGTCCTCCACGGACTGGCGCAACGGCTGGGGCAGCCGGAAAACCGGTTCCCCGCCGACGCCGAGACGGTGTTCGAAGAGCTGCGGATCGCGTCGAAGGGCGGCATCGCCGACTACTCCGGCGTCAGCTACGACCGGCTGCGCGCGGGCGAGGCCCTGCACTGGCCGGTCCCGGCCGACGACCACCCCGGTACCCCGCGGATGTTCCTCGACTCCTTCGCCCACCCGGACGGCCGCGCGCGGTTCGTGCCGGTCGAGCACACCGGCCCGGCCGAACTGCCCGACGAGGAGTTCCCGTTGCAGGCCACCACCGGCCGCGTCCTGCAGCACTACCAGTCGGGCGCGCAGACGCGGTTGATCGGCGAGCTCAACGACGTCGTCCCGGAGGTGTTCGTCGAGGTCCACCCGGACACCGCCAAGCGCGCCGGACTCGAAGAGGGTGACCCGGCCCGGATCCGTTCCCGGCGCGGCGAGACCGTGGCGAAGGTGCGGTTCGTCCAGAGCCTCAAGCCCGACCTGGTCTTCCTCCCGTTCCACTTCCCTGGTGAGCAGCGCGCCAACTTGTTCACCAATCCGGCGCTCGACCCGGTCTCCCGGATGCCGGAGTTCAAGGTGTGTGCCGTTTCCCTGTCTACTGTGGATGGTGCCGCGTGAGCCCTCGTGAAGTCGTCATCGTCGGCTACGGCATGGCCGGAGCCCGGCTCGCGGACGAGATCCGTCGCCGCGACCCCATCGCCGAGCGGGTCCGCCTCACCGTGCTCGGCGCCGAAAAGCACGCCGCCTACAACCGGGTGCTGCTGTCCGCCGTCGTCGCGGGCGGGATGAGCGCCGAAAGCGTTCGCCTGCACGACGACGAGTGGGCTCAGCGGCACAACATCGACCTGCGGCTCGGCGTCGACGTCGCCCGCATCGACCGCGAGAAGCGCTGTGTCGAGCTGGGCGACGGATCCTCCGTCGACTACGACGCCCTCGTCCTCGCCACCGGCGCCAACCCGTGGATCCCGCCGGTCGAAGGCCTCGAAGCCGGGCCCGGGGTGGTCGCCTTCCGCAGCCTCGACGACTGCGCCAAGATCCTCGACGCCGCCCGCTTCGGCGCGCCGGTCGCGGTGCTCGGCGGCGGCCTGCTCGGCCTCGAAGCCGCCCGCGGCCTGGCCGGGCGCGGCAACCAGGTGACCGTCGTGCACCCGCTCGGGCACGTCATGGAACGCCAGCTCGACGCGGCCGCCGGGCACGTACTGGCCCGGCAGCTCACCGACATGGGCGTGACGTTCAAGTTCGGCGCCACCGCCGCCCGCTACCTGCCCGGCGACGGGCTCAAGCTCGACGACGGCAGCCTCGTCCCGGCCGACCTGGTCGTGGTCGCCGCCGGCGTCCGCGCCGAAACCAGCCTGGCCGTCGAAGCCGGCCTCGACGTCGACATGGGGATCCTCGTCGACGACACCCTGCGCACCAGCGACGGCCGCATCCACGCTCTCGGCGACTGCGCCCGCCACCCCGGCGCCCCGGCCGGGCTGATCCAGCCCGCGTGGGAACAGGCGTCGGTCCTGGCCGACGTCCTGACCGGTACGAACGCGGCCGCCCGCTACCGCGGTACGACCGCCGTGACCCGGCTCAAGGCCCGCGGCATCGACCTCGCCGCACTGGGCGAGACCCAGCTCGAAGCATCCGACAACGGCGCCGAGGTGCTGACCTTCAACGACCCGACGGGCGGCCGGTACGGCAAGCTCGTCGTCCGCGAAAACCGCGTCACCGGGGCGATCCTGCTCGGCCTGCCCGACGCGGCCGCGACCATCACCCAGTTCCACGACCGCGGGACGCTGCTGCCGGACGACCGGCTCGCCGTCCTGCTCGGCCGCGCGCTGCCCAGCGGCAGCACCCCGGCGGCCAGCCCCGCCGACCTGCCCGCCGCGGCGGTGATCTGCCGCTGCAACAACGTCACCAAGGGCCGGCTGATCGAGGCCTGGAAGGCCGGGGCGACCGACACTCCCGCACTGGCGCGGGCCACGCGAGCGACGACGGGATGCGGCGGGTGCACGGACACCGTCGGCGGCATCGCGAACTGGCTCGCCGCGCAATGACCGACCTGAACCGCCGCACGAAGGAGCACGCCGTGGCCCACCAAGGAAAGCACTGGATCGAACACTGGGAACCCGAGAACGAAGAGTTCTGGGAGTCCACGGGCAAGAAGGTCGCCCGCCGCAACCTCTGGTTCTCCGTCTTCGCCGAGCACATCGGCTTCTCGATCTGGACCCTCTGGTCGGTCATCGTCCTGTTCATGGGCAAGGACTACGGCTTCTCCGCCGCCGACAAGTTCCTCCTCGTCTCGACGCCGACGCTGATCGGCGGCCTGATGCGGCTGCCCTACACCTTCGCCGTGGCGAAGTTCGGCGGCCGCAACTGGACGGTCGTGTCGGCCGTGCTCCTGCTGATCCCGGCCACGCTGGCCGCGATCGTGCTGCACCCCGGCACGTCGCTCGGCACGTTCCTGCTGGTCGCGGCCCTCGGCGGCGTCGGCGGCGGCAACTTCGCGTCGTCGATGACGAACATCAACGCCTTCTACCCCGAAAAGCACAAGGGCTGGGCGCTGGGCCTCAACGCCGGCGGCGGCAACCTCGGCGTCGCGGCGATCCAGCTGGTCGGGCTGCTGGTGATCGGCACGGCGGGCGCGACCGCGCCGCGGCTGGTGCTCTACGTCTACATCCCGCTGATCGTGGTCGCCGCCGTGCTCGCGTACTTCTACATGGACAACCTCGCCAGCATGAAGGGCGACACCAAGGCGATGCGCGAGGTCGTCAAGGAGCCGCACACCTGGGTGATGTCGTTCCTCTACATCGGCACGTTCGGCTCGTTCATCGGCTACAGCTTCGCCTTCGGCCTGGTGCTGCAGAACCAGTTCGGCCGCACCCCGCTGCAGGCGGCCGCGGTGACGTTCCTCGGCCCGCTGCTCGGCTCGCTCTCGCGGCCGATGGGCGGCTGGCTGTCCGACCGGATCGGCGGCGGCAAGGTCACCTTCGCCACCTTCATCGGGATGGCGGCGGCCACGGTCGTGCTGATCCTGGCCTCCACCTCGAAGTCGCTGGTGCTGTTCACGGTCGCGTTCGTGGTGCTGTTCGTGCTGGCCGGCATCGGCAACGGCTCGACGTACAAGATGATCCCGGCGATCTTCCGCGCCAAGGCCAAGATCGCGATCGCGAACGGCGCCGAGGAGGCGGCCGAGCTGCTCAAGGCCCGGCGGCTGTCCGGCGCGCTGATCGGCCTGGCCGGCGCGATCGGTGCCGAAGGCGGCCTGCTGATCAACCTCGCCTTCCGGCAGTCGTTCGCCGACGCGAAGAGCGGTGTCCCCGCCTTCGTCGGATTCCTCGTCTTCTACGGGCTCTGCTTCGCCGTCACCTGGGCGGTCTACCTGCGGAAGCCCGCCGAACAGCCCACGAGTGAGCGCGGTCTGGCGCTCGCGGGAGCGGAGGTCTGAGATGCCCACCTTGGTCGTCGCCGGACACGGCATGGTCGCCCACCGGCTCGTGGAGGCGGTGCGCGCGGAAGACCCTTCGGGGAACTGGCACATCGTCGTCCTGTCCGAGGAGCCGCGCCCGGCGTACGACCGGGTGGCGCTCACCTCCTACGTCGACACCTGGGACCCGGCCACACTGGCCCTCCCGGGCTCGGACTACGCGAACGATTCGCACGTCGACCTGCGCCTCGGTGAGCTGGCGGTGTCGGTGGACCGGGACGCTCGCACGGTCACCACGGCGTCCGGCGCGGTCGTCTCGTACGACGCTCTGGTGCTGGCCACCGGCTCGCGGCCGTTCGTGCCGCCGGTGCCCGGGCACGACCTGGACGGCTGCTTCGTCTACCGGACCATCGAGGACCTCGACGCGATCCGCGCGGCGGCGGTCGACAAGCCGGGCCGCGGCCGGCGCTCGGCCGTCGTCATCGGCGGTGGCCTGCTCGGCCTGGAGGCCGCGAAGGCGCTGCGGGACATGGGCCTGTCCCCGCACGTCGTCGAGATGGCGCCGCGGCTGATGCCGCTGCAGGTCGACGAGGGCGGCGGCTCGATGCTCCGCCGGATGATCACGGCGCTGGACGTCACCGTCCACACGGGAACGTCCACCAGCTCCATCGAAGCCGACGGCTCGCGGCTGCTGGCCAAGCTGGGCAACGGTACCGAGCTCGACGTCGACCTCGTCGTGTTCTCCGCCGGCATCCGGCCGCGGGACGACCTCGCCCGGCAGTCCGGCCTGGACCTCGGCCCGCGTGGCGGTGTCCTCACCGACGCCTCCTGCCGCACCAGCGACCCGGCGATCTACGCGATCGGCGAGTGCGCCGCGGTCGAGGGCAAGGTGTACGGCATCGTGGCGCCCGGCTACGCGATGGCGGAGATCGTCGCCGCGCAGCTCACCGGCGGCGGCGGGACGTTCCCGGAGCCGGACACGTCCACGAAGCTGAAGCTGATGGGCGTCGACGTCGCTTCCTTCGGTGACGCCCACGCGACGACCGAAGGCGCTTTGGAAGTCGCCGTCAACGACGCGGTCGCCGGGACGTACAAGAAGCTCGTGGTCACCGACGACGGCAAGACGCTGCTCGGCGGCGTGCTCGTCGGCGACGCGACCGAGTACAACACGCTGCGCGCGCTGGTCGGCCGTCCGCTGCCGGCCGAGCCGGGCGCGATCCTCGCCCCGGCCGGCGGCGGTGCCGCGGTCGGGGTCGACGCGCTGCCCGACGCGGCGCAGATCTGCTCGTGCAACGCGGTGTCCAAGGGCGCGATCACCCAGGCCATCCACGAAGAGGGCTGCGACACCGTCCCGAAGCTGAAGGCGTGCACCCGCGCGGGCACCGCCTGCGGCTCGTGCGTCCCGCTGCTGGGCAAGCTGCTCAGCGCGGCCGGTGTCGAGCAGTCGAAGGCCGTCTGCGAGCACTTCCCGCAGTCGCGCGCGGAGCTGTTCGAGATCGTCCAGGCCACCCGGATCACCACGTTCAGCGAGCTGATCGGCCGCTACGGCTCGGGCAGCGGCTGCGCGATCTGCAAGCCGGCGGTCGCGTCCATCCTGGCCACCCTCGGCAACGGGCACGTGCTCGGCGGCGAGCAGATGACCCTGCAGGACACCAACGACCGGTACCTGGCGAACCTGCAGCGCAACGGCACGTACTCGGTCGTCCCGCGGATCCCCGGCGGCGAGATCACGCCGGACAAGCTGATCGTGATCGGCGAGGTGGCGCGCGACTTCGGGCTGTACACCAAGATCACCGGCGGCCAGCGGATCGACCTGTTCGGCGCCACGGTGGACCAGCTGCCGCTGATCTGGCGGCGGCTGGTGGACGCCGGGTTCGAGTCGGGGCACGCCTACGGCAAGGCGCTGCGGACGGTGAAGTCGTGCGTCGGGTCGACGTGGTGCCGCTACGGCGTGCAGGACAGCGTCGGGCTCGCGATCGAGCTGGAGCTGCGCTACCGCGGCCTGCGCTCGCCGCACAAGCTCAAGTCCGCGGTGTCCGGGTGCGCCCGGGAGTGCGCCGAGGCGCGGAGCAAGGACTTCGGCATCATCGCCACCGAGAACGGCTGGAACCTCTACGTCGGCGGCAACGGCGGCACCACCCCGCGGCACGCCGAGCTGCTGGTGTCCGATGTGGACACCGAGACGCTGATCCGCACGATCGACCGGTTCCTCATGTTCTACGTGCGCACCGCCGACCGGCTGCAGCGGACCGCGCCCTGGATCGAGGAGCTCGAGGGCGGGCTCGACCACCTGCGCGCGGTGATCGTCGACGACTCCCTCGGCATCTGCGAAGACCTCGACGCGGCGATGGCCAAGCACGTCGACAACTACGCCGACGAGTGGAAGGGCGTCCTGGAGGACCCGGAGAAGCTGGCCCGCTTCACTTCGTTCGTCAACGCGCCGGGCGCGCCCGACCCGGCCATCTCGTTCCGCGAAGAGCGGCAGCAGAAAGTGCCTGTGATGCTCGGAGTCCCGGAGGTGCGCCGATGACGACGTCGATCGAACGAACCTGGACGGCGGTCTGCCCCGTCGGCGCGGTGCCCGAGTACGCCGGGGTGGCGGCCCTGCTCGACGGCGGCGTGCAGGTGGCGATCTTCCGGCTGCCCGGCGACCGGTGGTACGCGCTGTCCAACTGGGACCCGTGCAGCGGCGCGGCGGTGCTCTCGCGCGGCATCGTCGGCGACGCGGACGGCGTGCCGGTGGTCGCCTCGCCGGTCTATAAGGAGCGGTTCGCCCTCGAAACCGGCCAGTGCCTGGATGCTTCGGACGTCTCGGTGCCGGTGTACGAGGTGCGCGTGCGGGAAGGCGTCGTCGAAGTGGAGAGCCCGTGAGCGATGTGCTCCCACTGGCCGGTTTCGTGATCGGCATCACCGCGGCGCGCCGGGCTGACGAGCTCGGCGCGCTGCTGGTGCGCAAGGGGGCGAGCGTCCGGTACGGCCCGGCGATCCGGATCGTGCCGCTGACGGATGACCGGGAGCTGCACGCGGCGACCACCGCGTTGCTCTCCTCGCCGGTCGACGCGGTCGTCGCGACCACGGGCATCGGCTTCCGCGGCTGGCTGGAGGCAGCCGAGGGCTGGGGACTGGGGGATTCCCTGCTTTCGCGGCTTTCGACGGCGTCACTGCTGGCGCGCGGTCCGAAGGTGACCGGCGCGCTGCGGGCGGCCGGGCTGTCGGAGTCGTATTCACCGGCGTCGGAAAGCAACGCGGAACTGCTGCAGCACCTGCTGTCGTCGGGGGTCGACGGGCTGCGCATCGCGATCCAGCTGCACGGGGAGCCGCTGCCGTACTTCGTGGACACGCTGCGCGCGGCCGGCGCCGAGGTGATCGAGATCCCGGTGTACCGCTGGGTCGGCCCGGTCGACCCGGGCCCGGTGGACCGCCTCCTGGACGGCGTCCTCGACGGCTCGATCCACGCACTCCCGTTCACCAGCGCGCCGGCGGCGGCGTCGCTCATCGCCCTGGCCCGGCGCACGGGCCGGCTGCCGGGGCTCGTCACGGCGCTGTCCGGCCCGGTGGTGGCCGCGTGCGTCGGACCCATTACGGCTGGACCGTTGGCGGCTTTGGGGGTGCCGACGGTCCAGCCGCACCGCGCCCGGATCGGCGCGCTGGCCCGGACGGTGGCGGAGACCCTGGTGGCCCGGTCCCCCCGCCTGCGGGCGGGCGGACATTCGATCGAGCTCCGTGGCCAAGCGGCCATCGTGGACGGCGAGTGGCGCGAAGTGGCCCCGGCACCGATGGCGTTGTTGCGCGCACTGGCGGCATCCCCGGGCCGCGTGGTGTCGCGCCGCGAGCTGATCTCGGCGTTGCCGGGAGGCGGCGAGGAGCACGCGGTGGAGACGGCGATCGGCCGGCTGCGGACGTCCCTGGGAGGCGGGAAGGTGGTCCAGACGGTGGTGAAGCGGGGGTACCGGCTGGCTGTCGACGCCTGACGGGGGTGTCAGCGGCCGTGTCAGGGCGGTGGCCTTCCGGTGTCAGCGGGTCCGGCGAAGGTGGTTTCACACACCGAGCCAAGGAGAATCCGATGCAGAAGTTCACCACCCCCGCCCCGATCGCCACCGTCCTCGACATCCCCGCGGGCCGCGTCCGGTTCGTCGCCTCCCCGCGGGAGGACACGGTCGTCCAGGTTCTGCCCGTCGACCCGGCGAAGAGCCGCGACGTGAAGGCGGCCTCGGAGACGTCGGTGTCCTTCGACGACGGCGTCCTGCGGGTCTCGCTCGCGGCCAAGAACCAGTACTTCGGCCCGTCCGGTGCGGTCGACGTGACCGTTTCGCTGCCCGCCGGTTCTTCGGTCGAGGCCAAGGCCGCCAGCGTGGAGCTGCGCGGCGTCGGTCCCCTCGGCGACGTGACGGTGTCGGGCGCCCACGGCGAGGTGGTCTTCGACGAGGCGGCGAGCCTCCGGTTGGCGGCCCACGCGGGTGACGTCTCGGTCGGCCGCCTGGCGGGCCCGGCGGAGATCACCACGGGCAAGGGAGACATCCACATCGCCGAGGCGGCGAGCGGCAACCTGGTGCTGAGCACCCAGGCAGGCAACATCACGGTCGGCGCGGCGGCCGGTGTCTCGGCCTCGCTCGACGCGGGGACGACCTACGGGCGGATCCGCAACGCGCTGAAGAACGAGGGTGCGGCGGGGTTGACCATCCAGGCGACCACGTCCTACGGGGACATCGACGCCCACAGCCTGTGAGGCCGGTCCCGGAGCGCGCCAAGGCCACCTCGGATGCCTTGGCGCGCTGGGGAAGGCCCGGAATTGTCGGTGCCCGCTGGTAGCGTGGAAAACGGGGGGCGCCCCCGCGGGCGTGGGTCAGCCGGCCCAGGTGATCGCGTGCTTCTCGAAGCCCCGCGCCGCCGCCACCCGGGCCGCCTCGGCCTCCGCCTCTTCGCGCACCGCCGGGCGCAGCGGGTCGAACGGCGTCAGTGTGAACGTCAGCTTCGTGCCGCTGCCCTTCGTGCGCCACGTTCCCGCGATGTCGCCGTCCGCCAGCAGGACGCCCGGGTTGCCCAGCATCTTCCAGACCTCCTTGCGCCGCAACGGGTCCGGGACCAGCAGGGCCTTGTCCCGGGCCTGGATGAACGGGTCCAGCGGTGGCAGCAGCCGCACCACGTCCGGCTCCGGGGGATTCGAAAGCGCCTCGAGGCGGTCCGCCGGCAGGTAGCGGGTCTTGCCCTCCACCGAAACCTCGGCCAGGTCCGCCGGCCACGTCCGGTCGACCACCGCGCGAGCCGTGCCCGCGAACTCCGCCGCGTCGCCCGGGGAGGCCGGGCCGTTGAGGCGCAGGTAGCGCTCGATCACCGCCGTCGCCGCGGCCGGGTCCGGGGTCTTCCGCAACCGGCCGCGGCCCTCCAGCGGCGCCAGCGTCGCCGGGGAGGCCCCCGCGACCAGGCGGACTCCGGCGTGCGGGGTCGCGATGCGCATCAGCTGTTCCTGGATGTGGGTCGCGTTGCAGCCGCGGCACCACCGCGAGAACGACGGTGGCAGCGCCTTCGTGACCGCCGTCGAAACCGCGCCCTTCGTCATCGGCTTCGTGACGACCTTCCGGAGGGCGCCAGCCGCGGTGAAGACCACCTCGGTCGCGGCCAGCCCGGTCGCCGTCATTTCCTTGCGCTGCCACAACATCCGCGCCAGCGCGTCCGCGTCGTCGAGCGGGATCAGCGCCCGGATCGCCTCGGGCAGGTCCGCGCGCAGGTGGTAGTGCGGCGCGCCGCGCAACGTCCAGGCCAGGACGAGCCGCTCGTCGTCCTCGGGCCGCACCGGGCCGTCGAGCCGGGCCACGAGGGCGAGCAACGCGGTGTCGCGCATGCTGTCCTGCAGCCCGGCCCGGACGACGGCGAGATCCGCGACGTCCTTCGCCGAGCGGTGCAGGCCGTGCTCGGCGATGCGGTAGGCGAGTACCTGACGGCGGTCCACGGGCAGCTCCTAGAACGCGTACTCGAAGGTGTAGCCCACCGGGTCCTCGCCCATGGCACCGCCGGCGGTGCCGCTGCCGGTGATCCCGGCCAGCCCGCCGGTGCCCGAGCCGGGGACGACGGTGAACGTCGAGGCGATGCCCTTCGCGTCGAAGGTGTACTCGTGGCGCACGATGAACGTCCCTTCGCGACCGTCGACCTTGCCCTCGAAGCGCTCGAAGCACGGCGACGTCGTCTCGCCGCTTTCGTACCCTTCGCCCGCGTAGTACAGCAGAAGGTCGCAGATCGACTCACCCTCGATGACGCCTTCGTACGCGAAGGTGGCGTGCGCGTAAGCCACCCGAGGGCCACCCTCGGTGCCGCTGACGATCTTCTCTTCCCAGTTCTTCGTCGTGAATCCGTTCATGAGGACCACCCTGCCGGGCATACCTGTCAGCTCGTGTCAGGTATTTCTGCCAAACTGAAAACCATGCGCGCGAGCCGCCTCCTGTCCGTCCTCCTGCTGCTGCAGAACCGCGGCCGGATGACGGCCGAGGAGCTGGCCGAAGAGCTCGAGGTCTCGGTGCGCACGGTCTACCGGGACATCGACGCGCTCTCGGCGTCCGGCGTCCCGGTGTACGCCGACCGCGGCCGGACCGGCGGCTACCGGCTGGTCGACGGCTACCGCACCCGGCTCACCGGGATGACCGAGGAAGAGGCCCAGTCGCTGTCGCTGGCGGGCCTGCCGGTGGCGGCGGCCGAGCTCGGGCTCGGCACGGTGCTGGCGGCGGCGCAGCTCAAGCTGTACGCCGCGCTGCCGGCGGAGCTGCGCGACCGCGCCGGCCGCGTCGCCGATCGGTTCTACCTGGACGTCCCGGGCTGGCACCGGGGCATCGAAAGCCTGCCCACGCTGTCGGCGATCGCGGACGCCGTGTGGTCGTCGCACCGGATCCGGATCCGCTACGAACGCTGGGGGCAGCGGGTCGTCGAACGGGACCTGGAGCCGCTCGGGCTGATCCTCAAAGCGGGCAACTGGTACCTCGCCGGCCGCTGCGACGGCACCGACCGGACGTACCGGATTTCGCGGGTGCTGGAGCTGACCGACCTCGGCGAGGTGTTCGAGCGGCCGGCCGGCTTCGACCTCGCGCGGTACTGGCGGGAGTGGTCCGAGCAGTTCGAGCGCCGGATGTACCCGCGCGTCGCGGTGGTGCGCCTTTCGCCGCGGGCGCAGGCTCTCGTACCGTTCTACGCAGGTTCCGTCGGCGCCCGCGCGTTGCGCGACTGCCGGAACGAGCCCGACGCGGACGGCTGGCTCACCGTGGAGCTGCCGGTGGAGCCGGGTGAACCGGCCATCGGCGAGCTGCTGCGCTTCGGGCCGCACCTGGAGGTCCTCGAACCGGCGGACCTCCGGGCGGAGCTGGCGGAAGCGATCGAGGAGATGGGCGCGTTCTATGGGTGAGCTGAGCGGCATCGCCATCGGGGTCACGGCCGAGCGGCGGGCGGGCGAGTTCATCGCGGCCCTCGAACGCTACGGCGCGGAGGTCCGGCACGCGCCGACGATCACCATCGTGCCCCTGGACGCCGACCCCGCGTTGCGCGCGGGCACCGAGGCGGTCCTGGCGGAGCCGGTCGGCTTCACCGTGGTCACCACGGGGGCGGGGTGCCGCGGCTGGCTCGAGGCGGCCGCGGGCTGGGGCCTGCGCGATCGGCTCGTGGCGGCGCTGGGGGAGTCCCGGATCTACGCCCGCGGCCCGAAGGCCGTGGGCGCGGTTCGCGGGGCCGGCCTGCGCGAGTCCTTTTCGGCCGCTTCGGAGTCGAACGCGGAACTGTTCGGGGCGCTGGCCGCGGCCGGGGTCGATGGCGAGCGGGTGGCCGTCCAGCTGCACGGAACACCGCTGCCGGAGCTCACGGACCCGCTGGTGAGGGCCGGCGCCTCCCTGGTGGAGGTGCAGCCGTACCGCTGGCATTCACCGCCGGACGTGACCCCGGTGCACGACCTGATCGACGCGGCCGTGGCGGGCGAGCTGGACGCGCTTGCCTTCACGAGCGCCCCGGCGGCGGCGAACTTCCTGACCTTGGCCCGCACATCCGGCCGCCATGACGAGCTCCTGGCGGCCCTGCGCGGCCCGCTGGTGGTGGCGTGCGTCGGCCCGGTGACGGCGGCCCCACTGGAGGCGGCGGGCGTCGAGACCCTGCAGCCGGACCGCCAGCGCCTGGGTGCGCTGGTGAAGCTGCTGGTCGCGAAGCTCGGGCACGCCTAGCCGGAACCTCGGCCGCCTCCGCGGCGTCAGTCCTCGTCGGCCGGCACCTCGCCTGCCTCCGCCGCCCGGACCGCCTCGCGGCCGGCCGCTTCCTCGCTCATCCCTTGCCGCCAGTAGCCCGTGAAGCAGATCAGGCGCTTGCCGACCTCGCGCTCGCGCACCAGGTGGCGCCGCACCGACTTCACCACGCCCGCCTCGCCGGACACCCACGCGTACGGCGTCCCGCCCGGGAACGCCGCGCCGCGCAGCGCCTCCAGCAACGCCTCGCCCAGCGGCCGCGATCCGCGCAGCACCCAGTGGATCTCCACCGCTCCGCGCGTCTCGAACGCCTGCCGGTCCGCGCGGTCGGCCAGCTCGACGTACACCGAGGCCCGCGCGCCCGGCGGGAGCTGCTCGATGATCGCGCCGATCGCCGGCAGCGCCGTCTCGTCGCCCACCAGCAGCTGCCAGTCGCAGCTTTCGGGCAGCGCGTACAGCCCGTACGGCCCGGTGAACGTCACCCGGTCACCCGGTGCCGCCCGCGACGCCCACGCCGAGGCGGGCCCCGAATCGCCGTGCAGCACGAAGTCCACGTCGATCTCCGCCGCTTCCGGGCGGTGGGCCCGGACCGTGTACGTCCGCATCGGCGGGCGGACGTCGTCCGGCATCGCCAGGTACGTGCGGTACCAGGACATGACGTCGGAGCCGGTCTCCGGCAGCACCGGCGCTTCCTGCCCCGGCAGCGGGAAGAACACCTTGACGTACTGGTCGGGCGCTCCGGCCGGCACGTCGCGGAAGGTCTCCGCGGCGAACGTCACGCGCACGAGGTGCGGCGTGACCGGCCGGACGGCGGTCACCCGCGCCCGGTGGTACGTCAGGGCGGGACGCTCCAGCTGGGTTGTCATTAGGCGAGGCTAACCTAATGACGTCGGTTCAGAACAGTCCTTCCGGTTCGTGGTCCTCCTCTCCGTCCGGCTTCCACCGGTACTTCCGCAGGTCGATGCGCTGGCCGTCGGCCAGCACGCCCTCCGCGCGCAACCGTTCCAGCTGGTCGTGGACCAGGTGCGGCGCCGGGGTGCCGTTCGCGCGCAGGATCCGGTGCCACGGCAGGTCGTGCCCGTCCTCGGCCAGAATGGCGCCGACCATCCGCGGCGACGGCGCCCCCGCGAGGGCCGCGATGTCGCCGTACGTCGCGACCGTGCCGGCCGGCACGGACTCGATGATTTCCCGCACGCGCTCGTGCAGAACGTCGTCCATACCGACACTGTGCCGGATGGGTACGACACTTTTCGCAACCATCCACCGCACGCTGCGGCGCCTTCGCCGAACGCACCGCCGCTAAGCCGTGCCGGTGCACCACCCGGGGGACCCGGCGTGGTTCCATCGCGGGGTGAACGGGAGGCGAACGGCGCAGGCGGACGCGCGGCTGGTGCGCACGCCGATCACCGCCACACCCTCGTTCACCTGGGACGAAGGCGCGCGGCGCGTGCTCTCCGCACCCGGCGGGTTCCTCCGCGTGCTCGGCGGCCCGGGCACCGGCAAGACGGCGCTGCTGGCCTCCGCCGCCACCCGCCGCATCGCCGAGGGCGCCGACCCGGAGAGCGTCCTCGTGCTCACCACGTCCCGCAAGTCCGCCGACGCGCTCCGCGCCGACATCACCCGGCGGCTCACCGCCGACCCCGACCTGGCGCGGCCGCTGCCCCGGACCGTCCGCGAGCCGCTCGTCCGCACTGTGCACTCCTACGCCTATTCGCTGCTGCGGCTGGAGGCGATGGCCGAAGAGCTCCCGCCGCCGCGGCTGCTGGCCGGCGCCGAACAGGACGTCGTCGTCCGCGAGCTCCTCGCCGGTGACCTCGACGAAGAGGCCGAGTACTGGCCCGAGCAGCTGCGGCCCGCCCTGATGGTCCCCGGCTTCGCCGAAGAACTGCGTGACCTGCTGATGCGCGCGGCCGAGCGCGGGCTCGGCCCCGGGGACCTCGCCGAGCTGGGCCGGCGCCGCGGCCGCGAGGAGTGGATCGCCGCCGGGCAGTTCTGGGCACAGTACGAAGAAGTCACGCAGCTCCAGGGCGCCGGCGGCAACGCACTGGGCGTGGCGAGCGCGCCCGCACTCGACGCCGCCGAGCTGGTCACCTCCGCGCTGCTCGCCCTGGAGGACGACGACGAGCTCCGCGAACGCGAGCGCACCCGCGTCCGGCACCTGTTCGTCGACGACGCCCACCACCTCGACCCGCTGCAGACCAGTCTGGTCCGGATGGTCGGGCACACCGCCGCCGAGTTCGTCGTGGCCGGCGACCCCGACCAGAACGTGTTCTCCTTCCGCGGTGCCGACGCGAGCCTGTTCGCCGACGCCGACCCGGACGGCAGCCGGACGGTCACGCTCACCACGGCGCACCGGCTCGCCCCAGCCGTCCGGCTGGCGGTGGCCAAGATCGGCGCGACGCTGCCGGGCGCGTCACCGCACCGCAAGATCCTCCCGCCTCGCGGAGCGACCGGCGGGAACGTGCGGGTCCGCGTGATGCCGACGCCCGCCGCCGAGGCGAGCTGGATCGCCGACCAGCTCCGCCGCGCGCACCTCGTCGACGGCGTGCCGTGGTCGGAGATCGCGGTGCTCGTCCGCTCGCCCGCGCGGACTTTCCTGGTGCTGCAACGGGCGTTGCGCGCGGCCGGCGTCCCGATCGGGTCGGCGACCGAGGAACTCCCGCTGGCCAAGCAGCCCGCGGTGCGGCCGCTGCTGGCCGTGCTGAAACTGGCGCCGGCGCCCGAGCTGCTCGACGTCGACCTGGCGGAAATGCTGCTTTCGTCGGCGCTCGGCGGCGCGGATCCGTTGGCGCTGCGGCGGTTGCGGCGCGGTCTGCGCCGGCTCGAACTGGCCGGCGGCGGCCAGCGGTCGAGCGACGAGCTGCTCGTGGAAGCGCTGCGTGGCGGCGACATCCTGGCCGGGCTCGCCGACGCCGAGGCCGAGCCGGTGCGGCGCGTCGGCGGGCTGCTGCGCGTCACGCACCAGGCCGTCGCGCGCGGTGAAGGCGTCGAGCAGGTGCTGTGGCAGCTGTGGCGGGAAAGCGGGCTCCAGGACAAGCTGCTGAAGCAGGTCGAGCGCGGCGGGTCGCTGGGTGCGCAGGCCGATCGCGACCTCGACGCCGTCGTCGCGCTGTTCGACGCCGCGGGCCGCTACGTCGACCGGCTGCCGCGGGCGAGCGTCGCTTCTTTCGCGGATTACCTTGGCGCGCAACGGATCGCGGGTGACACCCTGGCGCCGGCCGCTGTCCCGTCCGACGGTGTCTCGCTGCTCACCGCGCACGCCGCCGCCGGTCGCGAGTGGACGGTCGTCGCCGTCGCCGGCGTCCAGGAGGGCGCTTGGCCGGACCTGCGGCTGCGCGGGTCGGTGCTGGGCGTGGAGCGGCTCAAGGACCTGATGGCCGGGGTCGACGACGACGCCGTCTCCCAGACCGCACCGATCCTCGCCGAGGAGCGGCGCCTGTTCTACCTCGCGATGAGCCGGGCGAAGCAGACACTGCTGGTCACGGCGGTGTCGGGGGAGGACGAGCAGCCGTCCCGGTTCCTCGACGACCTGGAGGAGAACGGCGCCGACGACGGCGGGCTCGACTCGCGGATGAAGCCGCCGGGCCGATCGCTGGTGCTCGCCGAGCTGGTGGGGGAGCTGCGCGAGGTCGTCTGCGACGACAAGGCCGACCCCGCGCGGCGGCGCCGTGCGGCGAAGCAGCTGGCCCGGCTGGCCGACGCTCGCGTGCCCGGCGCGCACCCGTCCACGTGGTACGGCCTGCTCCCGGTGTCCAGCGACGAACCGGTGCACCCGCCGGGCGACCTGATCCGGATCTCACCGTCCACAGTGGAAATCCTGACGAAGTGCCCGCTGCGCTGGATGATCGAGCGCCACGGCGGCAGCGACCCGGCCCAGCTGGCGGCGGTGACGGGGACGCTGGTGCACGGGCTCGCCCAGGCGGTCGCGTCGGGGAGCACCGACGCCGAGCTGCAGGCGGCGCTGGACGAGGCCTGGGTGCGCGTCGACGCCGGGGCGCCGTGGTTCTCGCGGCGGGAGCGGCGGCGGGTCGAGCAGATGCTGCGGAACTTCACGACGTGGCTGGAGCAGAGCCGGAAGGAGCTCAAGGAAGCCGGGGTCGAGCAGGACATCGAGGTCGAGCTGCCGGCGGGCGGCGAGGACGAGGTCCGGGTGCTGCTGCGCGGCCGGGTCGACCGGGTGGAGCTCGATTCCGAGGGGCGGCCGGTGATCGTGGACATCAAGACGGGCAAGGTCCCGGTGTCCGGGGCGGAGGCCGAGGCGCACCCGCAGCTGGCGGCGTACCAGCTGGCGGTGCTGCTGGGGGCGATCGAAGGCCGCACCGAGGCCGGCGGCGCGCGGCTGGTGTACGTGGCTAAGGCGAACAACAAGACGGGGGCGACGGAGCGGTCGCAGCCGCCGCTCGACGAGGTGGGCGGCAAGCAGTGGCTGGAGCTGGTCCAGAAGGCGGCGGCCTCGGCGGCGGGGCCGGACTACCAGGCGCAGGAGAACCCGGACTGCGACCGCTGCCCGGCGCGAGGGTGCTGCCCGCTTCGCCCCGAGGGCCGGCAGGTGCCGGGCCCGTGAACTATCCGGTGAGTTCGGCGGCGGCGCGGGGATGGCCGGGTGGCGGGGTTGTGAACTATCTGGTGAGTTCAGCGGTGGCGCGGGGATGGCTGGACGGCGAGGCTGTGAACTATCTGGTGAGTTCGTTGGCTGCGCGCGGCCGGGCGAGTGCGAGCCTTGTGAACTATCCGGTGAGTTCAGCCGGGCCTGAGGTCGCGACCGGACCGGGGCGCCGCGAGGGGTGTCCGTGAGCCCGCTCCTCATCGCCAACCCCGTCGAGCCCGCCGAACTCGCCGATGCCCTCGGGCTGCACCGGCCCACCCCCGAGCAGGCCACCGTCATCGCCGCGCCCGTCGAACCCTCGCTCGTCGTCGCCGGGGCCGGGGCCGGGAAGACCGAAACCATGGCCGCGCGGGTCGTCTGGCTCGTCGCCAACGGCATCGTCAGCCCCGATCGCGTCCTCGGCCTCACCTTCACCCGGAAAGCCGCGCGCCAGCTCGGCGAACGCGTCCGCGCGCGCCTGCGTCGCCTCGCCGGGTCCGGCCTGCTCGACCGCCTCGACCCGACCGGCGGCCTGCGGTCCACCGTCGTCGCCGGCGAACCCACCGTCCTCACCTACCACGCCTACGCCGGCCGCCTGCTGTCCGAACACGGCCTGCGCCTTCCCGTCCAACCCGGCGTCCGGCTGCTCTCCGAGACCTCGTCGTGGCAGATCGCGCACCGCGTCGTGTCCACTTGGGACAACGAGCTCGACACCGACCGCGTCCCGCCGACCGTCACCGCCGACCTCCTCGCGCTGGCCGGGGAGCTGGGCGAGCACCTCGTCTCCACCGAGCAGCTCGCCGAGTACACGTCATGGCTGTGCCGCGTCATCGAGAACGCCCCGCGCGCCAAGGGACAGCGGGCCGCGCTGCCGCAGAAGCTCACCGAAATCATGGCAGCGCAACACTTCCGGCTCGCCCTGCTGCCGCTCGTCGACGACTACCACCGCCGCAAGCGCAACGAAGGCGCGCTCGACTTCGCCGACCAGATGTCCCTCGCCGCCCAGCTGGCCGGCGGGTACCCGTCGGTCGTGCGCGGGGAACGGGAGCGCTACGGCGCCGTCCTCCTCGACGAGTACCAGGACACCGGACACGCCCAGCGCGTGCTGCTGCGGGCGTTGTTCGGCGGCGTCGAGCACCCGCCGATGCCGGTCACCGCCGTCGGCGACCCCGCGCAGGCCATCTACGGCTGGCGCGGCGCCAGCGCGGCCAACCTGCCCCGGTTCACCACGGACTTCCCGCGCTCCGACGGCGAACGGCTCGTCCCCGCGCACGAATTCGGGCTGCTGACCAGTTTCCGCAACCCGCCGGAGATCCTCGACCTCGCGAACGCGATCGCCGAACCGCTGCGCGCCCGC
>NZ_MUMI01000270.1 GCF_002155975.1 Amycolatopsis kentuckyensis
CCGCCGCGGCGACTGCGGGGTGCCGGGGGCGGGCGGAGCCGCCGCACCACCCGCCGGGGCCGGCGGCACCGGCGCGGGCGGGGCCGGCGGCTGCTCATCCGGTTCGTCCGGGTCGGGGAACCGGCCGCGCAGGTTGTCGAGCAGCGCGCCGCGGGTTTCGCGGTCCTCGTCGCCGAGCTGCTCGGCCATCACGCCCGCGACGCGGTCGGCGATGCCCGACTGCGCCCGGCGCATCGTCGTCAGGATCTGCCGCGACAGCTCTTCGAGGGGGAACGACTTGACCTTGTTCGAGAACGTCAGGTCGGTGACCGTGCCGTCGGCGCCGACGGTCACGCTGACCGCGCCGTCGGCGCTGGTCGCGGTCAGCCGCAGCCGTTCGGTCTGCTCCTGCGCCGCCTGGTACCGCTGCGCCTTCGCCGCGAACCCGGCCGCCCAGTCGTCCATCCGGCGGATCGTCTCGTCGGGGTCCCGCATCAGGTCCCCGAGCCCGTTGGGGCCGGTCATGAGCGCACCTTCGCTTCCTCCGTGCGCGACGAAGCCGCGAGCTGACGCTCGAACGGCTGCGCGTTGCCTTCTTCGCCTTCCCGGTAGGTCTTCGCGGCCGACGTGACGTTGTCCGCCAGCCCGCGCACCCCTTCCGCGGACGCGGTCAGCGCGTCCTTGGCCTGCTCGTTCGTCGGCCGGATGATCGGCGGGAGGAAGGCGCACAGCAGCCCGTAGGCGTGGTCGGACATCGCCGTGTCCGCCGCGGAGCTCGCCGTGGTGAGCCGGTCCACCAGGCTCTCGACGTGACTCGCGTGCGCGACCAGGTCGTCCGGTTCGACCTCGAACCCGGGGGCCGTCATGCCGTCACTTCCAATCCTGGTTCTTCCAGTCGCCGATCACCGGCGGCGCGACCGCCTGCTCGCCCGCGAAGAAGTTCGGATCATCGCTTTCGAGGTAGTCGGCTGCCTTGTGTTCCTTGTCGTCTTCCTTCTTGCCACCGCGGGCGCCGGCCCCCATGCCGCCCATGCCCGGGGAGCCTGCGGCACCCGCCGCACCGCGGCCCGACATCGCGTTGCGCGCGGCCGCCGCTTCGGCTTCCGCGGCCGCGCCGGACGCGGCACCACCGCTGAGGTTGCCCGCGCCGCGCAGGCCCGCACCGCCGGCGCCGGCCCCACCGGTGCCGGAGCCGCCGATCCCGCCGAGGGAGCCGCCACCGCCACCGCCGCCGCCGTTCAGGCCGCCGAGCCGGCTGGCGATGCTTTCGCCGTTGATCCCGCCGCCGCGGCCGATGGTCGGCAGCTTCGCGCCGCCGGGGGTGTTGAGCCCGCCGGTGCCGGTGGGCAGCCCGGTGATCGGGTCGATGCCGGGCGGGGTGAAGCCGGGGATCGGGCTGCCGCCGCGGACGGTCCCGCCGCCGGAGACGTCCGGGATGTTCGGGATCGACGGCGGGGTGAACCCGCTGCCGCCGGTGCCCCCGCCGCCCGGGATGCCGGACGGCGTGAAGCCGGACGACGTCGTCGAGTCGTCGAAGTGCGGCAGCGACGAGCCGGGGATGCCGGCCCCGCTGAAGTTGCCACCGGCGGGCGTGTCGGGGACGTCGAAGTTCGGCGGCGTGAAGCCCGCACCACCCGCACCACCGCCGGGGATGCCACTGCCCGAGAAGCCGGAGCCACTCCCCGGGATGCCACTGCCGGAGAAGCCACTGCCGGAGCCCGGGATGCCACTGCCGGAGCCGCTGCCGTCGCCCGGGATGCCGCTGCCGGAGAAACCGGAGCCGCCGCTGCCCGACCCGTCGCCGGGGATGCCCGCGCCGGCACCGCCCGCGCCGAAAGCCGCGGCGTTGGCGTCGACCGGGGTCTGCGGGGTCAGGCCGTCCATCGCCGTGCGCGCCATCAGCGGTTGCGCGGCACCGCCACCCGCCCCGGAGCCGCTCCGCGCGACGACGTTCTGCCTGGTCGCCGTCGCCGTGGGCAGCTTCGGCGGGGCCGGGAACCGCGGGGTGGCGACGGCGCCGCCGATGGTCTCGTCGTACTGCGTCATGATCTGCGCGGCGTGGTCCCGCGCGGCCTGCTGCGCCCGGTAGGTCTGCATGGCCTCGCCCGCGGCCGCCGCGTACTGCACCGGGTCGGTCATCGACATCAGGCGCTGGTTGGTCGACTGCAGGTCGAACTGGACCGGCGGGTTCGCGGCCATCTGCCGCTGGGTCTCGTTGAGCGCCTGGGAGTGGATCTCCTGCTGGCGGCCGGCGAGCGTCGCGCCCTGCGCGGTCGCGCCGAGCCACTTCCCGACGCCGGCGAGGTGTTCGCGGACGGCGTCACCGGCGCCGCCCTGCCAGTTGCTGGTGCTCGCGTTGATCGCGTCGGCCAGCGCCTTCTGGTGGGTGCCGAGGTCGTTGCCGACCCGCACCCACTCTTCCGAGGTTTCCGCGACGGTCGCCGGGTTGGCGTCCTGCGTGATGGCCTCGTTCATCTGTTCGTGGCTGGCGTTGTTCCACAGCGTGCGCGGGGCCCCGCCGTTCTCACGGATCGTGAGGCCCTCGTCGAGGCCGTGCTTGGCGTCGTTGAGGTGCTGCTGGTAGAGCTCCTGGATCTTCTTGTCGCGCAGCACCGGGTCGACGACCGGGCCGAGCCAGCCGCGCCGGATCTCGTCGTCGACCTGCCTGGTGGCCATCTCGCGGATCTGGTCACCCGAGGGCGACTTGTCCGTGGTCAGCGGCCCGACGTAGTACTTCGACGACGAATCGGCGGTCACGTCGTAGAGCGGACTGCGCGGGTCGTAGTCCGGCGACGACGGGTCCGAGACGGACTCGGCGGTGGGTGCCACGGTCTCCCTCAGCTCTGGTCGGCGGCCGGGAGCGAGGTCAGCGTCGTGCGCGTGGTCTCTTCCCGGGACTTGTAGTTCTTCTTGGCCAGCTTGATGGCTTCGATGTAGGTCGGGAACTCCTGCCGCGCGGCCTGCAGCTGGGTGACCAGGCCGTGCTCGTCGGCGGCGGTGCTGACCATGTGCGCGGACACCCACTGCCCGGTGGCGGTCCGGCTCATCGCCGGCGCGTCGTGCAGCCGCTGCAGGTTCGCCCAGCGCTGCTCGAGCGACTCGAGCACGCCTTCGAGCGCTTCGATCAGCTGGTTGCCGGTGGTGTCGTCGATGGCGAAGCCACCGCTCTGGGCCAGCCGCTTCAGCTGCGCCCCGGCGAGGCCGACGCGCACCGCGGCCATCGTCTTCGCCTCGGGGGTCGCCGCGTTCTGCAGCTGCATGGTGGCCTGGATGGCCTGCGCCGCCGCAGCGGTCTCTTCGGTCGTCATCAGTCCCCCGATCAGTAGACAGCCGCGATCGCGTCACGGATGGCGCGCGCGAGGTCGGCCCGCCCGGCGGGCACGTAGTCCGCGGTGAGTTCCCCGGCCTCGCCGGTCCGGGTGTGCACGAGGTACCGGCCATCGGCGGTGTCGAGCCAGCTCAGCGGCTCGCCGGCGAGCCGTTCGCCCCGCCGCCCCTGAGCACTGACGGCAATGTGCCCTCCACCCAGCCGAGGTTCGGCCAGCACCCGTTCGAGCACGGCGACATCGGAGGGTTTCGGAGCCGGAGGCCGCCGCCCGGGCCGCACGACGGCCTTGACCTCGATCATCCCGAAGGCATCGGTCTCTTCTTCGTCGAACTCGGCGTCGGCGATCCGCTTCGCGGTCATGGCGGAAACCTCCCGCCCGGCGGCCCGGTGCACGGTGTGCCGCCCGGTGCTGGCGGCGGGAGCCGGCGGCAGCACCCCGGTGACGACCTCGACGAGGTCCTCATCGGCGAACAGCGAGAACAGCAGTTCATCGGTGTCCGGAGCTTGGGTGATCCCGAGCGCTTGAGCACCATCGCTGACCACGAGAACGGCCACATCGGCCCCCAGCCCATCGATCCCGCTGACGGCAACCGAGATCCGCGGCTCGGCGAGCAGTTCGAAGGCGGTCCGCACGCCGGGGTGCAGCTCACCGGAGACGGAGAGCCGCCGTTCCTCGAGCGAGTCGTAGACCTGCCGCGCAACGTGCACGAACCGCACGGGATCCGAGGGCAGGTTCCCGGCCCGCAGCGGATACCGCCGAACATCGCCCCCGGTAGCCCGCCCGACGACGAGTGCTTCGAAGACCTCGAGGACGAACTCGAACCGCTCCGCCATTTCCCCTCGCCGGATCCTTTTCGTCAAACCTTCAAGCAAGTTCTCTGATGAACATTAGCAGTGCGCCAGGGGCGGGGGTCGGCACCGCCACCCGGATGCCCGAAAGACCACGATCCCCTGGACCGGGCGGGCAAAGGGGTATCACCCGATGGAGTGGTCGTGGTCGTTCGGGGATTGGGCCGGGCCTGGGAGGCTGCGCGGATCGAGATGCCGAGCTGGTGTTCGGACGGGGCGGGATGGCGCCCTCTTGCTGCGGGTTTCGCCCCGGACGCCTGGAGGCGTGGCCGCGGCGAAAGCTGCGGCCGGTTGCGGGGCGACTTCCGCTCGCCGGGAGCTTGAGCTGCGCCGATGGTGGCTTGTGCAGCGGAATTTTGGGGCGGGTGTGCTTCGGCTGGGCAGAAGGGGCTGCCGGGTGTCGGCGCGGGTCGCTGGCTGCCGGGTAAAAGGGCAGGCAGGGCTCGAACCCACGATTACGGGACAAACTATGGGTTCCCTGCCATGGGGCGCGGGTCGCCGGTTACCGGGCAAACGATCGGCCCCGCCCGGCGTGCGGTGCAGGTGGCCCTGCCGAGCGAACGATCGAGCCGCCGGGCGCACGGCGCGGGTCGCCTGTTGCCAGGCGCGCAGTGTCGGTCGCCAGGGGCGGGCAGCTGAGCTGCCGGGTTCGTCGGTGACACGGGTGCCCCGGTTCTGCCGGTAGGGACAAGAAGCGGGCGTTGGTGGACTTGGGTGGTGTGGTTCCGTCGACATAGTGGCGTGGGTGTGGGCCCGTAGCCGTGTGGCTGCGGGCCTGTCCCGTGTTCAGGCTGCGAAGGGCAGTGGTTCGTGGAGGTTGTTGCGCCGGGGTTTTCGGCGCCGGTCGATGAACACCGGTGGCAGGAACTCCGGCAGACCGTCCGGGGCGATGCGGACTTCCCAGCCCGAGCGGTGCAGCAGCCGGTGGTGGTGGGCGCACATCAGCACCAGGTTGCTCAGGTCGGTGCGGCCGCCGTCCGCCCAGTGGCGGATGTGGTGGCCCTGGCAGTGGCGGGGTGGGCGGTGGCAGCCGGGGAACGCGCAGCCCCGGTCCCGCAGGAACAGGGCGCGGCGGAGCCCGGCGGAGATCAAGCGGCGCAGCCGACCCAGGTTGAGCGGCTCGCTCTTGTCGCCGAGGACGGCGGGGATGATCATCGCGTCGCAAGCGTGCACCCGCGCTTCGGCGGCCGACATGGTGCCGGTGTCGCCGAGGGTCGCTGTCCCGATGCCGGACTGGAGGTCGGTGAGGGAGACCGCGACCATGACGTGGGCCCGCTCCCCAGCCTGCATCGGCAGCTCCGGAGAATTCAGGGCCAGGTCGATCGCGTCGGAGAAAGCATCGCCATACCGCTGGGACTGGGTGCGGTGGTCCGGGCCCTCGTCGCTGCTGCGGCGTTCGGCCAGGGCATCCAGCAGGGCGCTGGCGCGGGTGCCGGTCTCGTCATCGAATCGGGCGTTCAACTCCCAGTTGCCGGATCTTCGGCGGCGGAGGAACAACTCCCGAGAGGGGGCCACCGGGGCAGTGTCGGCGGGTTCCGCCCCATCCGGGTTCAGGTGGGCGAGGATCCGGGCCCCGAGGACCGCGACCTGCCTGTGCCCGGCCTCAGCGGCGAAGGCCAGCAGGTCGGCTTCGGCGCTGTCGCGATGCTCGGGCGGAACCTCGGCGAGAACACCCGTGATCGCATCGATCATCGGGTTGCTCAACCGCCCGGCCAGAGCAGCGGCTCCGGTGGCGGGCGCAAGAGCCGGGATCGGGGTGCCGTCGAGGTTCCGGCCGGGGTTCAGCACGCGGGCACGCTTCACAAGACGTTCGGCGACCGGCTTCGGAACACCGCCGAGGTGCTCCAAAAGACGAGCAGCGGAGCGGTAGCCGAAGAGTTCCATCACCCCACGCTGCTCGATCTCCACCAGCAGGGCACCGAGTTCGGCTTCGGCAGACCGCATACACGCCAGCAACTCACCGATGCGGTCGGCGAAGGCCACCGCCTCGGGGGAAGAGCTCGCGTTGTCGGACATAGATCAAGATTACCGAGCATCGAACACAAGTTCATCACTCGAACGGGTACACCCCAAAACAGGGCAACCAAAGCAAAGCCACCAACAGCAGAGCACCGATCCCCACACCACACCAAAGCCGCACCCTTAAAGAGCAACCCGCCGAGCCCGCTCGATATCCGGCCCCCGGTAGAGCCGCTCAGGGATCCGGGCCAATGTAGACGGATGAACCTGCGGCCCCAACCCGTAGAACTTCTGGAAACTCATGATCAGGGGCCGCCAGGCATCAGGATCGATGCGGTCCTCACTGCCGGCCATCCGAATCGACTCGTGCACGAAAACCCGCTGCACCCGAACCTCGAACGCGACCACTCCCCCGTCGGATCCCACCGGGTGCACCTCCTCGACGACGACCTCCATCGCCACCGGGCACTCGGCTACCCGAGGCGGCGCGACCGTCGAAGACGCCACCGCCGTCAACCCGGCCCGTGCGAACTTGTCGGCCACGTGGAAATAGCCCCGCTCGCGCTTCCCCGACGGCACGGGATCCGAGCCGGTCGTCAGGGCCAGCCGGTCGACCGCCGGTGCCATCGACGACGACGGGAGGTTCAGCACGCCCTCCCGCGTGCGCAGCAGGTTCTGCGCGGTTTGCGAACGGACCCCGAGCCCGAGCACCGCCCGCCACCCGAGCCAGAACGCCGACGACATCGGCGCCAGGTTGACCGAACCGTCCTCGTTGGTACTGGAAATCAACACCACCGGAGTACCGAAATACAGGATCCCGGGCTCGATGGCCGTGTGCTCCTCGATCTTCACCCCACCGATCCTGCCGTCCACAGGGGACGGGCCGCTGGCGGGAATCGGCCATCGCGATCACCGGGGGCGGCACCCGCGAGCAGGTGCCGCCCCCGACGCGAACTCAACGAGAAGCCAGCGCCCTCCGCGTCAGGACTCGGGCCAGGTGGCGGCGGTACTCCGCCGTCGCGTGGGGCTCGTCCGGCGGGTTCGTCCCCGAAGCCGCCAGCTCCGCCGCCTCCTCGATCGACGCCCCCGCCGCCAGCGCCTCCTCCGTGGCCGTGGCCCGCAGCGGGACTCCGCCCATGTTCACCAGGCCGACGCGGTCGCCGGCCACCGTCACCCCGACCATCGCCCAGTCGATCGCGCGGCGGGTGAACTTCTGGAACCCCCAGCCCTGGCCCGTCTGGGCCGGGATGCGGATCTCCGTGAGCAGCTCCGTCGGCTCCAGCGGTGTCGTGAACGGGCCCAGGAAGAACTCCGCCGCCGGAATGCGGCGCTCCCCCGCCGGCCCGCGGGCCACCAGGACCGCGTCCGAGGCCAGCACCGCCGCCGGGAGGTCGGCCGCCGCGTCCGCGTGGACCAGGGAGCCGCCGATCGTGCCGCGGTGGCGGACCTGGCGGTCGCCCACCTCTCCGGACACGTGTGCCAGCAGGGGCGCGTGCTCCAGCAGCACCGGGTCCTGCACCAGCGCGCTGTAGCGGGACAACGCGCCGATGGCGACCTCGTCGCCCTCCAGGCGGACGTAGCGCAGCTCGTCGAGCGGGCCGATGTCCACCAGGTACTCCGGTGCCGCCAGGCGCAGCTTCATCAGCGGCAGCAGGGAATGCCCGCCCGCCAGGACCTTCACGTCGTCGCCGTGCGAGGCCAGCAGCGCCAGCGCCTCGTCCACTGTGGACGCGCGTAGGTACTGGAAGGAAGCGGGGATCACCGGTCCACCTCCTGCCCCGACGCGTCGATCACGGCGCTGACGATGTTGTGGTACCCCGTGCAGCGGCAGAGGTTGCCCTCGAGCCCGGCCCGGACCTCGTCGCGGGTCGGCTTCGGGTGGTCGGCCAGCAACGACACCGACGCCATGATCATCCCCGGGGTGCAGAACCCGCACTGCAGGCCGTGCTGCTCCTGGAACGCCTTCTGCACCGGGTGCAGCGAGCCGTCCGAAGAGGACAGTCCTTCGACCGTCGTGACGGCGTGGCCGTCGGCCTGCGCGGCCAGCACCGTGCAGGACTTGACCGACTCGCCGTCGAGCAGCACCGTGCAGGCGCCGCAGGACGTCGTGTCGCAGCCGACGTTCGTGGCGGTCAGGCCGGCGGTGTCGCGCAGGAAGTGCACCAGGAGCGTCCGGTCCGGCACCTCCTCGGTCAGCGACCGCCCGTTGACCTCGATCGAGACCTTCACTCCGCGCTTCCCTTCCGAGCTTCTTCCAGTGCGGCCCAGACCCGGATCGGGGTCGTGGGCATGTCCAGGTGCTTGACACCCCGCGCGGCGAGCGCGTCGATCACGGCGTTGTGCACCGCCGGCGTCGAACCGATCGTGGCCGCTTCGCCGATCCCCTTGACGCCCAGCAGGTTCCGGTCGGTCGGGGTGGCCATGTCGACCAGCTCGAAGTCCGGCAGCTCGGCGGCGGTGACGAACGAGTAGTCCGCCAGGGTCGCGGTCGTCGGGTTGCCGTCGCCGTCGTAGGTCACGACCTCCATCAGGGCCTGCGCCGCACCCTGCCCGAGCCCGCCGTGGCGCTGGCCGCGGAAGGTGAGCGGGTTGACGATCGGGCCGGCGTCGTCGACGGCGATGATCCGGCGCAGCTCGACCTTGCCGGTCTCGGTGTCGACCTCGACGACGGCCAGGTGCGCGCCGAACGGGAACGTCGGCGCGCCGCCGCCGAACCAGACGTCGGCCGAAAGCTTGCCCTCGCCGGCCGTCTCGGCGACCTGCGCCCAGCTGAGCACGGTGCTCGACGGCGCGCCGCGGACCTGCCAGACGCCGCGCTCGGCGTCCAGTTCGAGGTCGTCCGGCGCCGCCTCCAGCAGGTCGGCCGCCAGCTCGCGGGCCTGCGCGATCACCTCCTCGGCCGCCTGCCGGATCGCCGAGCCGCCCAGCTGCAGCGACCGGGAGCCGAACGTGCCGATCGCCTTGGGCACCTCGTCGGTGTCGCCGTGCCGGACGGTGATCTTGTCGAGGGGGACGCCGAGCTGGTCGGACAGCAGCATCGCCAGCGACGTGCCGAGCCCCTGCCCGTGCGGTGAACTGCCGGTCCACGCGACGACCGAGCCGTCCGGGTGGATGTCGACGCGGCCGCTCTCGCCGCCGCCGTCGCCGCCGGTGATCTCGACGTAGGCCGCGATGCCCAGGCCCAGTTCGACCGGGTCACCCGCCGCCCGCCGCCGCTGCTGCTCGGCCCGCAGCTCCGCGTACCCGGCGGCGTCCAGGGCCTTGTCCAGCGCCGCCGCGTACTCGCCGGTGTCGTAGGATGCCCCGGTCGGCGACTGGTACGGGAACTCGTCCGGCCGGATGAAGTTGACCCGGCGGACTTCGGCCGGGTCCAGCCCGATTTCGGCGGCGAAGCGGTCCATCGCCCGTTCGACGGCCGCGGTGGCCTCCGGGCGGCCCGCGCCGCGGTAGGCCCCGATCGGCGTGGTGGTGGTGACGACCGCACGGCTGCGCGTCTCGACCTTGGGGAACCGGTAGACGCCGATGGCCATCAGCTCGGTCAGCGTCGGCAGCAGCAGCATCCGCGGGTACGCGCCGGCGTCCTGGACGACGTCGAGGCGGTACGCCAGCACCGTGCCGTCGCGTTTCCCGCCGATGGTCACGGTGTTCCGCTGCGCGCGGCCGTGCGTCATGGCCGTGAGGTTCTCGCTGCGCGACTCGACCCAGCGCACGCCCCGCCCGAGCTGCTTCGCGGCCCAGCCGAGCACGGTCGCTTCGGGGTCCGCGCCGATCTTCGCGCCGAAGCCGCCGCCGACGTCCGGCGCGATCACCCGCACCGACTCTTCGCCGACGCCGAGGCTCCCGGCCAGCTGGCTGCGGGCTATCTGGGCGTTCTGCGTGGACAGCCAGGCCGTCAGCCGGCCGTCCTCGCCCCACACGCAGGACGCGCCGCGCACTTCGAGCGGTGCCGGCGCGACACGCTGGTTGAGGATGGTCTCGGTGACGACGACTTCGCAGTCCTCGAAGATCGCGTCGTCGAATTCCGCGGCGCCCTTGGCCTGCACGATGTTGCTGCCGTGCTCGGGGAAGAGCAGCGTCTCCCCCGCCAGGGCCGCGTCGATCGACACGACGGCTTCCAGCGGCTCGTAGTCGACGTCGACCAGCTCGGCCGCGTCGGCCAGCTGGTAGCGCTCTTCGGTGACGACGAGCGCGACCGGTTCGCCGACGTAGCGCACCACCTCACCGGCCAGCCACGGTTCCGGCACCGGCCCCGACGGGTGCGGGGCGAGCCCGAGGTCCGCGGCGGTGAACACGCCGAGCACGCCCGGCGCCTCCTTCGCCGCGCTCACGTCGATGCCACCGATCCGCGCGTGCGCGATCGGACTTCGCACGAAGACCGCGTGCGCGGCCCCGGAAAGCGCTTCCGCCCGCAGATCGTCCACGTACGTGCCGCCCGCGGTGATCAGATCCCGGTCTTCCCGGCGGACCACCCTGGTCCCGACAATGCTCATCTGGTCTCCTGCTCGCCGATTCCCCGCCGATCATGCCCTCAGGCCCAGGACGATCGCCAGGCCCAGTCCGCCGATTCCGATCCCGATGCGCAGCGGCGTGGCCGGCAACCGGCGCACGAGCGTGGATCCCAGCCAGGAGCCGCCGAGCGAGCCGAGGCAGACGGCGAGCGCGGCCGGCCAGACCACTTTGCCGGTGACCGAGAAGACGATCGCGGCGAGCAGGTTCGCCGAGCCGGTGATCAGGTTCTTCGCCGCGTTGGTCCGGGCGAGCGGCTGGCTCCAGACGGTGACCAGCAGCGCGAGCATGAGCACGCCGGCGGCGGCGCCGAAGTAGCCGCCGTAGATGCCGATCAGGAAGGCGAGCACGCCGGTCGCCGGGCTGAGGCCGTGGTGTTCGGCGCCTTCGGCCAGCCGGCGCAGCCGCGGCCCGGCCATCAGCACCAGCGACGCCCCGCCGATCAGCCACGGCACGATGACGGTGAACGCGGCGGACGGCGTCAGCAGCAGGATCAGGCCGCCGCACGCGCCGCCGACGGTGGTGATGGCGCACAGCGGCACGAGCCGGTGGCGCTGCCCGGCCAGTTCGGGGCGGGCGCCGGCCGCGGCGCCCACGGTCGTGCCGAGCATGGCGACGGTGTTGGTGACGTTGGCGGTCACCGGCGGCAACCCGGCGGCGAGCAGCGCGGGGTAGGACACCAGGGACGCGAGCCCGGCGGTCGCCCCGGTCAGGCCGGCGCCGACGCCGGCCAGCACGAGCAGGAGCAGCACCCACGGGTCGTTGATCACGTTGTCATCCCACCACGCTGCCGTGGCTGTCGATCCGGGCCGCCGCCGTTCGTATGAGACGTGACACCGACCTCAAGCGGAAGGACCCCTCGATGCGTTCCATCACCGTCACCATGAGCGTCACCCTCGACGGCGTCGTGCAGGGCCTCGGCCGTCCCGACGAGGACACCCGCGGCGGCTTCGCCCACGGCGGATGGGGCACCCGCTACCAGGACGAGGTCATGGCCCGGGAGATGGGCGAGGGCATGAGCCGGCCCGGCGACATGCTGTTCGGCCGCCGCACCTGGCAGGACTTCACCACCGCCTGGAGCCGGCGCACCGACGGCAACCCGTTCACCACGCACCTGAACGCCGCCACCAAGTACGTCGCCTCGGCCACCCTCGAGGACGCCGACGCCTGGGAGAACTCGGTCCTGCTGCGGGGCGACGCCGTCGCCACCGTCACCGACCTGAAGGCGCGGCCCGGGCGGGACCTGTCGGTCATCGGCAGCGCCTCGCTGGTGCGGGACCTGCACGCCGCCGGCCTGGTCGACCGGTACACGCTCCTGATCCACCCGCTGACGCTCGGCACCGGCGCCCGGCTCTTCGGCGACGGCCCGCTCACGGAGTTCGACCTCACCGGCTGTGTCCCGACGACCAAGGGGGTGCTGATCGCCCACTACGAGCGGCGGGTATAGGGCGTTATACGAACGGCTCCGGGTTGTCCGAAACCGGACGGGATCCGGGGGCAGGCTTGCCGGGCGCGACGGCGGCGTCCCAGAATCCGCGCTGACAAGGTTGTCAGCGAGCGGAGGCCGGGCATGGGCGAGCTGGACCGGCGGCAGGCGCTCCGCCTGCTGGGCGCGGGCGGAGCGGCGGCCGCACTGGCTTCGGGACTGCTCCCCGGCCTCGCCCGGGCCGCAGGTGGCGTACCGCCCGATCCGGTCGCCGCGACCTACCTGCGCGTCCTGCTGCGGCACACGCGCTGGGCCGAGCAGCAGTTCGACCCGGTCGCCGGCACCTACCCGGCCCGGGACTTCACCTTCGCCGTCGTGCTCGGCAACGCCGTGCTGCTCACCCGTGGCGGCTACGACGCCACGATCGCCGGCGTCGACCGGGAGACCCTCCGCACGCACACCCTCGCCACGATCCGGCGCTTCGCCGCGTCGAACCGGCTGGCCGGCGGGACCGAATGGGGCCGGAAGCTGTTCTTCGACACGACCTTCCAGTCGTACTTCGTGCTCGCCGCCCGTCTCTTGTGGACGGACCTGGACGACCCGACCAGACAGCACGTCGAGCGCATCACCGCCGGGCAGGCGGCCTACACGACCGCGCTCGGCACCGGCGACGACCCGGACTCCGGCAGCTGGACACCCAACGGCCTGCGCGGCGGCCACGTCGGCGACACCAAGCTCGAAGAGATGGGCGTCTACGCCCAGTCCCTCGCGCCCGCGCTCGCGTGGGCACCCACCGACCCGCGGGCCGGCGAGTGGCGGGCCGCCTTCGGCGCCTGGAGCCGCAACGAAGCCGGCCTGCCCGCCGCCGACCTGGCCAACCCGCGGCTCGTCGACGGCCGTCCGATCAGCGCGAACACCGCCACGAACCTTTACGACACCTTCCTCGTCGAGAACCACGGCTCGTTCGGCCCGCACTACCAGGAGGAGCTCTGGCGCACCTCCGGCCGCAACGCGATGCACTTCCTCGCCGCCGGCACGCCGCTGCCCGAGGTGCTCACCGCGCAGCCGAACGGCGAACTGCTCTGGCGCACGATGCTGCTGATGACCAGCGACGCCGGCGAGCCGCTGATGCCGATGGTCGCCGACCGCGAGCACCTCTACGGCCGCGACGTCATCCCGCTGGCCTTCCGCGCCCAGGTGCTCGGCGACCGCCACGCCGCCCGCGCCGAGGCCGACCTCGCCGCCCGCCTCGAGCCCTACCAGGCCTACGCGCCCGCCGACCGGATCACGAAGTTCTCCGGCGAACCGAAGTACGAGCCGGAGGCCCGCGCCGAACTCGCCATCAGCTACCTGCTGCACGAGTGGCGCGCCGCGCACGGCGGCCCGGTCGTCCCGGTGAGCGAGCGCGAGTTCGGTGCCCACGCCGCCGGGGTCGCCGACTTCGGCCCGGGCCCGGGCCTGCTGGCCCACCGCTCCCCCGCTGCCTGGGCGGGCACGGTCAGCAAGCCCGGCTTCGTCAAGTTCGCCTGGCAGCCGCACCACGACGACTGGCTGTTCGTGCTCGGCGGCGCCAACCCGATGCTGCTGCCCGCCACGAACTTCGCGGTGCGGGAACGGTACGCCACGACCTGCACGAAGGTCCGCGACGGCTTCGACGGCACGGTCGGCGTCCTGCGCTTCGACAGCGGGTACGCCGCACTGGCCACCTTGCCCACCGGCGCCGCCGTCTACGCCAGCAGCGGCGTCGCCGCGGGCGAAGGCGTGCTGAACGTCCACAACCTCGCGATGCCCGGTGTGCCCGGCCTCGACGGCGACCGCAGCTACACCGCGGCCGAAGGGACCGTGACGGTGCCGGCGGCGGCCGCACCCACCGGCGCCCGGACCGACGAGCTGACCTTCGCCCCGGTCACCGCCCGGCACGTCCGCATGCTCGGCGTCGAGCCGGACCCCCAGTACGGCTACTCGCTCTGGGCGTTCGAGGTCCGCGATGGTGCCGGACCGGACCTCGCGCGAACCGGGACCGCGTCGGCTTCGTCGGCGGCGCCCGGCAGGGAGGCGAAGTACGCCATCGACGGCGACCCGGCGACGAGGTGGGCCGTGTCCACATCGGACCGGCCGCGGGCGGACAGCCGGCTCGCCGTCGACCTCGGCGCGCCGTCGGCCTTCGACCGCGTGCGGCTGAGCTGGGAGGCGGCCGCCGGGCGGAAGTACCGGATCGAAACCTCGCCCGACGGCCTGACCTGGACGCCGGTGGCGACCTACCCGGTCCCCGCCCTGCGCAGCACCGGCGGCCGGCTGGACGTCGACGGCCGCGCCGGGATCGTCGTCTCCGGGCCGAATCCGATCACGGTCGCCGGCGACCGCGTCACGCTCTCGGACGGCCCGGCCGCGCCGTGGCTCGCCGAGCTGTACCCCCAGCCGGTCGGCGCGCGGCCGTCCGGACGCGTCACCACCGGCGCGCCCGCGGTGCAGGCGAGCGTCACCGACGGCTTCCTGGTGCTGCTCAACCTCTCCGGCACCGCGGTGCACGGCACGGCGGTCCTCCCGGGGCAAACCCGGCTGTACCGCGGCGAGCAGATCCTCACCCGGACCGGCACGGAACTCTCCTACGCGCTGGCTCCGGCGGAAGGCCGCATCGAACCGCCCCGGTTCACCGTGCGGGGTCCGGCCGGGCTGAAGGCGGTCGTCCGCGACGCGAGCCGGGTGGAGCTCACCGCGCCGGCCGGGGTGCTGCCCGTGCTCGTCACCGTGACACTGGACGGCGGTCGCGCACGGTCGGTGGTGCTGCCGCCGCGGCGGACCGTGCCGGTCGTGTTCGCCGGACTCCGGCCCTACCCGCTGGCCGACCGGGCCCTCGGCCGGATCACCTTCCCCGCCGACCCCCTGCCCCCGGGCATGTCCAGCCCGGCCGCGGCCGTCGACGACGATCCGGCGACGGCGTGGCGACCGGGCCCGGACGGCCGCATGGTCGTCGATCTCGGGGCGGTGGCGGAGGTTTCCGCGGTCGAACTGGCCTGGACTCGCGGGCCCGTGCCCGGCACGGCCGTCGAAACCAGCCTCGACGGCGTCACGTACGCGACGACGCGCACCGGGCCGGCCCGGTACGTGGCGGTCCGGACGCGGTGGAAGCCCGGCGACGCGAGCCTCACGCGGTTGTCCGTCCGCACTTGATCGATCTCGGACACCACGCGGCGGGCCCGCGGGCGAGTACCTTGTCACCACGGAGCTTTCCACCGCCCGATCGGGAGGACGGATGCGCGTCACGATCGCCGAGGTCGCCCGCCGCGCGCAGGTGAGCAAGACGACCGTGTCGCGGGTGCTCAACAACAAGGCCGACGTGGACGCGGCGACCGCGATCCGGGTCCGCGAAGTGATCGCCGCGACCGGGTACATCCCCAGCGCCGGCGCCGTCGGGCTGGCCCGCGGGGTCACGCGCACGGTCGGGATGCTGGTGCCGGGGCTGACCTGGCCGTGGATGGGCGAGGTGCTGCAGGGCGTCGCCGACGTCGTGGAGTCGAAGGGCTACGGCCTGCTGCTGTCCACCGCCAACCGCGGCGCCGACTCCCTCGGCGAGTTCTCGCGCCAGGTGTCGGCGAAGGCGTTCGACGGCCTCCTGCTGGTGGAACCGCCGGACGCGGTGCGGCACCTGCGCGTGCTGCACGATTCCGGGCTGCCGGTGGTGGTGATCGACGACCGCGGCCGCCGTCCGGCGTTCCCGTCGGTGGGCACGGACAACCGGCAGGGCGGCGCGACGGCGGCCCGCCACCTGCTCGACACCGGCCGGACCCGGCTCGCCACGGTCACCGGGCCCCGCGACTTCGGCTGCACCGCCGACCGCCTCAACGGCTTCAACGAGGCTGTCCTCGACGCCGGCCTGACCCTCGACTCGCGCCTGATCATCGAAGGCGACTTCACGAGCGAAAGCGGCGAGGCGGCGATCCTCCAGCTGCTCGGGACGGGCCCGGAGTTCGACGCGGTCTTCGCGCACAACGACCTCACGGCGGCGGGCGTGCTGGCGGGGCTGCGCAAGTCGGGCCGCGCGGTGCCGGAGGACGTCGCCGTGATCGGCTTCGACGACATCCCCCTGGCCGCGCACACCCAGCCGCCGCTGACCACGATCCGCCAGCCGCTGCGGCAGATGGGCGAGGCGGCGGCCGGGCTGCTGCTCGACCGGCTGGCCGGCGCGCCGTCCCCGGACGCCCCGCTGATCGTCCCGACGGCGCTGGTGGTCCGCGAGTCGACCCGGGTGCCGTAGACCGTCCATTGTGGCCGGTCAGCCACCGGTGGCGCGCTTCGCGGCCCGGCCGACGTCCGCCGGGTCACGCAGCACCGCGGCGACGTACGCGTCCGGACGGACCAGCCAGGCTTCGCCCGGACGCGCGCCCAGCGCCCCGCCCGCCGGGATCGCCACCGAGCGAAACCCGGGAACCCGCACCCCCGGGGTCGTCAGCACGAGGAACCCCTGCCGGGCCAGGTCGCGCAACCGTCCACTCGCGACGGTCACGTCCGGGAGCAGCACGCCCGGCCCCGGCGGCGGCAGCGCGCCCCGCGGCGGCCGTCCGGCGAACGGCCGCTCCGGATCGGGGGTGGTCAGCGGCGATTCGACGTACCAGAACGGTTCGGCCAGCCGGCCCGAATCGACCTGGGCGCAGGCGGCCGGGTCGTGCGCCGCCCGGGTGAGGACGTCGAGCCGGCGACGGCGCTGGCCGTCGTCCCGGGGGACCAGGAAATCCATCGTGGCCGTGGTGACGGCCGCGTTCTCCACCGCCGCCGCGTGCCGCTCGGTGTGGTAGCTCTCCAGCAGCTCCTCCCCCGCGTCGCCGCGCAGGACGGCGGCCAGCTTCCAGGCGGCGTTCTCCGCGTCGGCCACGCCGGAGTTGAGGCCGCGCGCCCCGAACGGCGCGACGAGGTGCGCGCAGTCCCCGGCCAGCAGCACCCGGCCGGCGCGCATCCGGTCGACGAGCCGCGTGTGGAAGCGGTACACCGAGCGCCAGACCACCTCGTACGGCCGGTCGCCGACGATCGCCCGGATCCGGTCGCCGAGGGCACCGCCCGTCTCTTCGGCCGCGAGGTCGTAGTCCTCGGGGACCTGCCAGTCGATGCGGAACTGCCCGCCCGGGCACGGGTGGATCAGCACCTGGCGGCCCGGGTTCCACGGCGGGTCGAAGAAGAACCGCCGTTCGGCCGCCCAGCCCGGCAGGTCGGCGCGGATGTCGCAGATCAGGAAGAGGTCCCGGAAGGAGACCCCGCCGAGGCGCTGCCCGAGGGCCCGGCGCACCGCGTCGCCGCGGGCCCCGGTGCAGGCGATCGCGTAGTCGGCCTCGATCCGGCGCGGCCCGTCGTCCGTCTCGCACTCGAGCACGACGCAGCCCGGCTGGGCCAGGCCGGTGACGCGGTGGCCGCGGCGGACGTCGATCAGCGGCTGCCGGGCGATCAGCTCGTCCAGGACCTCTTCGACGCGGGCCTGGGACAGGTTCACGAACGGCGGGAGCGCGGAGCCCGCGTCCGGCAGCGTCAGCGAGAACAGCTCGCGGTCCCGGTGGAACGTCCGCGCCGTCGTCCAGGTGAGCCCTTCCTCGGCGAGGCGGCCCGCGCCGAGCGACGCCCAGACGTCCAAGGTGTCCCGCTGGTGGCAGATGGCCTTGGACCCCACGGGGTCGCGCACCTGGTGCTCGTCGACGAGCACGACCGGCACGCCCCGGCGCGCGAGCAGCAGCGCGGCCGTCTGGCCGACCGGGCCGCTGCCGAGGACCGCGACCGTCATCCTTGGAGCTGGTCCCAGACTTCGCGGTCGCGTTCGGCGGTCCACACGACCGGCCGCTCGATCCCGGACAGCTCGTCCCACAGCCGCGAGACGTCGAAGGGCAGGCAGTGCTCGAAGATCGGCCAGTGGCCGTACTGGTCGTCCAACGCCGCGTGCGTGCGTTCGAAGGCCTCCTTGAGCGTGCCGCCGGCGTCGCGGACCGCGCCGACCTCACGGAGCATCGTGGTCAGGAAGTGCCGGGTCTGCGCGATGGCGGCGCCGACCGCGTCGCGGCCGCGGCTCACCCCGCCGCGGCCGCCGATCAGCGTCTCGGCCCCGAACGCGGCCACCCGGTCCAAAGTGGACGAAGCCCAGTCGCGGTGGAACGCGTCGCCGGTGTACAGCGCGGCTTCGGCTTCGACGAGGTCGCCGGCGTAGAGGATCCGCTGCCGGGGCAGCCAGGCGACGATGTCGCCTTCGGTGTGGCCCCGTCCGCAGTACTGCAGGACGAGATCACCGCGCTCGCCGCCGAGGTCGATGGTGAGCCGGTCGGAGAAGGTGAGGGTCGGCCAGGTGAGCCCGGGCACCGAGTCCGCGCCCTTCGCCAGCCGCGGCATCCGGCCGAACTCGCTCGCCCAGTCCTCCTTGCCGCGCTCGGCGACCAGGGCGCGGGTGTTCTCGTGCGCGACGATCACGTCGGCGTCGAAGGCGGACGCGCCCAGCACGCGCACGGCGTGGTAGTGGCTCAGCACCAGGTACCGCACCGGCTTGTCGGTGTGCTCCCGCAGCTTCGCGAGCCACTCCCCGGCCGCGACGGGCGTGGCCAGCGCTTCGAAGCAGACGAGGAAGTCCTCGCCCTCGATCGCGCCGATGTTCGGGTCGCCTTCGGCGGTCAGCGCGTAGACGCCGTCCGCCAGGACCTCCAGGGTTTGCGCTTTCTCCGCCAGGTCGGCCGAAGAGGCGAAGGCTTTCTTCGTCACGGCGAGCGCTCCTTGATCGTCAAAGGATTGACTATCCGGCCAGGCTAGCCCGCCGGACCGCCGCGCGGAACCCCGTTTCGCCTAACCTGGCCGCATGACGGACCGACCGGCCGACCTCGACTACCTCTCGTTCGTCGACTACGCGATCGGCAAGACGCAGGCCGAGCTGCCCGCGACCGACCCGGTGGCGATGCGCCTCGGCCTGACGCTGCACCGCCTGGCCGGCGCGCTGGTCTACGACTGGGAGTCGACCGTCCACCGCCCCCGCGGCTGGAGCTGGGGCGGGTTCCGGGTGCTGTTCGTGCTGTGGCTGGCGGGCCCGCTGGAGTCCCGCCACGTGGCCCGCCTCGCCGGGATGAGCCGCGCGGCGGTGTCGGCGCTGGTCAAGACCCTGGAGCGGGACGGCCTGGTGACCCGCACCCAGGTCGCCCACGACCGCCGGGCGGTCGAACTGGCGCTGACCGGGGCTGGCCACACGGCGGTGACCGACGCCTACCAGGAGCACAACAAGCGGGAGCAGGCCTGGGTGGCGTCACTGACCCCGGAGGAGCGCGCGGTGCTGATCGGGCTCCTGGAGAAACTGACCACCGGCCCGGCCGCCGCGGCGGCGCAGCGCCTGGCCTGACCGGCCCGCGTGGATCAGCTGGCCAGGCCCGGCAGGCTCAGCGTGTGCCCGGTCTGCTCGGCCTTCGCCCGCAGGTACCGGACGTTGTTCTCGGTCGCGAACACGCCCGTCGGCACCCGGTCGCGCACCGCGATGCCGGCCGCACGCAGCTGGGCCGCCTTGTCCGGGTTGTTCGACAGCAGGTCGACGCGGTCCACCCCGAGCGCGCCCAGCATCTGGGCCGCGACCGTGTAGTCGCGGGCGTCTTCGGGCAGGCCGAGCGCGGCGTTCGCGGCGTAGGTGTCGAGGCCGCCGTCCTGCAGGGCGTACGCGTCGAGCTTGTTGTACAGCCCGATCCCACGACCCTCCTGGCGCAGGTACAGCAGGTACCCGCCGGTCTCGGAGATCCGCGCGACCGCCTCGGCCAGCTGCGGGCCGCAGTCGCAGCGCGCCGACCCGAAGACGTCGCCGGTCAGGCATTCCGAGTGCGGCCGCACCAGCGGCACCTCGCCGGGCGTACCCAGGACGAACGCCAGGTGCTCACCGTCGTCGGCCAGACCCCGGAAGGTCACGGCTTCGGCATCGACCGCGACGCCGCCGTCGAGCCGCAGCGGGATCCGCACCCGCGTCCGCACCTCGGCCGGCTTGTCCTCGCCCCTGGTGTCACCCACAAGATCGACCCTACACGAGGTTCAAATTCGAACATCCGGGCCGTTTCCCCGAGGCCGGTTCCCGAAAAACCGGTGGCGGCCGGGTCGTATCCTCGGCCCATGATCCCCGGTGCCACCGCCGCCTCGTTCCTGCTGGTCGTCGTGCTCGGGGCGATGTCGCCCGGGCCCGACTTCGTCGTCGTGACGCGCTCGGCTCTCACCGGCGGGCGGCGGGCCGGGATCGCCGCCGGGACCGGGATCGCGCTCGGCGTCTTCGCCTGGGTGGTCGCCATCGCCCTGGGGGTCGCCGCCGTGCTCACCGCGTCGGCCGTCGCCTTCACCGTCGTCAAGCTGGCCGGGGCAGGCTACCTCGTCTTCCTCGGCGTCAAGGCGTGGCTGGCCGTGCGGCGCGGCGAGTACCGGGATCTCGCGGAGACCACCGGGACCCGGCAGCTCAAGGCCGGGGCCGCCTTCCGCCAGGGCCTGGTGACGAATCTGCTCAACCCCAAGGTCGCCGTCTACTTCCTGGCCCTGCTCCCCCAGTTCCTGCCCGCCGACGGCTCCACCCTGCAGACGCTCGAACTGGCCGCGATCGCCACCGCCGGCACGGTCCTGTGGTTCGTCACCCTCGCCGTCGTCGTCGGGGCGCTGAAGCGGTTCTTCAGCGCCGGCCGCGTCCGCCGGGGCCTCGACGCCGTCCTGGGCACCGTGCTCGTCGCCTTGGGGCTGAAGGTCGCCGCCGAGACGGCGTGAGCCCGGGACGGGGCTCACGCCGTCCGCTCAGCCGAGTTTCTCGGCCGCCAGCCGCGTGCCCTCGACCCGGGCCGCGATCTTCGCGAACGCGATGTCGCGCGAGGTCGACGTGTCGTCGGCGAACGGCGAGAACCCGCAGTCGTCGCAGGTGCCGAGGCGCTCGGCCGGCAGGTGCTTCGCCGCGGTGAGCACCCGGTCGCGGACCGCTTCCGCCGTCTCCACGCGCGGGTCGATCGGGTCGGTCACGCCCACGAAGACCCGCTGGTCGGCCTTGAGGTTGTCGGCGATCACCCGCAACGCGCGCTCCGGGTCCGCTTCGCTGGCCAGCTGGACGAAGAAGCGGCCGGCCTTGAGGTCGAACAACGCCGGCAGCAGGCCCGCGTAGTCGACGTCGAGGCTGTGCACGGAGTCCTGGTCGCCACCCGGGCAGGTGTGGACGCCGATCTTCGCGCGCTCCTCGGCGGTGAACCGGTCGAGGACGGCGTTGTTGAGCTCGACGAACTGCCGCAGCAGCCCGCCGGACGGGTCGAGCTTCAGCGACAGCCGTCCCTCGGTGAAGTCGATCTGCACGCTGTCCGCGCCCGCTTCGAGGCTGCCGCGGATGTCCGCCTCGGCCTCGTTCACCAGGTCGGCGACGAACTGCTCCTGCGAGTACCCCTCGATGCCGTCGGCCGGGTAGATCAGCGAGAGCGCGGACGCGGCGATCACCGCCTGCTTGACGGGCCGGTCGGTAAGCGTTTTCGCGCGTGTGAGGTACGAGTCCGCGTGGGTCGCGTAGCGGAAGGGGCCCGCGGTCAGCCGCGGAAGCTGCCGCGTGTGCCCGTCGGCGAACGGGATGACGACACCGTCCGGCGCCAGCGCTTCGAGGCCGGCCAGCGGGTAGGTCGCGAAGCTCGGCTTGCCCTGTTCGCCGTCGGAGAGCACCGGTGAGCCGGTTTCCTCGAACCGGCGGATGGTGTCGGCCAGCGCCCGGCTCTCCAGCTCGGCGAGCGCGGCGGCGTCGATCCGCCCGGCCGCGAACTCGCCGAGGCCTTCGACGAGGTAGGCGGGACGCGGGATGCTGCCGATCGGTTCGGTGGGCAAGGTCATGGAATCCTCCGCTTGCTTGAAGGCCCTGACCAGGCACGGACGCGACAGCAGGACGTGGCCGCCCCCCAGCCGTCCGGCCGTGACCGGCCACGTTCACGCAGCAACTTAACGTGGCGAAGGCCGGTCACGGAGCGCGGATCACCCGGTCGGACCAGAGAAAAGCACGAAATCAGAAGGCGTTCGGCGGTTCGCGAGGAGGACGATTGGGTATTCGCTACGGCGATACGGCGGGTTCGGCGCCGAAGGAGTGCCCCGATGCTCAGTCACCACGATCGCACCGAGCTCGAGAAGATCGAGCGCAGTCTCGAGCTCAGCGACCCCGACCTGGCTGCCGCGCTGCGCGACGGCCGGCGCCCGAAGTCGCGCGCGCTCCGCAGCGCCCTCCTGATCGTCTTCGACATCACCGCCGTGACACTCCTGGTCCTGGGCCTGGTGCTGCCCGACCCGGGCGTGACCCTGTGCGGGATCCTCGCCCTCACCGGCACCGTCTGGACCCACGTGGCGAGGCACCGCCTCTGACGATCTGAGGCAGACTGGGCCGGTGAAGTGGGTCCTGCACGTCGACCTCGACCAGTTCATCGCCGCGGTCGAGGTCGCCCGCCACCCGGAGCTGCGCGGGAAGCCCGTCGTGGTCGGCGGCAACGGCGACCCCACCGAACGCGCGGTCGTCGCGACGGCGTCGTACGAAGCTCGCGAGTTCGGCGTCCAGTCCGGCATGCCGCTGCGGATCGCGGCCCGGCGCTGCCCGGACGCCGTCTTCCTGCCCAGCGACCCGGACGCCTACCTCGAGGTGTCGGCGCGGGTGATGGCCGCGGTGCGGGAGCTGCCGGTGGTGGTCGAAGTGCTCGGCTGGGACGAGGCCTTCGTCGGCGCGGAGACGGCCGACCCCGAGGCGCTGGCCGTCGCGATCAAGGAGGCGGTGGCGCGCGAGACGGGCCTGTCGTGCGCGGTCGGGATCGGCGACAACAAGCTGCGGGCCAAGCTCGCCACCGGGTTCGGCAAGCCGGGCGGGATCTACCGGCTGACGCACGAGAACTGGTGGGAGGTGATGGCCGCCCGCCCGACGGACGCGCTGTGGGGCATCGGCGGCAAGACGGCGAAGAAGCTCGCCTCGCTGGGCATCCACACGGTCCTCGACCTCGCGGGGGCGGACCCGGCGGAGCTGGCGGCCCGGTTCGGCCCGAAGACCGGCCCGTGGCTGCGCCTGCTCGGCGGCGGCATCAGCGATGCCGAGGTGAGCGCGACCCCGTGGGTGGCCCGCTCCCGCAGCCGCGAGACGACGTTCCAGCACGACCTGACGGACCCGGCACAGATGGCGGCGGAGGTCTCGGCGCTGGCGAAGCGCGTCGCCCAGGACGTCTCGGAAGAAGGCCGCCCGGCGGCGCGGGTGGCGGTCAAGGTGCGGTTCGTGCCGTTCCTGACCCACACGCACAGCATCACCCTCCCGGAACCGACGTCGGACGCCGCCGAGCTCGACCGCGCGGCGCGGGAGGTACTGGGGATGTTCGAGCTGACCCGCCCGGTGCGGCTGCTGGGCGTGCGGGCCGAGTTCCCGCGCGAGGACTAGAGCCCCTCCGGCAGCGGCAACGGCCGGTCCGGGTCGAGTTCCACCCCGCCTGCCCGCAGCGTGTGGTCCAGCATCGCCCAGATCGTGCCCGTGAGCTGGGCGGTCAGCTGGGGCAGGGTGAGCGTGCCCGGGTGGTCGAGCCAGCGGGTCGTCGCCGATTCGACGTAGCCGACCAGGCCGAACGCGATCGTGTCCGCCGGGGCGGGATCCAGGCCGAACGCCGTCAGGTAGCCCGTGAACAGGCCGCTGAGGTGGCGGGCGATCGCGCCGCGGACGTCGGGGCCGTCCGGGACGCCGCTGGCCAGGTAGCGGTGCAGGTGGGCGTGCTCGGTCAGCCAGCGCAGGTGCGTCGAGATCACCGTGGAGATCATCTCGTTCGGCGAGCCCTCGGGGTGCCAGAGCGGCGCCAGGTCGGCCGTCACCAGTTCGGCCGCGCGCCGGGCGATCGCCCGGCGGAGGTCCGCCGCGTCGGAGAAGTGCCGGTACAGGCGGGTGCGGGCGACGCCGGCGCGCTCGGCGATCTGCTCGGTCGAGACCTCCGGGCCGTGCTCGGCGATGGCGGCCAGCGCGGCGTCGACGAACTCCGCGCGCCGTCGTTCCTGCTGGCCCGCCCAGCGCGTCGCCCGTCCGTCGACCTTGGTCACGGCGGAAGCCTACTCAGGGCCAGCCGGGCGGTGTACGCTACTCGAAGTAGCTAGTACACCGCGTACCCCCTACTTTTCGGAGGCCGCCATGGGCGTCGAGGCCCAGGACCGGGACGTCACCGCGGCTCGCCTGCTCAAGAGCTCCGCGAAGAACTCCTACGACCCGTACGTCGACGTCGACTGGGCCGCGCCGCTCGCCGAGGGCAAGGCGTACATGCCGCTCGAGCGGGTCTCCCTCTACGGCACGGACCTCTGGGCGAAACTGACCCCCGAGCAGCGGATCGAGCTGTCCAAGCACGAGATCGCCAGCATCATGAGCGTCGGCCTCTGGTTCGAGATCGTCCTGATGCAGCTGCTCGCCCGCTACGTCTTCGACCTCGACGCGCGCACCGAGCACGCGCAGTACGCGATGACCGAAATCGGCGACGAGACACGGCACTCCGTGATGTTCGCCCGCACCGCGCAGCGGCTCGGCGTCCCGCGCTACGGCGTCCCGAAGGTGGTCCACCGCGCCGCGAAGGTCTTCGGCGCGACCGCCGCCGGGCCGTCGATGTTCGCCAGCGTGCTGGTCGCCGAGGAGACCACCGACCGGCTCCAGCGGTCGATGATGGACGACGACGGCATCCAGCCGCTGATCCGCTCGGTCAACCGCATCCACGTGGTCGAGGAGGCCCGGCACGTCCGGTTCGCCAAGGAGGAGGTGCTGCGCGAGACGCCGAAGTTGTCCAAGGCGGCGCTGCGGCGGCACCGGGTGCGGACCGCGCTGGTGGCGTTCGGCGTGATCGACAGCATGGTCGACCCGCGGATCTACCGCAGCGTCGGGATCGACCCGCGCGAAGGCCGCGCCGCGGCGCTGGCGAACCCGCACTTCCACGAAACGCGCCGCTGGATGGCCGAGAAGATCGTGCCGTTCCTGCGGGAGGCGGGCCTGATCGGCGGCCGCTCGGAAGGCATCTGGCGGCGCGCGCACCTCCTTTGAGGGCCGGCCGCGGAATTTGCTTCGCGCCGGCGGCCGGAGTCGGCCAGGATTCCCTGGTGACCACCGACCCGCCGCGGGACTTCCCGCTCGAACCCGCCCTCGGGCAGCAGGCCCGCACACCCGCACCGCGCCGCCGCTCGCTCCTCGCCCGGCCGGCCGTGACCGGCCTGATCGGCTTCCTCCTCGGCGCGGTGCTGGTCGGCGTGCCGTGGCTGGCCCTGAGCCTGCTCGGCGGCCCCAGCGGCCGCCCGCTGACGGCCCCGGCCGGCCTCGGCGGGCTGAGCCGGGCCCAGGACGCGCTCGCGAAGTTCGACAAGGCCAAGAGCGAGGCCATGGTCACCCGCATCGACAAGACCGACCGGGAAACCGGCACCCGCGTGTCCGCGGCCTACGGCGGGGCCGGCGCGATCGCCCAGCAGTACCAGGACGACCGGCTGGAGCGCAGCTTCCAGCTCGTCGCCGTCCGGGCGCCCTCCCCCGAACTCGTCGCGCCCTACGAGGACGCCGAGGCGCTCGGCCTGGCCGCCCCGGGCACGGAACTCGTGCGCGCCGGCGCCGTGCAGTGCCTGGTGCACCACGATCCCGCGGCGGCGGGCTCGACGCCGGACCCGGACCGGTCCTTCGTCACGAACTGCCAGCGCACCGGCCCGGACCTGACCGTCACGGTGCGGAGCCTGAGCGCCGAGGGCAACCGGGACCCGCGCGAGCTCGCCGGGATCGTCGAAGAGGCCTGGCGGGTGCTCTCGTGACGATCACCACCCGCCTCGCCCGCGCCGAGGACGAAGCCGCGCTCGCGAAGATCGACGAGCGCACCTGGACCCCGGACGTCTCCCCCGCGCCGGCGCCTCCTCCGGGAACGCCGTTCTTCGACGACGGCACGCGGCCCGAGGACGTCCTCGTCGCCGAGCACGACGGCGTGGTCGCCGGGTACGTGCGCCTCGGCGAGGGGTTCGGCATCCCCGCCCACCGGCACGTGGTGGTGATCGACGGCCTCGCCGTCGACCCGGACCGGCAGCGGCTCGGCATCGCCCGGCAGCTCGTCGAGGCCGCCGTGGCCGAGGCTCGCCACCGGGGCGCCCGCAAGGTGACGCTGCGCGTGCTCGGGCCCAACACCGGCGCGCGGCGGGTCTACGAGCGCTGCGGGTTCGTCGTGGAAGGCGTGCTGCGGGGCGAATTCCACCTCGACGGGACGGACGTCGACGACGTTCTCATGGCCCGTCCGCTCGCTTGACAGCCTCGCGGCCGCTTTGCCATCCTGGTTCCGGGCCGAGAGGCGCTGCGACGGAAGCCACTTCCGCCACGCTCGGCCCGCTACCACGACTCCAAGGGCGCCTCCCGCGAGGGAGGTGCCTTCTTCTTTGTCCGCAAGGACTTCCGTGCTGCCTCCCGAGCGCATCCCGACGAACTCCGGAGTGCACCGAAGCATGAGTGACAAACTGCAGACCCGAAACGGCCTCGACTTCGCCGTGGCCGACCTGTCCCTGGCCGACGCCGGCCGCACGCAGCTGCGGCTGGCCGAGCACGAGATGCCCGGCCTGATGGCGATCCGCCGCGAGTACGCCGCCGCCCAGCCGCTGAAGGGCGCCCGCATCGCCGGGTCGCTGCACATGACCGTGCAGACCGCCGTGCTCATCGAGACCCTCGTCGCCCTCGGCGCGCAGGTGCGCTGGGTGTCCTGCAACATCTTCTCCACCCAGGACGAGGCCGCCGCCGCGGTCGTCGTCGGCCCGGAGGGCACGGTGGACGCCCCGGCCGGCACGTCCGTGTTCGCGTGGAAGGGCGAGACGCTCGAAGAGTACTGGTGGTGCACCGACCGGCTCTTCGCCTTCCCCGGCGGGCAGGCCCCGAACATGATCCTCGACGACGGCGGCGACGCCACCCTGCTCGTCCACAAGGGGGTCGAGTTCGAAGCGGCGGGCGCGGTGCCGCAACCGTCCGAAGAGGACCCGGAGGAGTACCGGATCGTCCTCGAAAACCTCCGCGCGAGCCTCGCGGCCGACGGGGACCGCTTCACCCGGATGGCCAAGGAGATCCGCGGCGTCACCGAGGAGACGACCAACGGCGTCAAGCGGCTCTACAAGCTCGCCAAGGACGGCGAGCTGCTCTTCCCCGCGATGAACGTCAACGACTCGGTGACGAAGTCCAAGTTCGACAACAAGTACGGCATCCGGCACTCCCTTGTGGACGGTCTGAACCGGGCCACCGACGTGATGATCGGCGGCAAGCGCGTGCTCGTCTGCGGCTACGGCGACGTCGGCAAGGGCGCGGTGGAGGCGCTGCGCGGCCAGGGCGCCCGGGTCTCGGTCACCGAGATCGACCCGATCTGCGCGCTGCAGGCGGCGATGGACGGCCTGGACGTCGTCGAGCTCGACGACGTGGTGGCCACCGCCGACATCTTCATCACCACCACCGGCAACTTCGGCATCATCTCGGCGGACCAGATGAGCCGGATGAAGCACAACGCGATCGTCGCCAACGTCGGGCACTTCGACAACGAGATCGACATGGCCGGGCTGGCGAAGCTGCCGGGCATCGTGAAGACCGAGATCAAGCCGCAGGTGCACGAGTGGACGTTCCCGGACGGCCACGCGCTGATCGTGCTGTCCGAGGGCCGCCTGATGAACCTGGGCAACGCGACCGGCCACCCGTCGTTCGTGATGTCGAACTCGTTCACCAACCAGGCGATCGCGCAGATCGAGCTGTTCGCCAAGCCCGGCGAGTACGCCACCGACGTCCACCGGCTGCCGAAGCACCTCGACGAGAAGGTGGCCCGGCTGCACCTGGACGCGCTCGGGGTGAAACTCACCAAGCTCACGAAGGAGCAGGCGGAGTACATCGGCGTCGACGTCGAAGGTCCGTACAAGCTCGATCACTATCGGTACTGATCCGGGGTTTGATCCAAGGTTGCTCCATTCGCCGTAGTTTGGTTTATCGGGAAACTGGCCATCCTCCGGTCGAGAGCGCATCCGCCCGGACGGCACGGAGCCGGGCCGGGTCTCATGCGAAGGAGTGTGTCAAGTGATCATTCTCGGTGTGATTCTGCTCGTCATCGGGTTCATCGTGGGCATCCCGGTGCTGTACACCATCGGTATCATTCTCGCGGTGGCCGGCGTGGCACTGGCCATCTTGGGCGGCACTGGCCGCCGGATCGGTGGCCGGGCGCACTGGTACTGATCCCGAGACCCCGCCACGGCCTTCGTTCAGTGCCACCCCGGCGATCGCCAGCGCGACCACCGGGTCGGCCCACCAGCAGCCGAACAGGGCGTTCAGCAGCAAGCCGGCCAGCAGCACCGCGGAAAGCCAGGTGCAGAGCAACGTCTGCCGTGAATCCGCGACCGCGCTGGCGGATCCCAGCTCGCGCCCGGCCCGGCGCTGCGCCGCGGAGAGCGCGGGCATCACGGCCAGGGAAATGGCGGCGAGCACGATTCCGGTCCGGGACGTTTCCGGCGCCGCGCCGGTGAAAAACGAACTGATGGCTTCCCCGGTAACGTAAATCGCGAGCGCGAAGAAGGAAATCGCGATCGCCTTCAACGCCCGCCGTTCCCGCGCTTCCGGATCACGGCCGGAGAACTGCCACGCGACCGCGACCGCCGAAGCGACCTCGATCACCGAATCCAGCCCGAAGCCGATCAGGGCCCCCGACGACGCCGCGGCGCCGGCCGTGAGGGCGACGGCGGCCTCGACGACGTTGTAGGTGATGGTCGCGGCCACCAGGAAGCGGACCCGGCGCACCAGCACCGCCCGGCGCTGCGGCTCGGCCACCGGTGGCGCACAACAGCCGTCGGCGCACGTCACTTCGCCACCACCTCGTCCTCGCAGGCGTCCCGCGGTTCGACCGCCAGGACGACCTGGACGAGTTCCCGCAGCGCGCGGGCGAGGTGATCGTCGGCGATCTCGTACCGCACCTGCCGCCCTTCGTAGCTGGCCACGACGAGCCCGCAGCCGCGCAGGCACGACAGGTGGTTCGAGACGTTGGACCGGCTCAGCTCCAGCTCCGCGGCCAGCCGTCCCGGATAGGCGGGGCCGTCGAGCAGGGCGGTCAGGATCCGGCAGCGGGTCGGGTCGGACAGGGCGCGCCCGATCCGGGCCAGCGCCGACTCGCGCGTCTCACACGTCACCATGGAGTGAACTGTACAGCGAACGCTGACCTATCCACAACGGACACCCCGGAAAATGAAGGGGTCCTCCGGCTCCGAGGGGGAGGGAGAGCCGAAGGACCTCGTTAGTGTTAGCACATCGCCAAGCCGCTGTACACAGCTGCATACACGATCGTGTGAGGACCTTGACGGCATCCGAACGCCGCAAAGGCCTCCCCGGCGGGCGGAAAACCCGGCCGGGAAGGCCTTCACGGTCCTGGCGGGAGGCTCAGGAAGCTCGGCGCAGCAACGACTTCCGCGGTGCGGTGGCACAGCCGCACCCGCCGCCGACGCCTTGGCAGTCGACGATCAGCCCGTGGCGCACGCGGTCACCGTCCGCGCACCCTTGATCGGTGCACTCGGCGAAGCCGCCTTCCGGGTGCACCACCAGCGTGCCGTGGCAGTGATCGATCCCGGCGTCACAGGAAGCACACTCCATGTCCGCACCGCCTTTCCGCGCTCGTGCACCCAAGGTAGGACCGGGAAGCACGCGGGCGCGGGAGCCGGGCGGCGTGTCGGCACAACCACCCGTCCGAGCGGCTCAGGCGGACTTCGGCGCCCGCTTCCGGGCTGCCGGCTTCTTCTTCGCCGGTTTGGCGTCCTCTTCGGACGCCGCGGTGGCCTCCGAAGAGGACTGTCGCGACTTCTTCGCGGCGTCCACACTGGCCTGCAGCGCCGCCATCAGGTCGACGACGTCGGCCTTGGCGGTGACGGCGGCCGGCTTGGTCGTCTCGTCGCCGGCGACCTTGGCCTCGATCATCTCTTCGAGGGCCTCGCGGTAGTGGTCGTGGTACTTCTCCGGCTCGAACACCGGCTCGGCCAGGGAGTCGATCAGCGATCCGGCCATGGTGAGCTCCTGCGGCCGGATCTGCGGCGGGTCGTCGCGCAGGAACGGGAAGTCGGGTTCGCGGACCTCGTCCGGCCACAGCATGGTCGTCATCACCAGCACGTCGGCGTGCACGCGCAGCACCGCCATGCTCTCCCGCTGCCGGACGGCGACCTTCGCGATGGCGACCTGGCTCGACTTGTGCAGCGCGTCCCGCAGCACGACGTACGGCTTCACCGCGTTCTTCTGCGGCTCCAGGTAGTACGTCCGGTCGTACTGGATCGGGTCGATCGACTCCAGCGGCACGAACTCCAGCACGTCGATGGTGCGCTGGGTGGTCAGCGGCAGCTCGGCCATCTCCGCGTCGGTGATCACCACCATCTCGCCGTCGGGCAGCTCGTAGCCCTTGGCGATCTCGGCGTAGGGCACTTCCTGGCCGTCGATCGTGCAGAACCGCTTGTACTGGATGCGGCCGCCGTCGGCCTCGTGCACCTGGCGCAGGGAGACGTTCTTGTTCTCGGTGGCCGCGTACATCTGGATCGGGATGCTGACCAGCCCGAAGGACACCGAGCCCTTCCACATCGCCCGCATGCCGCGCACCTCCGAGGTCGTCTTCACGCTACGTAACAACCGTAGCCCGAATCGTCCCTCGACGACAGTCTGATCTAGACCTCTGCCAGGTATTTCTCCCAGAGGGCCGGATCCATGAACCAGTGTTGGAAATCGGCCGGGTCGGTGAATCCGTTGGCGAACCGCCGCGCGACCGCCGGGTTCTCCCCCGCCACCCCGAGGATCTGGAGCACGTGCGGAGGCGGCGGCAGGAGGAGCGCGTTGGTCCATTCGGTCACGTGCCGGGCGTACTCCCAGTAGCGCTCGAACGTCGCTTCCATCCAGGCCGCGTCGAACGGCCGGTCGCCGTGCTCGACGATCGCGTCCAGGTAGGTCGCCGCGCAGTGGCTCGCGTTGTTCGAGCCCTGCCCGGTGATCGGGTCGTTCGCCACCACGACGTCGGCCATGCCCAGCACGATCGCCCCGCCCGGCAGGCTGCCGACCGGGTGGCGCACCACCGGCGGGTAGCCGCCGGCCAGGGTCGCCTTGGCGTCGGTCAGCTCGGCGTCGCGGCAGCGGTCGTACTCCCACGGCACGAACTGCCGCATCAGGTCGAGTACGCGCCGGAAGTGCTCGTCCGGGCCCGGGTGGTCGCCGAAGCAGTCCAGCGGCCCGCCGGGCACGCCTTCGAAGAAGAGGATGTCGCAGTTCCCGCTCAGCGTGTACGCCGGGATCATGAACAGCTCGCCGACGCCGGGGACGATGTTGAACCGCACCCCCACCTTGTCCGGGTGCTCCGGCCGGCGGCCCACCCCGTGGGCGTAGACCAGCGACAGCGCGCGCATCGGCTGGGTGTACGGCGAGCGCTCGGGCACGCGGTCGAACAGCTGGACCAGCTCGCCCTTGCCGGCCGAGATGATCACCAGGTCGTAGAGCCGGGCCAGCGCGTCCAGTTCGGACGTCATCACGCCGTGGATGACGAGCTTGCCGCCGCGGTCCTCGAACAGCTCCAGCCAGCCGGCCATCTTGATCCGCTGGTCCACCGACTGGGCGGGGTGATCGAGCTCGGCGAACCAGTCGAGCGCGCGGCCGCCGTCCGGCGCGGCCACCGAGACGCCGAGGCCTTCGACGTTGACCGTCTCGGCCTCCCACAGGTTGATCCCGAGGTCGCGCTCGTGCTGCAGCGCGTCGTGGAACATGCACTGCGTCGACATCACCCGCCCGGACCGGATCTCCTCCGGCGTCCGCGCGGACATCACGGTGACGTCGTAGTCCTTCGCCTGCAGCCCGAGAGCCAGCTGCAGGCCGGACTGCCCGGCGCCCACGACCAGGACCTTGCGCATGGAGCTCGTTCTCCTTCTCAGGCGTGCGGGGCGCTGCCGGCGAGCTCGCGGCCCGCCGGGCCGGAGAGCACCGCCAGCGACAGCGTGTGGCCGACCAGTTCGGTCAGGGTGGCGATCGTGGAGGCGCGGTCGCGGGCGTCGCAGGTCACCAGCGGGACGGCGGGGTCGAGGGCGAGGGCGTCGCGCACCTCGTCGAGGTCGTGCACCGGCTTGCCCTCGAACTGGTTGACCGCCACGACGAACGGCAGCTCCGAGTCGTTCTCGAAGTAGTTGATCGCCGCGAACGACTCGTCGATCCGGCTGGTGTCGACCAGCACGACCGCGCCGAGCGCGCCGCGGCTCAGGTCGTCCCAGAGGAACCAGAACCGCGCCTGCCCCGGCGTGCCGAACAGGTACAGCAGCAGGTCCGGGCGCAGCGTGATGCGCCCGAAGTCCATCGCCACCGTGGTGGTCGACTTGTTGCCCGGCGGCAGGTCGTCGACGCCTTCCCCGGCCTCGGTCATCCACGCCTCGTTGCTCATCGGCGGCACTTCCGACACCGCACCGACGAAGGTGGTCTTGCCGACACCGAAGCCCCCGGCGACGACGATCTTCGCGGAGATCGTCAGCAGATCGCCCTCAGGCGGGGAGCCGCTTGAGCCCATCAAGGATCCTCTCGAGCACGTTGGTGTCGTGGTGGTAGGCGTGCGCGGTCGGGTGGACGAACACCGCGCCCTGGGAGGCGAGGTCGCCGAGCAGCACCCGCACCACGCCCAGCGGCAGGTCCAGCCCGACCGACAGTTCGGCGACCGAGCAGCGGACCCGGGCGCGTTCGTAGAGCGAGCGCGACTCGGGCATGAGCGCGTCGCTCAGCGCGGGGTCGTACTGCGGCACCGAGATCAGCGTTTCCACCAGCAGCTGGTGGCGCGTGCCGGTGCGCCCGCCCGTGAGCGCGTACGCGCGGATCCGGCGACTCCGGCGGGGCAGTGTGGTGTCCTTTTCGGACACGGGCATCACATCCTCGTGCGGCACTTGCGTCACGTCCGGGGCCGGCGCGCGGTCAGCACCTGCCGCAGCTCCGCGCGCACCTCGGGGGTGAGCGCGTGGCCGGCGTTGGTGATGAACTGGGTCATCTCGTAGGCGACCACCTTCATGTCCGCCTCGCCCGAGGTCAGCACCGCGAGCCCGGCACCGGACCCGATGCCCATGAACAGGAAGTAGCCGTGGGTGAGCCGGATGATGATCTGCTCGCAGGCGCCCTTCCCGAACAGCGCCGCGCTGTTGCCCGCCAGGGAAAGCAGGCCGCTGGCGATCGCGGCGAGCTGTTCGGCTTCGGCTTCGGCGACCGAGTCCGACGCGGTGAGGGGGAAGCCGTCCACGCTCATGATCAGTGCGTGGCTGACGCCGTGCACCTTGCGCACGAAGTCGTCGAGCAGCCAGGCGAAGTTCGCCGTGGCCGGGTGGGGCGCGCTCACGGGGCGGTTCCTCCGGGCGTCTCGTCCTGGCGGGTGCGGTTCTCCGCGAGCGCGGCCTGCTCGCCGACCTCGGCGCGTTCGCCGACGGCGAGCAGCTGCGCGTGCCCGGCCGTGTCCCCGGAC
>NZ_MUMI01000271.1:0-8096 GCF_002155975.1 Amycolatopsis kentuckyensis
GCGCGCCGGCGCGCTCGACCACGCCGCGCAGGGCCGGGTCGGGAAGGATGGCGGTGAGGAGTCCGGACAGTGGAGCGTCGGTCACGGTCCCAGCCTACGTGCCACCCCCGACAGGTTTCCGATCACGGCTGGTCGCGCAGCAGTTCCGCCACCTCCGCGACCCGGGGCAGCTGCTCGTCGAACACCTTCGGGTCCGTGCTCGCGATCCGCAGCAGGAAGTGCTCTGCGCCGGCGTACTTCCGCAGCCGCTCCGCCACTTCCGCGGCACTGCCGGTCACCTGCATCTGGATGCCCTGGACGAAGCTCGCCGGCATCCCGTAGTTCCGCCGGCAGTACTCCTCCAGGAGTTCGCTTCCGCGCGCCGGATCGTCCTCGACCAGGACCGTCGCGAACAACGCCGGGGTGACCGGGCGGGCGGCGGTGGCGCGGATGCGGGCCAGGCCGGAGCCGTAGTCCGCGGGGTCCGGCGGGTACGGCAGCCAGCCGTCGTACAGCCGGCCGGCCCGCTCGAGCGCGCCCGGCGTGTACGCCGCCAGCCACACCGGCGGGCCACCCGGGCGGGCGGGCGCCGGGAACACCGGCAGTGAGTCGTGGTGCAGCACCGAGCCGTGGAAGGACTTTTCGCCGCGCCATGCCGCGCGCCAGAGCGCCACGATGTCGTCCAGCCGGGCGCGGCGGCGCTCCCACGGGACACCCGCGAACGCGAACTCCGGCTCGCTGCGGCCGGCGAACCCGGCGCCGACGGCCACGGTGAGCCGTCCTTCGCTCAGCAGGTCCAGGGAAAGCAGCTGGTTCGCGGTCAGGATCGGGTTCCGCAGGGCCGGGAGCAGCGCGGCCGTCCCCAGCGTGACCCGCGAAGTCCGGGCGGCGAAGGCGGCGAGGACGGTGAGGGCGTCGAGCGGGGCCCGCGCGAGGGTGTCGCCGACCCAGACCGAGTCGAGGCCGAGCTCTTCCGCGGCGACGGCGGTGGCGACCAGCTCGGGCGCGGTCCGCCCGGCGTCGAGGATGGGCTGGTAGGTCGGGATGACCAGGCCGTAGTTCGTCATGACCGAAGCGTCGCCCGAACGGGGTATGCGCTCAATTCCCCGCGGGGAATGGACCGGCCGAGCAGGATGGACCCGTGGACTTCGGAACGGCGCTCAAGGACTGGCGCACGCGGCGGCGGATCAGCCAGCTCGACCTGGCCCTGCGCGCGGGCACGACGCAGCGGCACGTCAGCTTCATGGAGAGCGGGCGCTCGGTGCCCGGCCGCGGCATGGTGCTGCGCGTCGCCGAGTCCCTCGAACTGCCCCTGCGCGAGCGCAACGGCCTGCTCCACGCCGCCGGGTACGCGCCGACGTACCCCGAAACGCGGCTCGACGACCCGGCGATCCGGCCGGTGCTCGACGGGCTGCGCCGGCTGCTCGACGGCCACCGGCCCTACCCCGCGATCGTCGTCGACCGCTACGGCGTGCTGGTCGCGGCGAACGACGGGTTCCGGCTGCTCACCGAGGGGGTCGCGCCGGAGCTGCTGCGCGAACCGGTCGACACGTTGCGGCTGGCGCTGCACCCGCGCGGGATGGCACCGCGCGTGGCCAACCTCGACGACTGGGCCCGGCACATCCTCGAACGTCTCCGCAACGACCTCGCCCGCACGCCCGACGACCGGCTGGCCGCGCAGCTCGCCGAGCTGGCGGGGTACTTGCCGCCGCCGTCCGCGCCGGGCCCGGAACACCTGGGGTTCGCGGTCCCGGTCCGGTTGGCCACGTCGCTCGGCGAGCTCCGGCTGATCACGGCGATCACGACGTTCGCGACGGCGGCCGATGTGACCGTGTCGGAGCTGAAGCTGGAGACGTTCCTGCCCGCCGACGCCGAAACCGCGGAACGCCTTCACAGCACCAGCGCCGTCGTGTGACCCACGAGCAGTTCCACGCTCGCCCACAGCACCGCCGCGCACACGCTGCCCGCCGTGAACCGGCGGTACGGCATCGCCGCCGAGCCCGCGACGCGCGGCACCAGGGTGCGCACGCCGGCCAGGCAGCGGCCCGCGATCACCGCCGGGACGCCGTGGCGCGCCACCGCCGCTTCCACGCGCTTCCACCGGTCGCGGTGGGCCGGCCGTGATCCCCAGCGGCGCCCTTCGAGGTACGCGAGCTGGTCGCCGAGGACGGCCGCGGCGACCGCCACCGCCCACGTGAGTCCGAGGTGGAGCGTGCCCCGCTCGGCGAGGAAGCCCATCAGCAGCAGCGTCGACCACGTCGGCAGCACGATTCCCGGCAGCAGTGCGGTTTCCGCCGTGATGACCAGCGCGCAGACCAGGTAGACGACCACCGGGGGCGCGTCAAGCAGGGGCCGCAGCAGGCTGTCCACGCCGGACCCTCCCCATCGCCACCGGCAGTGCCGCGCGGTAGACGAACGCGGGCGGCAGGTTGCCCCAGACGACCTGCGTGCGCTCCACGACCGCGAACCGGCTTCGCAACGACGCGGCGAAGCGGCGGGCGGGTGGTGTCCAGGCCGCGTGGGCGTACGCGAACGTCGTGAACCGGCCGTTCGGTGCGAGTGCCGCGGTGACCGCGTCGAGGATGTGCTGTTGCCGGGCCGCCGTCATGGCCGTCCACGGCAGACCGGAGACGACGACGTCGACGTTCGCCGCGGCCAGGTGTTCCGCCGATCCGGTGACGATGTCGACCTGCGGAAAGCGCTCCCGCAGCGAAGAGGCAAACCGCGGGTTGATCTCTATGGCCGTGAAGCGCGCTTCGGGGCGAAGCAGCGCGAGGACCGCTTCGGTGAACACACCGGTACCCGGCCCGAGTTCCGCGACGCAGGACGCGCGTTCCAGGCCGAGGCCCGCCGTCATCTCTTCGGCCAGCCGCGGCGAACTCGGCGCGATCGCGCCCGTCAGCACGGGGTGGCGGAGGAATTCCCTGGTGATCGACATGATCCCGACGCTAGGAACGGCGGGGGTGGCCGCGAGTCGGCCGGACCGGCCCGGCACATCCTCCTCCGGGAGGACGCGATCGGACCGGAGGAAGGACGCCCCCGGCGGTGCCCGGGCATTACGTTCGGGGTGTGGAACGACTCGTGAGGTGGGTGCGCCGGCACCGGTGGACGGTGGATCTGCCGCTGTACGGCGTGTTCGTCTTCCTCGCGCCCAACTGGGTCGGCCCCGGCCCGTACGCCGTCCGCGCGATCCCGATGCTGTTCCTGCTCCCCTTGCTGCTGCGCCGCCGGTTCCCGCGCACGGTCGCGGTGCTGATCGTCGCCGGGGCGGCGGCGGTGTACTTGCACGACATCTGGGCCTACGACCGCGGCCGCACCGAACTGGCCATGGCGGTCGTGCTGTTCACCCTCGTGAAGCTGCGGTACCGGTGGTTCGCCGCGGTGGTCGCCGCGGCGATCGTCGTCCTCGACGCCCAGTGGGTCGCCCTCTACGCCCCGGACGACGGCACCTCGACCTTCACGATGGTCGGCATCCTGCCGCTGCACATCGCGGCGTGGACGCTCGGGGAGTTCTTCCGCGCCAAGGAACAGCTCACCGCGGAGGAAGCGAAACGGGCCGACGCCCAGTCCCGCGCGGCGGTCGCGGAAGAGCGCACCCGGATCGCCCGGGAGCTGCACGACGTCCTGGCGCACAGCATGAGCGTGATCGTGCTGAACGCCGAGGGCGCGAAGCTCGCCCGCCACCGCGACCCGGCGGCCGTCGACCGCACGCTCGACACGATCGTCCACACGGGCCGGGACGCGCTGGCCGAGCTGCGGCGGCTCCTCGAAGTCCTGCACGCCGGCCAGGGGGCGCGCAGTCCCCAGCCGACGCTCGCCGAACTGCGCGGGCTCGTCGAGCAGTCCGGCCGGGACGTCACCCTCGACGTCAGCGGCGACCCGGGCACGCTGCCCGCGAGCGCCGCGCTGCAGGCGTACCGGATCGTCCAGGAGGCACTGACCAACATGCTCAAGCACGCCCCGGCCGACGCGACCGGCCGCGTCGGCATCGCCTTCGAGCCGCCGGAGGTCCGCATCGAGGTGACGAACACCGGCGGCGACGCACCACCGGCACCGGCGCTGCCGTCCTCGGGCCGCGGGCTGGCCGGCATGCGCCAGCGCGTCGAGATGTACCACGGCGAGCTCACGACCGGGCCGCTTCCCGGCGGCGGGTACCGCGTGCGCGCGAGCCTGGTGGTGCGCCCGTGACCACCCGCATCCTGCTCTGCGACGACCAGCAGCTGGTCCGCGTCGGCCTCCGCATGATCGTCGAAAGCCAGGACGACCTCACCGTCGTCGGCGAAGCCGCCAACGGCGAAGAAGCCGTCACCCTCGCCCGGGAACTGCGCCCCGACCTCGTCCTGATGGACGTCCGGATGCCGGTGCTCGACGGCGTCGCGGCGACCGCGCGGATCTGCGCCGAGCTGCCGGACGTGCGCGTCCTCGTCATCACCACCTTCGACCTCGACGAGTACGCCTACGCCGCCCTGCGCGGCGGGGCCAGCGGGTTCCTCGTGAAGGACGCGCCCTCCGAGGAAATGCTCGTCGCGATCCGGGGCGTGCTGCGGGGCGACTCGATGGTCTCGCCGTCGGTCACGCGGCGGCTGCTCGACCGGTACCTCGCCGACGACCGCGACCCCGGGGACGCCGCGAAGCTCGACACCCTGACCGAGCGCGAGAAGGACGTGCTGGGCCTCATCGCGCGCGGGCTGTCGAACACGGAGATCGCGGCGAAGCTGTACATCGGCGAGACGACGGTGAAGACGCACGTCGGCCGCGTCCTCGGCAAGCTGCGGCTGCGCGACCGGGTGCACGCCGTGGTCTTCGCCTACGAATCCGGACTGGTGCGACCAGGTTCCTGATAACTCCCTATCAAACCCCTTGATAGGGTGCTTTAGAGTATTTTTCATGACGATATACAAGTCCGAAGCGGGCGCTGCCCTCCTCCGCGAGCGCTACCTCGACGCCCTCGAGGCATGGCCCGGCCCCCGCGAGGAAGTACCGACGCCCGAAGGCGGGACGTGCGTCCTGATCTCCGGCCCGGCCGAAGCCCCGCCGCTGGTGCTGCTGCACGGCTCCGGCAGCAACTCCGCGGAGTGGACCGCCCGGATCCCGGCGCTGACCAGGCGGTTCCGGGTGTACGCCGTCGACATCATCGGCGAACCGGGGCTGAGCGCCGAGACGCGGCCGCCGCTCGACAGCGACCGGTACGCGCGGTGGCTGGACGCCGTGCTGGACCACTTCGGCGTCGCCCGGGCCGCCTTCCTGACCTCGTCGTTCGGCGGCTGGCTCGCGCTCGACTTCGCGATCCGGCGCCCGGAGCGCGTCGCCGCGCTGGCGCTGCGGTGCCCGGTCGGGCTCGCGCCGATGAAGAAGGGGTTCGTCGTCAAGGCCGTCCTGCTGGGGCTGCTCGGCGAGAAGGGACGGCGGAAGGCCGTCGCCGGCGCGGTCGGCGCACCGGAGTCGTCGCCGGTCGTGGCACAGCAGCTGCTGGTGGCCGCGCACTACCGGTACCGCACCGGGCCGTTCCCCGTCTTCGGTGACGCAGCCCTGGCCGGGCTGGACATGCCGGTGTACGCCGTCGCCGGGGCGGACGACGCCATGGTCGACTCCGCGACGACGAAACGGCGGCTCGAAGCGGCCGGCGCCGTGGTGGACCTGGTCCCCGGCACCGGCCACCACCTCCCCGGCGAGGCGGACCTGGACTTCCTCACGCGCTCGGCGGCGAACGGCGATTTCACCGGTTGATGGGAAGATGAGGCGTATGCGGCGTTCGCTGGGTCTCCTCGGTGTGGTGTCCTTGCTGGTCCTGGGCTGTTCGGGGGCGGCGAGCGAGCCCGTCCAGAGCGTCCCGCCGGCCGCCTCCCCGGCCGCTGCGAGCGGGAAGTTCAAGGTCGAGACGGTGACCGGCGGGCTGGAGCACGGCTGGGACGTCGGCTTCCTGCCCGACGGCGGCATCCTGGTGCCGCAGCGGCCCGGCAAGCTCGCGCTGGTCCGCAACGGCCAGGCCGCCGAGGTGCGCGCCGACTTCTCCGACGTCCTGGTCAAGGGCGAAGGCGGGCTGCTCGGCATGGTCGTCAGCCCGGACTTCGCGACCAGCCGCGAGTTCATCACCTGCCAGGACCACCAGGAAGGCGGCAAGGCCGTCGACATCCGGCTGGTCACCTGGCAGCTGGCCGCCGACGGCGCGAGCGCGACGAAGGTGAAGGACCTGCTCACCGGGCTGCCGGTGAACCCGAGCGGGCGGCACTCCGGCTGCCGCCCGACGTTCGCCCCGGACGGTGCCCTGCTCGTCGGCACCGGCGACACCGCCCGCGCGCCGATCGCGCAGGACCGCCACTCCCTCGGCGGCAAGGTGCTGCGACTGGACGCGAAGACCGGGGAACCGTTGCCGGACAACCCGTTCATCACCTCGAGCGACCCGCGCGAGCGGCTGATCTACACCTACGGCCACCGCAACGTCCAGGGGGTGGCGATCCGGCCGGGCAGCGGCCAGGTGATCACCGCCGAGCACGGGCCGTCGTTCGACGACGAGGTCAACCTGCTGAAGCCGGGCGCCAACTACGGCTGGGACCCGTCGAAGGGCGGCACCGAGACGAGCTACGACGAGAGCGTGCCGATGACCGACCTCAAGCGGTTCCCGGACGCGGTGAGTCCACTGTGGACGTCAGGCGAGACGACCGAGGCGATCAGCGGCAACGCCTTCCTGACCGGCGCGCAGTGGGGCACGAACGACGGCGCGCTGGTCGTGGTGGCGCTCAAGGGCCAGAAACTGCTGCTGTACCACCTGGACCCGGCGGGCAAGGTCCTCGACGTCACGCTGCCCCCGGAGTTCGACGACCAGTTCGGCCGGCTCCGCGCGGTGCGCAGCGGCCCGGACGGCGCCCTGTACGTGACCACCTCGGACGGCTCGGACGACAAGCTGTTGAAGGTAACGCCCGCCTGATCGGCGAGCGGATCATGGAAAAAGCACGGCCACGGCGTGCCGTGGACACTTCCGCCCGGGTGGCGGTTCGCGGAACATGGTGTGCACCAAGAGTTTTCGCCCGCCCCCGACGCGTGTTGGACGCGGTCCGAAGAGAGCGTTCCCGCGGCAGCACCGCGCCGGTCCCCGGGCGCCATCGCCGACCTGGCGACCCCGGGGACCGGCATCCACTCCGGTCTCAGGCCTTGCCCGCCTTGAGCGAACCCTTCAGCGAGCCGACGGCGGTGGTCACCGCCGTGGTCGCGGCCGGCCAGTCGATGGTGTCGCTCCAGGACGCCATCACCGCGACGGCGTAGGTCCCGGTCGCGGTCCGGACCAGTCCCGTGGTGTTGAGCACCCGCCGGCCCTCGGAGCTGCCCCAGCCCTGCTTCACCGCCCAGGCCGCGCCCGGGAAGGCGCGCGGGATCCCGAAGTGCTGGTCGAAACCGTCGACGGCGGCGCGCGGGGCGTTCTCCATCGCCCCGGTGACGAACGCGCGTTCGTCTTCGGACAGTCCGGCGGTGATGTGCCGGTAGACCGTGACGACGTCGGTGGGTGACATCCGGGTGGAGCCCCACTGACCGGCGTCGGCCGGGGGCGTGGTGTGCGCGAGCCCCAGCTTCCCGGCCTGCCGCCGGACGATGTCCGGCCCGCCGTTCTGCTGCCACAGCCGGCTGGCGACGCGATCGTCACTGGCGGCGAGCATGCTGTGGACAGCCGTCGCTTCGCTGCCCGAAGGCACCCCGGAGCGGTCGAGCAGATCGAGGGCGATGAGCAGCTTCACCACGGACGCGGCGGGCTGCGGCTGGTCGGCCTTCCACCGCGTTTCGACCGCGCAGGCCCCCAGGTCGACGATCTCGATCCCGAGCCGCGGGTCGTTCCCGGTGCTCAGCAGCGCTTTCCTGGCCTCGGCGACGAGGCTCGCCTGCTTGTCCGCCGGGCCGGCCGGGGCCGAGTTGCACCGCGCGCGCCAGCTGTCGCTGCCGGAGTCACTGTTGACGGCGACCGCGATGAGCAAGCCGCCGACCACGATGACCACGGCGATTCCCACGAGCAGCTTCACGTTGTTCAGTCGCTCGAGCACCAGACCACCTCCGCCGGATCCGTGAGGAATCCGAAGCTATTGCGGAGGTGGACCGCGGGGATCGGTCGATGAGCCGGTCAGTTCCGGCCG